>JAFYDR010000009.1 GCA_017544725.1 Kiritimatiellia bacterium
TAACCTTGTCGAAAGTTATCCTCATGAACGTTCCCGCGCGCAGCGCGGGCGGGGCACTTGCGTATAACTTTGTTACACGAAGTCGTGAAGTTGACCAAGATGGAATGTTCGTGGTAGAATGGGGCTTTCGGGAACGATTGGATTGAATCGTCTCCTCGAGAGACAAGCACGATGAAAGGTAGTGACGAGATGAAAGAATCGATGACTAGAAAGGATTTTCTGAAAAGTACGTTGGCATTGGGTGGACTGATTGCGACTTCGCGGTTGCCTGCATTGGCGGATAATCCAGCGATCTTCCCCAAGCGTGGCAGATTTGAACGGCTGAGCATCAACAAGGTCCACATCAACGCGGGTGCCACCGAGCCTTTCTCCGTTCTGCACATTTCCGACACGCACCTGACGGAAGCATACCCGCAGGAAGACGAGAAGAAGCAGAAGCTGAAGGAAGTACGTACCCAGACATTCGGCGGTCGTCAGGAGGAGGCTCTGCGCGACTCCATCGCTTGGGCAAAGGATAACACCGACTATCTGCTGCACACGGGTGACTTGATTGACTGGATTTCCCAGGCAAATCTGGATTTGGTCAAGAAGTACTACGGTGACGCGATGTTCGGTTCCATCGGGAACCACGAGTATTCGCACAATATGTGGCTGGACAAGGGACCGGACAATCCTTCGGCGAATCTCGCCAAGACACGCGAGCTGTTGAGCCAGTACTATCCGTTCAACGTCTCGTTCGCCTCGCAGGTGGTGAATGGAGTCCGTTTCATTTCGCTGGACGAAGTACACGCCCGCGTGACTCCCGAACAGGTCGAACAGTTCAAGGCGGAAGCGAAGAAGGGTCAACCCATCGTTCTCATCACACATGTCCCCTTCTACACGGATTTCATCTTCGGCACCAATGCGAAATACTGGAATTACGGAACGAAGTTCCGCGGCTGGCCGGACACGAAGGGGGAATACAAAATCCAAAAGGAAGACCCCGTGACACGCGACTTTATCGCCTACCTCAAGTCCGAACCTCTGCTGAAAGGAATTTTGGCTGGACATTTGCACATTACGGTACAGGATCGTTTCTCTCCGACCGCAATGGAATACGTGGTTGGCGGCAACTACGGTTTCGTCGGTCAAGAGGTTTCGTTCACGTAAGGAGGAAAAATCCATGAAACGCGGAACTATTCCACTCTTTCCTTTTTGGACAACCATTGCAGTCGTGACCCTTTGTTTTTGCCACGATGGGTCAGGCGAAGATGCCGCCAGCATCATTGATGCTCACAACATCGAGATTGTCGAAAACGCACTCTGCTGCCGATCGGACGGATATGCCGTTGTGACGAACGCATTTGCGAATGGCGAGGACTGGAAGTTCCGCAACTATGAGAACCGGCTCAAGTATCATGTTGGCGCAGGGCAGGACGGAATGGGCGTTCTTCAGGTTATCGGAGTGAAGGAGGGTGACTCTGCGTGGCATCTGCGGTCACAACCGTTCCCCCTCTCCGGAGAAGGCGAAGAATATCTGCTTGTATGTTCCGCAAAGTCTGATGTCCCGTTTCGGGATCCGCTCAAGAACGGCGAAGGGTTCAACAGCGCACTCGCCTGGTTCGACGCATCGGGGAAAAAGATTTCCAGCGAGCCAATTCCGCATGGTCTTGATTCCTCGAGCGTCTTCAGCCCGATTCTTCACCGTGGAAAAATACCGGTAGGGGCGTGTGCCGTTTCAATCCAGTTCGGTTTCGACGTTCCCAATCTGCTGCCGGAAAAAAGCGTGATCTACCAAGACTTGGGATTCTATCGTCTTGACTCCCATACTCCGCGTTACACTCGAAACGCCAGCTTTCTTTCCGCACCTCATGCGGGTGGAAAGATCGAATGGCGTGCGGTTGTCCCCGACGGATGCTCACTCGTATTCCAATGGCGCGGCTCGGACGATCTAGACAAGCTCTCCGAAGTTCCGTTCAGTGGACCGGACAAGACACCCAAGACTTTCTACACGGAACCGTTCGTCGCAGACGCGCCGTATATCCAGTATCGTGTACTCATCTCCTCGAATGCCAAAACGACACCGCGACTCCATTCCGTTTCGTCAGATTCGTGGCAAGACTCAAATTGGAGCTGGCGCAGGGACTGTCGTGCGCCATACGTGAAAGTTCTCAGCGAAACGCCTACGACGAACCGTTTCGAACGGCTGCGTCTGTCGATCACCGATGCCGCTGGCGTGGCATGGAAAACGCTGCTCGTTGTGGTGGACGGCAAAGAGGAAACGGACCGATTCTCCCGAACTGGGAATGAAATCTTGAGGGACGTCTCATCCGAGCCTTGGACAAACGGACTGCATACGGTTCAGGTGACAGTTGCCGACACACTGGGAAATTCGCGTACCAACGAGAAACGTTTTTGGATCGGCGAGTCGCCAAAAACGGACCGCATCTCCCTACGCGACGACGGAATCACGTTGATCAACGGAAAGCCGTTCTTCCCAATTGGAATCTATGCGGTCTGCAAGCGGGAATTCAACGGAATGAATTTCGATGTCGCCTTCAAGGGATTGCAGGATGCGGGCTTCAACTTCGCACACACCTACGGAAACAGTTATGACCCTGAATTTTTAGCCGCCGCTGAAAAATATGGTTTGAAATTGTGGGTGGCCGCTCGTTTCCCCAACAAAAACCTGCTTGAGATTGGGAGACATCACCCGAGCGTGCTCGCTTGGTATCTTGGAGATGACACCACGACGCACATCACAAAGGAAGAAGAATTGGACTACCATGATGCCGTGAAAGCGGTTGATCCAAATCGGCTTACCACGCAGGCTGACGCTTGGTCTCCGCGTTATGCGGATTATGTCAACGCAACGGATACATTCATGCCAGAGATTTATCCAGTGAGGGGAGCAAAGGGCGACAAGAGCGATCTGACATGCGTTGCCCAAACGATTCAGGATATGCAGAACTCTGCGGATGACATGCGTAAGTACGGAAACGGAATGCGCCACGCCTGCTGGCCAATCATCCAGTATTTCCTAGGATGGTCAGGCTGGAAGCACTTCCCCACACGCGAACAGCTCTTCGCAATGTCCTTCGCCGCTATCATCCAAGGTGCCCACGGTATCACCTGGTACACCTACGGCGGCTTCAAAGATAATCAAGGCGTCACCTCCAAGCCAGAACGCTGGCAGAACATCTGCGACCTCGCCGGACGCCTTTCGGAGCTTTCACCGATTCTTGTGGAAAGAACGCCGAAACAACTCCCGCCCGCCGTCGTACTCAGCGGACCTACGCTAGATCCGTTAGGCAAGAATCCTTCCGTGACGCATTTGCTGAAACGTCACGATGATTCTTGGTATCTCTTCGCGGTCAACGCCGCGACGGAAACAGTGCGCACCCGCTTTGCATTACCGGAGAACGTGAAGAACGTGGAAACGCTGTATGAGCAGCGGCAACTGACGCTATCGGCGGGAATGCTCGAAGACACCTTCGAGCCATTCGCCGTTCACATCTACCGGTTACGCTAGCGTAACTATCCGAGGCGGCTGATGCCGCCAATGAAGAGAGAAAAATGAAGAATGACGAGCCACCGATGGCGGCAAGCCGCCAGCTGAAAAGCTAAAAAGCCGAGAGGCTGAAAAGCAGGGTGAGGCTTTGCGTAGCGACAAGAGCCGCAAAGGCGGTAATGAAAAATGAAGAGAGAAAAATGAAGCCGCCAATGACGGGGTATGATCACTCGTCCCTTTTGTCTCTTTCGTCCTTTATGTCCCTTCCCCGCCATCGACCCGCTTCGCAAATGGTTCGGAGGTTAGGTGGTTGGGTAGTTAGGTGGTTGAGGTGCTTACCCAGCTTAGCCAGTTGACACGCTTCACCCAACGGGCGGCGTTAGCCGCCCACCCGCTTCTATCGATTGTCTTTCATCTGCGGGAAGAGGATTACATCACGAATCACTTCGGTTCCCGTCAGCATCATCACCAATCGGTCGATTCCCAATCCGAGTCCACCGGTGGGAGGCATCCCGTGTTCCAGGGCGAGGATGAAATCCTCGTCAATTTTCTCCGTGTCTTCGCCTGCCTGATTCTCGAACGCCTTGCGTTGCTCGAAGGGATTGTTTTGCTCCGTGTAACCGGGACAAAGCTCTTTTCCGGCAACGACAAACTCGAAGACATCGACCAACGAAGGATCGTCCAGACAGGTTCTGGCAAGCGGCACGAACTGATGCGGAATACGCGTGACGAAGGTCGGCTGGCGCAAAGTTTTCTCGATGAGCTTGTCATAGACTTCGTGGGTGAGCAGAAGGTGATCCCACGCAGGATCGATTTCGTCCAGTCCCTTTTCCTTCGCTTTCACCTTCGCCTCTTCCAGCGGCAACGAGAACCAATCATCGCCCATCAACTCACGGACCAGATCCGAGTAGGCAACTTCTCTGTATGGCGGCCGGAAATTCAGAACCTCTCCCTCCGTTCCGTACGGGATCTCCATCGTTCCGATCACCTTCTCGCACAGGTGTGGCAACAGTCCTTCGATAATGTTTTTCATCGAAGTGCGGTCGCCGTACGCCTCGTAAATCTCCAGCACGGTAAATTCCGGATTGTGGGTCCGGTCGATTCCTTCATTCCGGAAATCCTTTCCAAGTTCGAACACCTTGTCGAGCCCGCCAACGATGAGGCGTTTGAGGTAAAGTTCGGGTGCAATACGCAACACCATATCGCGATTCAACGCATTGTAATGGGTGAAGAACGGCTTGGCGGCGGCACCTCCCGCCTGTCCCTGAAGGATTGGGGTTTCCACCTCCAGGAATCCGCGCGACTGCAGGAAGTTGCGAATCTCAGCAAGGATACGAATCCGCTTGATAAAACGGTCACGTGACTCCTTGTTCGTCATCAGGTCAAGATAGCGTTTCCGATACTTGTCTTCCGTATCCTGCAACCCGTGGAACTTTTCGGGCGGCTGCTGAATTGCCTTCGAGAGGAAATTCCAGCTGTGAACCTCGATCGTCATCTCGCCAGTGCGCGTACGGAAGAGGCGTCCCTCGACACCGATGAAATCTCCGATATCAACATATTTGAATGCCTGATAAGCGGTTTCATCCAACAGGTCTTTCTTGAAAAACACCTGGAAGGAATCGGTTCCGTCCATGATGTTCGCAAAGGCGGCTTTCCCCATCCTGCGCACGGTCATCATGCGGCCAGCGGCACGCACGATCTTTTCCTCTTCGAAATTCGCACGGATTTCGGAAAGCCGAGTCCGTTCGTAAGCCCGCCCGAACGGGTCGTATCCCAGTTCCTCGAGCTTCTTCAAGTTGGCGATACGCTGATCCCGATATTCGTTAGACGTAACGTTGCGTACCGGCTGGTTCGATGCCTGTTTCTCTGTCGTCTCTTCTGACATGATTGACTCCTTTTCCCTGTCGGATATTTCCTACTTCTTGGGACGATTGTTACGGCGGTGACTGTTGAACCCGCCGCGTTTCCGGAACTCTCCATCGCGCGACTTGCGAATCTTGCTACGGAATCCGCCACTGCCACCAAAGCGCGGTCCGTCTCCTCCTGGACGGCGCGGACGACGAAA
>JAFYDR010000199.1 GCA_017544725.1 Kiritimatiellia bacterium
ATGTGGCTGGTGGATCGGACACAAGAGTATTCGGACAATGGCAGCACGCGAGTTTACGAGTGGAAGGACGACAAGAGCCTGCGTTTGGTCACCGGATTCTCAACGATGGGGCACTTTCGAAAGGGCGTGACGCAACGGCTGGGCGACGCTTGGATCTGGGTGCAGAAAGCAGACGGCGAGACCGCATTACGGAACCTGCCGCAATGGTACCAGAAAATCGGATGTGCTATTCCGAAGGGCCGCCCGGAGTGGGTGCGCCGCCTCATCCTCTATTCCCTGCATCCCGGCGGAACGATCGGATCGAACTGTCGTGACCTCGGCGGATTCCCCGCCGCGGCCGCGCTGCTCCCGCACATCGCCAGTCTCGGATGTAATGCAACATGGCTGATGCCGATCGAGGATGCCTCGATCTATTGTCCCCGCGACTACTACAAGCTCCAAGATGGAATCGGTACGCCTGCCGACTACCACGCTTTCGTTGCCGAGGCGCATCGACTGGGAATGCGCGTCTGGCAGGACTGCGTACCGCACGGTGGACGTAGCGAGTTTCCGCGCGCGAAGCAGCATCCGGAATGGCTCGCGCAACGGGAGGATGGTTCGATACTTGACTACTGGTGCTTCGACTTCAACTGGCCGACCTGGATCGACTACATGGAGAAGGTCGCCTCATTCTACACGAAGACCTACCTGATCGACGGTTTCCGTATCGACGCAGTGGAGGGATCGCACATCCCCAACTGGAATCCAAAAATTCCTTACGCACGCGCCAGCCATTCACAGTCGCAGGGCGGATTCGCGATGCAACGCGCACTGCGCAGAGCCGTCAAGTCCGTGCGTCCGGATGGGGCGAATCTGGCCGAGGTGGAAGGCGGCATGTTCAGCATGACCAGCGACGCCATCTACGATTTCTCCCTCTGCTACGAGATTCTGCCGCACTGGTATTCCGAGGATGCGGAGACGTTCGTGCCTCGTCTGCGGCGTTGGCTTCAAGATCAGTTGGCGATTGACGTTCCGGGGACGGTACGGATGCGGCACATTGAAAGCCACGATTCCTTACGCGCATCCCTTCGTTACGGACACGCGGCGACGGAAGCGGCGATGGCGCTCATCTCCTGGATCGACGGCTTCCCGCTCGTCTATCTGGAAATGGAGGACGGTCACTTCTACGCCTACCAGAAGATTTTCGCGACACGGCGCAGCGTGGAGGAACTGAACACGGGAAAGACGGACTACCTCTCCGTAGAGGCGCCATCGCCGATCTTCGCCTGTCTGCGGAGCGGGAACCGAGGTTCGTCCGTTGTCCTCATCAACTTCTCGGGAGAGCCTGTCAAGGAGCTGGTTCGTGTTCCCTCGTGGGGAGACAAGGGCGAGGCGAAAGACGTGGTGCGCGGCGGGACATACACCTTCATCAACGGACGTTTCCTGCTGGAGCTGCCGCCGTTCGGTTACACGGTCGTTCGTCATGCGCCCGACAACGAACAGGTGATCGCCGCCATCCGTTCCCTGTTGTCGGATACGACGGTGAAAGAGACGAAGACCGTCGCCGTGCCATCGGTGGGAACGCAACAGCTTTTGGTCAAGTCCGGCGTCCGCGAAAACCAGAACCTACGTTGGTTTGCGGATACGGCGGAGGGACACTTCGAGGGTCCCTTCCGCGTCCGGCATCCGGGCAATGCGAACAATTCGGGAAATCAAAGAGCGCAGGTCAGCCCCATCTACCTCCGTCCACAAGGCGGCGATGAGTTTTTTGATTCGCGGATGTATCCCTTCGGGTTGAGCGAGGAGACCGCGAGGTTCGGCATCGTGGAGAACGGCAAGGCAACGGTGTACACCGGATTCAAGCCGGGCACGTTTGTCCAGTTGCTGGAGAAGGTGGATGGTGAAACGGGAATCCACTTGAAGGTGCAACCGTTCGTTCCCGCGTTCTCGGCGGACAAGGAGAGTTCGTTGCAGACAGCGAATCCCGTATGCCGCGATTGGCTGACCGCAATCAGCGGCGGCTGGCGGTTCGACAATGGAAAGATCCGTGTCGATCTGCGCCGGAACGGCGCGATCTTCGGATTCTGGAAAAACGAAGGCGGCAGGTGGCGCAAGGCGATGGACTCGCTCTCCGCCTACACGGACAACGGATTCGGCAAGGAAAGACTTTGCTACGAACAGATGCACGATGCGGAACCATACATCCAAATTCTGCCGCTTTCCAGCAAGCGTTTGCGCCTGGTCTTCTCCGGTTCCCTGCGCGGGAAAGAACGGTTCGACAGACTGCCGCATCCGATTGACTACCACACAACCTACACCTTCGGTGAAGGGGACGAGGTGGACGCGACGTATGCGTTCCTGCCCCGCAAGCTCCCGAATGTGAACTACGGTTATTTCGCAATCCGTATCCATTTCTCGGAAGCAACCGGCGCGACAATCACAGATGCCGCAAATACCATCCACCAGTTTGCCCGAACGGATACAGAACGGTACGGACAAACGTCGAAATGGGAGACGAAGTTACCGCGTACGATTGCCGTGAACCGTAAAGGCGGTGCGCCATTTGAGTTGGGAAATCTGCTCCCAATCGCAAATGCGCCATCGAATGTTTTCCTGCTCGCGAACCAACTCCATTTCTCGTGGGAAGGAAAACCGTCCTCCGTCATGAAACAAGACGAATGGTTCGGTATCTCACTCCGTCTCTCCCCGTCAAAGCAGTAGAGGCGGCGGGCGGCTATCGCCGCCAATGAAAATGAAAAGGTTAAAAGGTTAAATCGCCGCTTTGCGGCTTGAAATTGGCTGGCAGAGGGCGGCTATCGCCGCCAGCTGAGAAGCGGGGAAGCTGAAAGGCTGAGAAGTAAGCCGCCGATGGCGGCAAAGAAGAATGAAAAGAGAAAGGAAAGTACCACAGTTCTTCATTCGTCATTTTTCATTCGTCATTCCGAACGAAGTGAGGCAACGGGGACGTTGCCCCTCCCGTGGGCGGATAAGTGCCCTTGCTGGGCTAAGTGCCGCTACGTGGCTAAGTGTCCCTGCGGGACTAAGGGGCGTCAGCCCCACTTCGAGACAAAGTCTCACTTAGGGCGAAGCCCACTTAATTCCATCTTCCGTCATTCGTCATTCCGAACGAAG
>JAFYDR010000200.1 GCA_017544725.1 Kiritimatiellia bacterium
CTCGGGGAAGCGGCACTCCCGCCGCTTCCGCCAAGGAACCTTCCAATGCCCTCTACTGCGTCATCGACCTCTCGGCGGGGCCGGACGCGGGCAAGTATCCCGTCTCGTACCTCGCCGCCGAACCGAAGGGCGGCTGGACGGACGAGTACAAGACCACGAAGCTCGTCCTTCGCCGTATCGAACCGGGCAAGTTCAAGATGGGTGGCGAATACGAGGTGACGCTCACGAAGCCGTTCTACTGCGGCATCTTCGAGGTGACGCAGAAACAGTACGAGCTGGTGACTGGAAGCAATCCATCCCAGTTCAAGGGCGACATGCGGCCTGTGGAGAAGGTTTCATACGATATGATACGTGGTAAAAATGCGGGTGCGAAGTGGCCTGCGTCTTCAGCAGTGGATTCGTCTTCGTTTATAGGCAAAATTAGGGAACGGACGGGGATTGAAGGTTTTGACCTTTCCACCGAGGCTCAGTGGGAATACGCCTGCCGGGCGGGAACGACGAGCAAATACAACAACGGCGGCGACACCGAGGCTGACCTGAAGAAACTTGGACGGTTCGTGCTCAACCAGGCAGGGCGCGCTGGGGTGGAGCCTGATGCGTCTTTCACCAAGCACGAGCCGGATGGCAAAGGCGGCTGCTCGGGACGTCATACTGTTGTCGGCTCGTACCTGCCGAACGCTTGGGGGCTCTACGATATGCACGGGAACATGTGGGAGTGGTGTCTTGACTGGCACGGCGACTTGTCGAGCGGTGTGACGGATCCCGTCGGACCTTCCTCTGGGGAACGTCGGGTGGGACGTAGTGGCTGCTGGTACACCAGTGCGGTCACCACCACCTCGTTCTTCCGGTTCCTTGCCCTTCCGTCGCACGGTAAATACATCAACGGCTTCCGCCTCGCCCGAACCCTGTCAAAATAGGTAGTAGTTTGGGGCGGCGTTCCGCCGCCGGCCACGCCTCCGGACGGCGATGGAACGCCGTCCCTACCGCGTTTCGCGGCCGCAAGGTGGGGCGAGGCGTCTCGCCGAGCCGCCGCCAAGGGCCTGTCCCCTCGGAATCCCGATTCGGTTGCGGACGGGTAACGACAAGCTGTTTTTGCTTGGGGACCGCGGAGACAGATGTCTACAGCTGTGTCTGTCACCCAACTCCAACGGTTCGCAAAGGGGGCTCCGCGCGGCCCTTCGGACTCCCCTCCGAAAGCTTCGCTTTCTGCGGCACATTCCCGCTGCGCCATATGCTTTGCGCCGTCCAACCACAGGAAGAGATCGCATGGAGCAGATTGATTTGAAGCTGGGGCGTTGCCCCAGACCCCGATTGCGGGCCGATATCCAGTAGTGCCTAGTGCTTAGTGCCTAGTTGGTAGTTGATAGTTGGTAGTGTTGCTTCGCACTCGGTGGTTTGGTGGTGGCTCGTGGTTCACGAATCACGAACCACGAATCACATTGGCTCTGGCGTGTGCGAAGCGGAAGCGAAATGGTAATGAAGCGCCATTTTGCGAGCCATTGGAGTTCGCGTCTCGACACCGGCGCTGAGAAAATGGGTAACGCCAGTTCATTCCCGCTTGCGCGGGCGGCGGGAATTGGCTATACTTTCTTCGTCTGGCGGAAGTCCCGCCGGGTGGTTCGTGTAATTGCGAGTCGGGCTTTAATGGGAAACAGGAAACTTTCAGATTCCGAAACATGGTACTGTGGCTGTCCAAAGTGTTGTATGCACTTTGCACAACTGTTGCTATATTTCGTAATTGGGTGTTTCGGTATCTCATCTGGACGGTGGTTTGCGGCGCATTTTTTGTAGTGACACATCACAAGATGCAGAAAGAGAGTTTGTGGTATGGCCATTGTTGATGACGGCTCCCAAGAGGCTAATGCGGGTATGACAATTAAGGAGGGCAAGAAAGTCGTTGACATAAAATCAGACAACATGGTCTCGTCCAAACCCGTCAAACAAAATCCCTCTGCGAGCCGTAGCGGGGATACCAACGAACCATCAGCCAACACCCATTCAGAAAAGCCGGATACGATCGGCAAGGTCTCTGCGCCTTCGAACAAATCATTCAGTTGTTGCATAGGATGCCTTTTTTGGATACTCGGCCTGACAACCTTTGTTGTGGTCGGTGGCAATCTCCCCAGGGTGTTTCCCAGCCTGAAAGGTTCAGACAGTTACGCGAAGATTATGGCGGTTCTCGGATTTATGATCCTAATGGGCATGCTTGTATGGGCGGCCGTGCTCATTTGCCTTAAGAGAGACAAGACCCCGACTGTTCGAAAGAAGCATGAAGAGTATAAGCGTCAACGAGAATGTGAACTGAGGGAAGAACTCAAGAATTTTGCGACATTACGGACACGTTTCGATAAACTCATCGGGAAAATCAAAGAACGCGTAAATGAAATCTATCAACAAATGGAATCTTTAAAACAAAAGGAAAAAGAACAGACTGTCGAATTTTGTCTGTCGCAATGGCCAGAACCGATATTTGAACGTATGACCAGATACTCAAACTTACACAAAGATGTTCTCGAACAGGTTCAGAAAATATGTGAGGCGGCTCATAACACCATGTCAAAGATGGATAAAGTACAGGAAGACGGGAAAGGATATGGAACCGGATTCCTTTGGGATTTGAGAAAAGAGACCCTTGAATCAATAATGTCCGAAAGCCAAGCACTGTTCGACTCTCTTTCTATAGAAAATATCGAAACGACATTGTCGCGCACGAAACTGCTGCCGAACCAAGAACGCATTTTCAAAATGGGCGGTCAATTGCATGACATGTTGTCAGGACGGATCACAGAATCCATGCAACCGGGAGAACTACTACTCGAAAGAGGTGAGAAGATACTCTGGTGCGACACCGCTGAACTCTGGCTACTACGTACGCACACGAATACTATCCGTAAACCGAGGGGTGACTCTTTTGTCGATTCCTTCCTATGGAACATGTCGGCCGAGAACATCGAGGATCTCGCAGCCGACTCACGCGTACTCTCCCGAAGCCAACGCTTCAACCACTTCGGCAGCGGTGTTCTCAATTGTACGAACCAACGTATTATATTTGTAGGTGAGACCGCTACGAAAACAATCAAGTGGAAGAGCATCATAAAATTCGAGTGCAACTACGAGGATAGAGAATTGTTGATTCACTCGTCTAGTTTTCAGAAACCGATTCTCTTTTCCGATATCGACGCCGAGATGTTCGATCTCGTGCAGTACTGTGCCCGTCATCCAGACGACAGTGCACGACTGGCCCACGCGCCGACCAATGAGGTAATCGCATTCCTCATCGAGACCGTCGGGAAAGGGGAAAAAATATCTTCCATCCAGAATGTGAAGTTCCTGCCACCCGAACACTGATTTAGGTGCGGTGTATTTCCCGTTTGCGCGGAGGGTGGGCCTTCCTTCAGATGCGAATGGTCGTGTATGGGCAGACGAGTGGAGACCATTTCCGCCTCGTCATCGGTCCCGCTCTCTTGAAGGAGCGCGGCATCAAGTTACCTGACCTCGGTAAGTGAAGGTGCCTCGCTAGAATTCTGTCAAACGCGGCCGTGGTTTGGTAGGGGCGGCCTAACTGGGACAACGGACGTCCCGTCCGTTGCATGGGCCGCACATGGACCGTCCATGGAACGGGCGAGACGCCCGTTTTCCCAGTTAAGCCTCCGCGCGCAAGCACTAACTGGGACAGCCGCCATCTTGGCGGCGGCGAAGCGAATCGCAGGGGACAGCGCCCGAAGGGGGCGACTTGACCGTCATTTCGCGCCTCTCTTACCCCTACGACAAAACCCCCTTACCCTTGCGACCAAATCGCCTGACCCTCACGCCGAAAAGGTACTACCTTTCCCTCGAAAGGGTACTACCTTTGTGCCACAAAGGTACTACCTTTCC
>JAFYDR010000201.1 GCA_017544725.1 Kiritimatiellia bacterium
CATCCTGCCCGATAGTTGATATTTGGGTTCCGCAGGGATTTGCGGCGCTGGGCGGGAACTGGGGCGGAAACCGAGGCAGAAACCAGGGCGACTAAAGTCGCCCCCTTCGATGAAGACGCTGCGGCGGGGGGCGGTGATACCGATGAAGACGCTGCGGTGGGGGGCGGTGATACCGATGAAGACACCGTGGCGGGGGGCGGTGACGCCGATGAAGACGCTGCGGCGGCTGGAGAAATTGTGGGTGCGTCCGCGGAAAGTGATGTGTTCATTTCATGTCCTTACGTTTCTTTATCGAAGGGGTTGGGTTTAGCCATCCCTCTGTATCACCCGCACATGCGGTGAGAATCATGCGCTTAATCATTCGTCACTGGCGGCTTTTGTCTCCTCGATAGACAAAGGGGAGGCGTCCTAACGGTACGACGACACCGAGTTCGTACCAGTCCATAGGATCTTTACAGGGTAGGGTAGAATCGACAAACTTAAATTCGAAACGGAATGGACCGGAAGGCGGCAGCTCAAGCGCTGTACGTGTCAAGGTAAGCGTCAGCCGGTTTCCCGTTACCGTCACTTTCCCGATGTCGTTCGCAACATTTCCGTTCACATACAGACGCATCCAGTCTCCGATTCCTTCTCCTGTGATGGGGGCAATCGTTTCGACCTCAAAGCGTACAGAGTCATCGGTGTGACTCACATCGATCCACCTCGGCACATTACGCTGGGTACGGTTCACGTAGTTCGTGCCGTAGCCTGGCGCATCGCGCGGCATCTCGGCATCGGCAAAACAACGGTAACGACGGATTTTTCCGGATGGGTTCACGGGGGGCTCGTCTGTTATGTGCTTGTATCGTTTGACATTTTCGACGAGTTGCAGAAAGTAAGTGTCGCCATATCCACCGCGCATCATTTCGATGTCACGCGAATACTCGCCATTGGCGCAATCCACGAACATGATCGGGCGGTCTGGTCGTCCCTTCCAACGACCGGCGATCCACTCGTTCCACCCGGTGACCAACACAATATCAGGATCTGCCTCGAACACGCGCTTCCACTGTTCCGCTGCATTCAGCCCCTTCTTCCAAGCTTCAGGATCGGGATCGTTCCGTCCGTTGTGGAAGGCACGCCCGCAGTTATTCGTCTCGCCATACATCGCGCTATCGCCGAAACGTAGCTGCGGGTGCTGTGCGATGGAAACGTTCATGACGGAACGGTTGACTTTCTCGCCGGGGAAGAGGCGTTGCGGTCGCGTGAAATCCATCCATGGCCACCCACCCTTCTTTGCCACCTCGTTTGGCCACTGCGACTTGACGATGGTGAAGAACTTCTTCGTCTCTTCGGAACACTCGTTTTCCTTTGCGACGATGACCGGATGTCCGTCCAATTCAAACCAAACGTTTTTCGCGAAACCGGGTTTGTAGATCGTGTCGTAGATCCTTTGTACGGTTTTCCCAGATGCTGAGTTCGTGTAGAACATGACCTTCGGAACTTTCCACCCCGCGTCATGGTACTCTTGAAGAACGCGCATAACAAGTTTCGCGTTCTTCTCGTAGATAAACGAATTCGTTGTGTCGAAGAAAAGGAAATCGACATTCGCTTGCATCAGGAGCTTCATGTGGCGACGTACGACCCACTCGTCATTTGAAAAGTAGTAACCGTACAACGGTTCACCCCAGTGATGGTAACAACCAATTGGTCCCCACTTCGGATCGTCTTGCTTATATCCCGCACGAGGATCTTCCGCAAGGATTTTCGAGATGTCTCTCGGTGCGCCGCGACCATGCTCGCCGAGCCATAGAAAGTAGAAGATACCAACCAGTCGTTCGTTTTCTGCAAATGCCAAAGATCCAAACAGTGAAGCGAACAGGCAACCAGCCAACACGGCAAATCGAATCGTCTGCACCAAGTACGATTTTCTAGCTTTCCCATTTTTCCAAGAGATCATTTTCCTTTCCTCCTGAATTTTTGTCATTCTATGATCGTGCTTTTTTTTGCACGGATTCCACTCCCGCTAATCGGTCTATTCCGCCGAACGCGCGTAACCATATCTCCGCAAGGATGCAGCTACAGTTGTATCAGTGCGAAACCGTCGGCGACAACATATCCCTTTGACTTCGCGGGAAGAATCTTGAGTGTCGCGCCCGGCGCGAGATCGAACTCTCCAAGTTTCTGCCACTCACCGGTTCCTTGCGCTTGATCTGCGGAGAAGGAAGAGTGTTTACCGTCCGAATCGATCTCGAATGCGGTTTTTGACCCCTGTTTCGCACTCCAGCTGTATGGGACACGCCCCATGAGCGCGTAACGCCCTTTCTTTCCAACTGGCAAAGGATACGTTACAGGCTCTGCTTTTTGTGTCGGGAAATGTGCGTAGCCGCCCACCTGTTCACCATTGGCGTTTCTCGACATTTTCCAGCCTGTACCGAACTTCACCCCCTCGCTTTCGTCATCGATGATTATCCATCCGACAGTCTTCTGTTCCGGTACCCCGGGAAATCCGCCACCAAGACGCTCCTGAAGTTTTCGCACATGTCCGTCCTTGTAAATGGCACGCGGCATCACGCCCAGTTCGCGGCACATTGCCGCAGCCTCGCCTGCCGCCACGCCAAGTTGAGAAAGCGTGTTGATCACGCGCGGCCCCCCAAGTCCCACGTGCGTACAGGAGAAGCAACGCCCAACCATGAAGAGGTTGGAAACGTTACGCGAATAGATGCTGCGGTAAGGAATCCAGTAACGTCCGTAATGCGGCTGGCGGCAGGTGGTGAGAAAATCCACGCCCTCCTTGCAGTCGTCATAATGCAAATCTACGCTCCAAGAACCCGATGCGATGGAATCCTCGAACGCCTTGTTCTCCGACACATCTTTTTGGGAGTAGATCCAGTCGCCTAGGATGCGACGGGATTCGCGTTTGCCAAGCAGATACGGGCAGAAGTTCAGGATTCGGTTCGCGTTTTCCGGACGTTTCTTCGCGAGCGAGAATGCGCCGTAGATCGCGAGGAATAGACGGTCGCGGATTTCTTCTCCTTCGGCGATTATGTCGCGGTGGATGCCGTACTCCCAGTTCCATTCACCATTGACAGCGACTTGTCCTTGCGCATGTGGTTCCGCCCAAGGCGCGGAGAATTCAACCGGCGCATTGGCTATGGCGCTGGTCCACATGAGCGAGGCTCCGAGCGTATCTCCGTCCGCCTTGTCAGGTGCCATGTCCTCTCCAAATTCTTCTTTCGCTTCGCGTCCCATCTTCCAGTCAGCACCGGCCCAATAACCGACCCAACCGTCGCCGGTCGCATCGCAGAAGAGCGGAGCCTCGAAGCGGACAATTCGGTTCCGCTTGAGATCGAGTGCCTTGACTGCGTCAATCGTACCATCCGCGTTTTTCTCTACGCCGAATGCGCGTGTGGAGACGCGCAGAATGACATTCTTCTCGTCCGCCACGATCCGCATTCGACGTGCGTCATCCAGAGCAAGGTCGCCAACGCGGTTCATAAAACGTCCACGCAATTCGCGCACGAGGTCGTACCGCGCTTCGCCACCGCTCCACACGCGGATTTCAGAGGAGGCGTTCCCGCCGAGTACCGGACGATCCTGCACGAGCGCGACTCGGATTCCGCGCCGCGCCGCCGCGACCGCCGCGCATGTTCCGGGAAGTCCGCCGCCGATGACCACGAAATCCGCCTTGACTGTCTCGGCAATGTTCGCCTCGTCGAGTTTCAGCGCACCGGTAGGGGCAGCGCTTGTTGTATTTGAATCGAACACGATTCCGGCGCAACGTCCATCGAACCCCGTTAGGTCATTGAGCGCGATTGTCGCGTTTCCTTTCTCGATCTTCACGGTTCCGCCGTCCTCCCAAGCCCATTCGCGGCGGTCTGCACCAAACACCTTGTCAAGCGGTTTGCCATCGATCAGGACGCGGAATCGTCCCGGCGCTCCGTCCGCCCAGTTCTTCGTCCGTACCCAGACGCGATACTCGCCACTTTCAGGGAAGGGGACTTGTGCCTTGGCGTCTAGGACGCGGATGCCAAGTCCGTGCGCGATGAGATACGGAGAACCCACCACATCCATGAACTGTGCGTCAAGCCCCCAGCCCCCCGCCTCAAAATTCTGCGGATAGACATCGACCCTCGCTGCCTGTACCGTCGCAACCATGAGCGTAGCCGCCAGGCACGAAACCAACTTTACGCCGAACGATTTTCTCGTTGAGGAGAATAGAGGATTGTCCCTCGGCACTACCGATGTGATTTCCCTTTCGTCACCCTGTATCTGTGAATTTCCCACGTATGTCATTTTAGTGAAAAGTTGTGTTGTCATGGCCTTGTTCCTTTCCGCCTTTGAATTGCTGAGGATTCTATCCGTTTCCGTCGCAAATCGGATTTTGTGCCTCACTTGCCGAGTGCCTGTTCACCGCCAGAACCTTTTGTCGGAATCGTGAAGTCGGCTGCGCAGCCTTTCACTTGACGAGAAAGGAAGTCAAACCCGGCGGGATAGTTGCCGGCGTGACCGCCCTCGAACAAGGTGATGCGCGCGTTCTGCGAAGTGCCACGAAAATGAATTTTTTGTTTCGCACCGTAGAACGGGTCAGACGGTCCCTTGTAAACGAGGGGGGTGGGAACTTGTTGTGTTTCCTCGATCTTTGCGATGTCTGCCTCCGAAACACGATCCTTTGCATCTGCGAGCGCATTGTACGCGCGGAAGGAATGCCCCACAGGAACAGATCCTTTCCAGCCGTCGTGAATACCGGTCGCGATGTACACCGGAACGCCAGCTTTGGCGGCGGCATCGATCCATGTGAGAGGGGAACGATGACGGTACTCGTCTGGCTTCGCGGAGGGCGTACCGCCGCATGCTCCCTCCATCATCTTGGCGTAGTTTTTACCGCGCCCCGGATGATCGAGCATGGAATCGGCATGCCAGCGGGCAAGATCGGTAATCGGGCAAAACGCTACGCATCCAGCCCATATCTCAGGATGTCTGCCTGCCATCAGGAGCGTCATGTGACCGCCTCCCGACCCACCAATGATATAGATTCGCTTCTCGTCGATTTTGACTCGTCCCTTGGCATAGTTGACCGCATCGACAATGTCCTGTACGGCCAGGTCTCCGCCACAGGCTGGCGGCGTTTTATTCGGTCCTCGGAAATCCGGTCCCACCATCGCCCAGCCACGTTTCTTAGCCTCTTCAAGACAGGTGGCATAGTTGCTCTTTTGCCGATAACCGTTGCTCCAAGTGTGGAGTCCTACGACAAGCGGAACCGCCTCGGTCTTCGCCTTTTCAGGTGCCCAGAACCAGCACGGTTGCATCGTCCCGTCCAAAGACGACTTCACCTGTACAAGCAGTTCATCGCCGAATGGTTCAGACTTCGCTTGACCAGGCTTTGCAATTCCTTCACAGGATACCATCGCGGCGGCAACAACAGCAATCGTCAGGTGTTTCATTTTTTTCTTCCTCTCTTTTCGAACGGATGTTTCGTGGCATAGCTTTTATGACCATCAAAAACAACGTTAGGATACCATTTCCAGCTCCTGAATGCAAGATAGAGGTGTTTGAAGCGGACACCAGTAGGGTACGTTGCACTAGCTGGTTAAGCGTGTTGGGCAAGATAAGCAGAGAAGTGTTAAGAAGGCAGTAGAAAATAGGGAGTAGGCAACAGAAGGGACACACCTGTTCCGCGACCGCGCATTTTTGCGCGGGGTCGGTACAGGGTGTACCCCTTCCGTTTCCTTATTTTCGATAACTACTGATAGCTGTCGAATGCGCTTCTACTTAACACACTTGCTCGGCTCAACACGCTTAACACGCTTGTCCGGCTGGTGGCGTCAGTCGCCCATCTTACTTCACGAGGATGGTGAGACGGCGCGTGCGGTAGTCTGCCGCATTCCCCATAAACGTCCAGTCAGGATTGTCACCCTCGACGTTGTTACCGATTCCGATGTCGGGGATGCCGTCGTTGAAGCGGTTGTAGGCGAAAATGGTCGCACCGCTTGCCGCGTCATGTACCTGCATGCTCCCGTATCCGGGTTTATCCGAGGGTGCCGAAGAATCGTTGGAGTCGTAGATCGCATCACTTCCGCCAGCGTCCGCAAGTCCCTTTCTCTGTCCGTAGTTGGTGTTGAAAAATTCGATGATTCCCCCAGCGGCGGCAGCTCCCTCCTTCACGCACTCGCGGTTTGAGCGAACGACGAGGTTCGCGACTTTGCGCTGGATGAACGCCTTGCTTGCCGCGGGAACGCCGAGTTTCGCGGCGTCATCCGTGAATGCATCCATTGCCGCAACCGCCCAGTCTGTCGATCCGTCCACGCGTTCCAGTTCGAGCACGTAGGCGACGCGAGAAAACGCGCCTGCTTCCGCCGTCTTGTTCAGCGAGTAACCCGCAAAACGTCTTGTCGGGATGTCTGCCGCAAGTATGGGACGGAATCCTTCGAGTTCTGGAACTTTGAGCGCATCACCGAGTTTTGCGGCAGGTCCGCGACGTCCTTCGGAAGGATCGCGCGCATCGATTTCAAACGGTCCAAGCGGAAGCCCTGACTCGAATGAATACAACGAGCCGATCCAAGGCTTGGAATAGAGATAACGTAACCGACGAGGTTCGGTGACGCCTTCAGCCGAAATCACCAAGTCAGTGCCCGTGAGTGTCATATTCGCGCCGGAGTTCTCAATCTTGGCGGGGACGAATTTTCCGTCGCGTCCGGCAATTTCGAAGCCTATGGCTGCCGAGCGATCCGCATTGTAGGCGTACCAAGTCTTCGCGTTGTTGAACGAGAGAATGAACTTGTTGCCGTCGATCTTCCATTCCTTGAGCGTCGGCGAATCGTCGATCACGTTTTGGAAACCGTAGTCGCGCTTCAGCGCATGGAGCGCAAGACGTTTCGCCACAGTTTCCTTGTCGTTCGGGTGAATATCCCAAGAGTTACCGATATCGCACGTAATGGCGATCGCGGCGTTCTTCTCCTCCTCCGCGAACTTCACTTGTCCCATCTGGACGCCGAACCAGCTATGTGAGAACGGGGCGAGCTGAACGAAGTAGAGCTTGAGGTTTGGATTCTCGAATTCCTTCGCCCATCCCTCATAGAGTTTGTGCATCTTCTCGCTGTACGACAGACCGTCGCCCGCGTTCGCGCATCCTTGATACCAGATGAATCCACGAATCGCGAAAGGCGCCCACGCGGCAACCATACCGTTCCACAGCGAGGTCGGAGTTCCCGCGCCGACCTTCTCCGGCATTACCGGTGCCGTCTCAAAGGCGCTTGCCGGTGTCCACGGTTCGACGCGTGTTCCGCCCCAGCTCGAATCGATGATACCTATCGGAATCTCCAGCGCGCTGTATAGTTCCAGCGCGTAGTAGAACGCGACGGCGGAGAGGTTGTAACCGAATGTTGCTTGGAATGACTCTGGCGAGTAATCGCGCCAGACGGCCTTCCAGTCGTAACGGGGAGCACGGGAACAGTTTCTGCCGTTCTTCACGTAACGGATGAACGGACGCCGCGTTGCGGCGGTCATGACCGCACCCTTGCCATCACGATAGCGAGGACTCGGTCCCCAGATCGGGCACTCCATGTTGGATTGACCGCTAGCGAACCAGACCTCTCCCACGAGTACGTTCTTGAGTTCTTCACTGTTTTCATTTCCCGTGATCTTCATCGTACGGGATTCCTTCGATGCGGGCATTGCGTCCAGTGCGATGCGCCAAACGCCTTTCGCGTCGGCTGTTACTGTTTTCGTTTGTCCCGCGAACAAGACCGTTACCTTCTCGCCCGGATCCGCCGTCCCCCATACGGGAACGGGACGGTTGCGCTGAAGAACCATGTTGTCCGCGAATGGTGTCGCAGTCTTTACAGCCGCGACGGATGCGAACGCGAGCAGCGAACTGGCCGCTGCAATCAGTTTCATCTGTGTTTCTCTCTTCATGATCATGATTTCCTTTCTTGTCAAAGTCATCGCCGGTTAGGCGAGAAGTCGAATGCGTCGGAAGGCGAAACGGTTCCCCTTGATCTCTGGTCGGAAGAAGAAGGAGAGTTCGCAATCTCCCGTGAACGCCTTGTCTTTCGGCAGGGTGAACGGCATCACATACGTGAGCGGTCCAGACTTCCCGACGGGCGTCTGGAAGAAGGAGAGATTGCCGCATCCGCCGCCACGAAGCGTGACGCCCCAGGCGTGCCATTCGCCATCCTGCTGGTCGGTCTCGATTTCTACGAGGAGTTGGTTCGTCTTACTACGAATCGCACCCTTGAGCGCACCTTTCGGGAAACGGAACTGCCCGTGAATGGTTTGTGGCGCGACCCAGCCGGCGGCATCCGGTTCAAGCGGCTTTCCACCCTCATAGTAACGCATCTCTTTCATTGGATCGACACTCTCCCAAAGCGTCTTTAATTTCACACCGGACGGGATCTCCGCGCAAATTACACGACCTTCGCGGTAGAAGAAGTCCATTGGTGTCACGGCGATGCGGTATGCGTCTTCCCCGGCAAAGAAACCGGAAGGGAGGAAGTGGACGAGTTTTCCGTCACGGTCTTTCTTCGCCTTCCAAAACTCGGCCATGACGTCATCGTAGGCAAACGTCTTCCATTCTCCTTGCGTGTCCCGTCGCTGAATTCGGACGCGGAAATTGTACGGCGGGTTCCCGTCGCCAGTCATCGTTTCGGGGATTGTCAGTTCGTAGCCTTCGAGTGGATTTCCCTTTGCACTCAACGAGAGGTTCGTCCCCTTGGCGAATTCGGGTATTGGGAACTGTTTCTCGTGTTCTCCGGCGCGATAGGGTGCTGACGCACGAGAAAACGGAAATGGTACGACCCACGCAGGCCCGACTTCGGAGCCGTCCCGCACATCGTGGCGATAGGCGACGAGACGATCTGGAAATACATCCATCACGAGGACAGCGTAACTCTTCTTGTTGTTCTCGCGGTTCGTTCGTGATCCGGGCAGAAAACCGTCCCAGACTTGGAGGCATCCCGCGTTGATCGCCGTGAACTCCCCTTGCCAGATTAGACATTCGTTGGCGAGCGAACCATGTACATGACCGGAGAGCGAGATGACCTGCGGGAACTTGTTCAAGATGCGGCGGCAGTTTACGTTACCCCAGAACCAGCAGTGGTAAGTCGTGCCAGCGGGCGGAACATGATCGACAACGAAGACTGGCTTGCCGGGGTTCTCCGCACAGACCCGCGCAATCGTCTTCTCGTACTCCTCCCACGTCGGGAATCCCGGATTCCCCGTAAACTCTGACATGACGATGAAAGGAAGTCCCTTCCAGACAAAATCGCAGACAACGGGATCGGATGCCTGAAGCTCTTTGCGTACGTTTTCGAAAGCGGCCATGTAGTCCTTTGGATCGGCATGGGTGGCGCCGACGTGACCACACTGGTCATGCCAGGCGTAGGCGAACACCTCGCGCGGACGCACGGCCGCATCAGGGAAGACCTCATTCGTCACCTCACGGTAGAGCCGGTATGCCTTCGGGATATGACGGTCAGCAATGTCACCGTTGTTGATGATCATCTCGACACCCTTCGCCCTGAAGAGTTCGAGAGCCATGCGAACGCGCGAAAAGCTCTCGATGTTGCCGACCACGTGCGTGTCGGTCATGTGTCCGATCCGTGCAATGCGTCCATCCGACGGAATCCCCAGCGCAGAACACGCGCCAGCCGCGAACGTCCCGCCGATGAAGTTCCTCCTGCTGAGTTTCATACCCCTCCCTTCAGTTGACGGTCATTCTACCATACCACGCATTGTCTGCGCAATCCCGTTTTCGACAAAGGGGATACAGATTGAACTTTGCACAGTGACGAGTAACGAGAGATGGAATTAAGTGGGCTTCGCCCTAAGTGAGCCTTTGGCTCGAAGTGGTGCTTCGTCCCGAAGTGACTTAGCCCGAAGGTCACTTAGTCCCGAAGGGACACTTAACCAGCTTAATGGCTGGCGGCGTAGCCGCCCAGCATAACGACGACGCTCTCGTCGTCGAAATCGACAGGATTTGCGATGGCATGGCTACGGAAGCCCTGAAGGGCATTAACTATACGGACGGGGATGAGCGAAGCGTAACCCCCGGCGGTACACCCCGTATCCGCCAAGCCCTGAAGGGGCGGCAGAATAATGTACCGACGCTCATCATGCCGCGACACCTTCTGCCGCCCTTTCAGGGCTAACGTGCCTTTGCTTGATTCCGGGGGCTACGCTTCGCTTGCCCCCGTCTGTGTACTGTCGCCCCTACAGGGCTTTGGGAGGGGCAATGTCCCCGTGTTTCGCTTCGCTTACAGTTAGGTAGTTGGGTGGTTAGGTGATAAAGTTCCGCATCTCGTCACTCTTCACTGTGCGAAGCCCTCGGCTTAACACGCTTACCCAGCCTAACCTGCTTACCCGGCTGGCGGAATCAGCCGCCGCCTCACTTCTCAGCCTCTCAGCTGAGTTAGGCTGGATGTTCACATCTCCAAAATGTGCGAGGCAAGATCGTCGGCGGCACGCAGGACAACAAGAAGGGGACATTTTCCCGAAGCCGCATGGTAACAGTTACGACTCTCCGGGCTTTGGAACGCAAGGTCAAATCCGGACATGTGCCAGCGGATCGCCATGATTTCGTCGTCGGTCATCTCAAGCCCCCAACGTAACAGACGGATTACCGATTTCTCACCATGCCCGATCGGAAAGGCGGAATAGTCCACGCCATAGCCATCATACGACTCCCATTGTCCAGTGGCGTTTTTGCGGCTCTTCCTCTCCGGCTGATAAATCTCCGCTTTGCAGACATCGTGCAAAAGTGCGGCAATCGCAATGCTGTTAGAGGGGAGCTTGGACTCAAGTTCTGGGTTCAGTCTCAACTGCGTTTCACGAATGAGTATCGCCTCGGAATATACATTTAGCGAATGCTCCAGCAGCCCACCCGGATAGTTGCCGTGAAACCTGGTCGATGCCGGTGCCGTATAGAAACCAAGCCCGTCCAACTCCTTCATCACGTTCTCAATTCCTCGCCGTGCGGTCTCCGTCAGGAGAGAGTCGAATCGCATTTTGTTCTCGTTCATCCTTTTGTCTCCTTTGCCTGTAAGTTTCTCATGAATAGGTTTACCATCAGTATAGTATAAACACTGACCTCTTGACAACAATCATTGCTCCATCTGTCAAAAGGTCTGCATTTCATATTTCATTCTCACTTCTCCTTTTCAGCAACACTTCTGTTCAAATACGGAAAGCGTTTCAAGAAGTCGGTTGTCGAGGAATGTCTCGGCCTTTGCGCGAATATCGTCGGGAATGCTGTAGAATGCACCTGCCACCGCCCCTGTGATTGCTCCGATGGTATCGGAATCGCCGCCGATGGAAATGGCGTTGCGGATGGCATCCTCGAAGGATGTTGATTCAAAGAACGCCTCTAGTGCCTGTGGCACGGAACCTTGGCACGAGACATCAAACTCGTATGTCGGGCGTATCTCGTCGAGCGTGAAGTCGAGCAGATAGTAGTCGCGCATGATGATGGCACGAATCTCATCCTTCGACTTACCCGTTCGCGCAAGGAATGTCGCGACGGCGGTCGCCTCCGCCCCTTTGATCCCTTCGGGATGGTTGTGCGTCACCTCCGTGACAGCGCGGGACATCGCCTTCACCTCGTCGAGCGTCTGCCCTGCCCATCCGCACGCGCTTACGCGCATCGCCGCACCATTGCCCCAGCTGTTGTAGGGAAGGGGATTCTCATCGCGAAGCCAGCGACGGAAAGAGCCGCCATACCCGGCACGAGGATACAGGCGTCCGAACTCCTGCATACTCTTTACTGTCTCTACGGAAAGCGAGGCATACGATCTGTCCTCACCTTCACGCCACTTCGTAATCGCATCCGCCACGGCAAGTGTCATCACGGTGTCATCCGTGAAATGACATGGATTCAGCGACTCCTCCTTGCCTTTTAGGAATGTGAACTCCTTACTCTTTCTGTTATTCCACTCGAATCGCGATCCCGCGATGTCACCAACGATTGCGCCTATCATTTCGATTCTCCTTCAGCTCTTGCAAGATTACTTTCCACTAGCAACAATCCAAGCCTTCCGCTCTTGTGGCATCCAAGCGAACAGGCTCATTCCGTTCTGCCGGTTTTCCCAATTGGTCATTTGCAGTCATAATCTCACACCTTTTTCCATTTCTTACTTGCCCCAAAAGCTTTTGATAGTATAGCAAATCACTCTCGCGGTTGGCAATGGTTGTGTTGCCACTTGCCCCACTTACCCACTTGCCGAGACCGGAGCGCATCTGTGTATTTCACCGTTGTCTTTTAAAATGAAAACAACAACTTCGCTGCGCGAAGTAGTGACGAGTGACGAATGATGAGTGACGAGAGGCAGTAGTTTCCAAAGTTATCCTCATGGACGTTCCTGCGCCCGAATAATCCGTCCCATAAAGGCAACGGGGCAATGATACCAAATGATTGTCGCGGTAAAGGCAAAGGAGAGACGATACGCGGACCGGTTGGTCCGCGCACCCCTTTCAAATGTTGTCTTCAAGTTGTTCTGGTTGTTTCCAAAATCCTTTCGTGCGTACGGAATGGGGGAATTACGCAGATGCGCCCCACGCTTAACCAGCCTGACATGCTTTCCCGTCTGGTGGCATCAGCCGTCGCCTCTCTTCGTTTCTCAGCTTCTCAGCTTAGCCAACCCGCTTAACCTGCTTATCCCGTAAATCTTCTCTCGATCCGATTTCCTCCACCTAGAGTTCCGAGTATGGAAACACCCGGTGCCGACGATAACGCATGTTTGTCGGACGGCGGACCTTTTCGAGGAACCCGAAATAACTGAATGGGCGTCCCTTGTAGCGGTGATGTTCCCGCCTGTAACTTTCTGGCAAAAGCCAGAATACCTTGGTAAGCATTCCCTCCCTGATGCGGTCGAGCCTTCTCATCTGCATCTGCGTTTCCGCACAGTCAGTCACTTGTGTAAACGCGCCAGCCCAGCACAGGTTGCACTCCTTAACCTTCGCCGTCACATAGCCCACTCCTTTAGCTATCAGACGATTGCGGAATCCGGCAAACCATTTGCCAACTTCCTCGTTGGTTGCCTGATCCAGTCCTCCATCCTCAAGCCATTTCACGGCAAGTGCTGTTTCGCGACCGAGAGAACGTTCGTGCTTTTCAATGGACTCCTTTCGGATGCGCGTTTCGCCATCGTAACGGACTTGACTGCCGAGAAAACTAACCCAGGGAGCGCAGTTCGCCTCGCCTGGTTCTGCCTCGTGCCATTGGAACGGTCCCTTGCTCTTGAGCGCATAATAGTCCGTGGTTTTTCCGTCTAAGGCTCGATAGACAAAAGACGATAGGGGATGAATCGGCAAATCCAGTTTCGACAGCGAGTCGCAATATATTTCAAGCACCTTCAGACACGTCGCCTCGTCGGGATGTACAAACACGACATCATCGCAGTAGCGCGCATAGAAAAGTTGTCCGTCATCCGCTTCCAGCACGGCTCGATCCGCCTCCACCAG
>JAFYDR010000202.1 GCA_017544725.1 Kiritimatiellia bacterium
AACGGGTCAGTTCACTGATCGAGACGTTTATGAAGTCTCACTGTGAACTGATGCAGCGTTCCGTTCAAAACGGTTCGATTTCTCCTTCCGCCGATTACTCGCTGGACGGTCTTTCCATCAAGGGGGACGTGGGACTCGACCGGATTCTCGGCGCGATTCGCCGTTTCCAGTCCGAGAGCGAGAACCCGCAGACATCCATGTCCAGCGACCATCCTCGCATGAATCTCCTCCTTTGGGGACCTCCAGGCACGGGCAAAACAGAGTATGTCAAGTACCTCGGTGCGACTTTGCAAACGCCCGTGGTGGTGAAGATGGGGTCTGACTTGCTGGATCAATACGTCGGCGGCACCGAGGCGCGTATCCGCGATGCCTTTGCCAATGCGAAGGCATCGAAGGCGATTCTCTTCTTGGACGAACTGGATGGGTTGGTCCAAAATCGCGGAAATGCACACCATTCTTGGGAGGTGTCACAGGTGAACGAGCTGCTCTATCAGATGGAGAATTTTTCAGGTGTGATGGTAGGCGCGACGAACTTCTTTACCTCGCTCGATCCAGCCATTCTGCGCCGTTTCACCTTCAAGCTTGAGTTCTCCTACCTCGACTCGGTGGGCAAACGGATCTTCTTCGAGCGTTTTTTCCAGACACCTCTGACTCCTGAGGAACAGGCTCGTCTCGATGCGATTCCAGATATCTCCCCCGGAGATTTCCGTACGGTTCGCCAGTCCCTCTACTATCTGGGCGACGATGTGACCAACGCATTCCGTCTCAGCGAACTGGAAAAAGAGTCCCGTACCCGTAGCTCATCTACCAGCCGAACCGCTTCCGTCGGTTTTCGCATGGCGTAGGGCGGCAAAAGCCAATCGTTTCAAAAGACGGCGGAACCGCAATGAAAATGAAGAGACAAGAATGAAGAAGTGACGAATGAAGGAAAGTCGGTATGTCACGTGTCAGTTGATCGCAACCGATAACATCGATTGCAATCGAAATCGATAACGAGGGTTTCGCCGAGTGGCAGAGTCGCCGCTATGCGGCTTCGTTTGCTTGTGGTACGGCGCGGGCAATTACCTCGGATGAGACCGAAAACATCGGGTTATTTTGCGGTGACGGTGAACGAACGGGCAAGTTCCCCCGATTGCCATCAACAATCGGCGATCTCACTCGGCGGTCGCAGAAGGTAAGAAATCAGATTGTCAAGACCTTTTGTTTTTGTTATAATTGATGGCGTTCGAGAGAACGAGCCAACAGCGGTAATGAAGCCGGACTTGGCTACAAAGCGAAGGAGAAAATCATGGCATACAAAATCGACACTGAAAACTGCGTGGGTTGCGGCCTGTGCAAGGATAACTGCCCCGTAGAGGCAATTGAAGCTGACGGCGACAAGTTCAAGATCGACGCGGATAAGTGCGTGGATTGTGGCTCTTGCGCTGGCAATTGCCCGAACAGCGCCATCGCTTCCGCGTAGTGCTTTCGTTCGCCGATATCGGCAAAGAAACTTGTGAGGGGGAGGAACTCGTTCCTCCCCCTCTTTTTTGTTTTGAGTGTTCGTCACTGACGGTGTCCGCCGCCAATGGTTGGGTGGGTGGTGAAGGGACGAAAGGGACAAACGAGACAGAAGGGACGGATGGGATAGACGTGACTCTTCCATTCGTCATTTGTCATTGCGCGAAGCGCACACACTCGTCATTGTGCAAAGCACCCCCGTGTGCCTGCTACTGCTCGCGGATGGTGACGGAGAGTTCCGATTTCAGCGATTGCAGAATCTTCTGGAATGCGGTGTTGACCTCTTCGTCCTTCAACGTACGATCAGGCGCGCGGAACGACATGGTGTAAGCGACGCTTCGGACTCCTTTGCCGAGCTGTTTCGATGTGAAGGTATCGAAGAGTTGTACATCCGCAAGGAAAGGCTTGCCGGCTTTCTGGATGGTTTCCACAATCTGACTATGCAGGACCGAATCGTTCGTGAGGAATGCGACATCGCGGCGGGATTCGGGGAATTGCGGAAGGGGCTGGATGTTGCCTCCGACGGTTTCCGTGTTTTTCAGGAGCGCGGAAAGACGAAGTTCGCACAATGCCATCGGTGAGGTCATGCGCCAGGGATGGCGCAACGCTTTTTTCGCCAGGCCGAGAATACCGATCTTCTGGTTGTTCAGTTTAATTTCTACGCTCCAGCCTTGCTCAAAGGCGGGATGGTCAAGCAGCTGGAACGAGAGTGTGCCTGCGTGAAGAGCTGTGACGAGTCCTTCCACGGTACCTTTCATCCACAACATGCACTCTTCGTTGGAAACCGGACGACGACTGTCTAAGGCAGAACGTCCGAACGGTCCCATCAAACCGATGGAAAGTTTTTCCTCTTCGTGCGGATTCCCCTTGGGATCGGAGAAAAAGACACGCCCGATTTCAAACAACCCAGCCTTTTCGACTTGACGCGAGGCGTTGCGTCCAAGCGATTCAGAGAGTTGCGGGAGCAGGGAATCGCGCAGGACACCGTATTCCGCACTAACAGGGTTGGGCAACACCACACGGCGTTTCACGTCGCGATTGTCAAAGGCGTCGAGTTCCTTTTGCGAGAGGAAGCTATAGTGCATCGCTTCCGAGAAACCCATTCCGAGCAGAATTTCCCTCGCACGGGCTTTCCGGTAGAAGGGTTTGTCGTCGAGCATGGAGACCGCTGTCGCATCTGGCATTCGATTCGGAATCTGATCCAGCCCGTGGAGACGCGCAATCTCTTCAATCAGGTCGGCTTCCAGGGTCAAGTCCAATCTCCAAGAGGGAATCTTGAAGGTCGCTTTTGTCTCTTCGCGATTCGTGACTTCGAGTCCCAGCTCGGTCAGGATCATGATCATCTCTTCCGTTTCGACCGGTACACCGATCATCTGGCGAGCACGTTCAAAACGCAAGGTTACTTCGATTGGGGCGTGGTTCCGGTTGTCCACATCGATAACGCCCTTCGCGGCAACTGCATTTCCATATTTGACCAGCAGATGGACTGCACGACGGCTTGCCCAGTCCGCAAGTCCAGTATCCACACCGCGAATGAACCGGTAGGAAGACTCCGTCCCCATTCCCAGTTTCGTTGCGGTGGCTTTGGTGGAAGGTGGATCGAACAACGCGCTTTCAATCAGCACGTTTTCCGTTCCGATTTCGATTTCGCTACCTTCGCCACCCATTACGCCCGCGACTGCCGACGGCTTTTCCGCATCGCAAATCAGGAGCATAGACGGATCAAGCGAACGTTCCACACCGTCTAGAGTCCGAATCTTCTCGCCCTCTTTCGCGCAGCGCACGACAATCTGGCTGTCGGTCAAGGTGCGATAATCGAAAGCGTGCAGAGGTTGTCCACATTCGAGCATCACGTAGTTGGTCACATCTACCGTCAGGGAAATGGAGCGAACCCCGCACATCTGCAGGCGATGCGCCATCCAGTCGGGGGACTTGCCGTCTTGGACATGGGTGAGAACGCGCGCGGTGTAACGCGGACATTTGACGGGATCTTCTATGCGCACTTTCGCATACTGGTTCACATCTTCGCCAGACTCCGGGAAATCGATGGGCGGCAGCTTGACGGGACGGTGGAGAATTGCCGCAAACTCGCGTGCGATTCCAATAATCGAAAGACAGTCGGGACGGTTCCAAGTGATCTCTAGATCCAACACGGATT
>JAFYDR010000010.1 GCA_017544725.1 Kiritimatiellia bacterium
CATTTCTCGTAGTCTTCCTTAAGGACGGAATGGACAAGGTCGTCCGTTCCGCCGCCCTCTTTGTCCTCCGCCTCTTGCGAACCGACAAGCCCTTCCGCGACGAGACTGTCGTAGAACTCGACGAAAGCCGGATGCTCGATGATGTAAAGGAAGTCTAACACCGCGCAAGGTTCGACCTTCTCTTCGAGCAGTTGCCGCCTCGCCTTGCCCTTCGTTTCACGATATTCCGGCTCACGCCACATGAGTCGCAGTCCGCGTCCAAGCGTCTGTTCCAGTAGAATCTGCGCTTTCGACGCTCGTAGCGGCACGATGACACAGATGTTGTTGACATCGAATCCCTCGCGGAGCATGAGAACGGAGACGATGACGCGCGGCTTGTCACGCTTGTCAACGGCGAAGAGCTTGCCTTTCATCGCGCTCCATTCCTTCTCCCCAACCTCGCCCTGCCGATTGCTATCTACCGTCAGGATGTCGTCTTCGGAAAGCCCCTCATCCCGCAGGAATTCGGAGACGAACGGCGTCACACCCGTATCTTCGCAGACCACCATCATCTTCGGACGTTTCTCCGCGTCCAGCGGCGAGAACTCCTTTTCGAGATACCGCAGCTTTGCCAGACCTGCCCGTAGCATGAGACGCTGTCCTTCGCTCAACCCAACTACGTCCCGCCCGTCCCGGATGGCGTTGTAGTCGAGCGAACCCAACTCGCCCGTCAAATCTTTCCGCTGGTCTATGACGATGGTCTTCACAAGCCCCGCCCGTATTGCGGTAGGGAGATCGTAATCGACCATTACGTGCGGGAAGTAGTCCTCACGTTTGTTGCGTCCGCTTCCCGACGGTTCGTAGGGAGTCGCCGAGAAATCAAGCTGGATAAACCGTTTCCCTTTCGCAAGTGCGTCGATTCCCTGCTGCCACTTGACTTCTTCCTCGTCATCCGTTCCTCCATGCACATGGTGCGCCTCATCGTTCACGAGCATCAGGTCCGGCAATTCCTTTAGGAAGTCAAGCCTTCCGCCTCGCAGGAACGCCGCGTCCAGCGATTCCAACTCATTTCCCGTCGTTCCCGGTTTCGCCGGAAGCAGATCGTCAAGGATGTCTTTGGCGTCGTCGGAAGCGGGTGGAGACTTTTTGGACTGGGATGCGCTTGACATAGCCTCTTCCTCGCTTAGAAACGCATGCCAGTTCATGACCGCCAGTGTTCCGTCGCCCGTCACCTTACGTCCAAAGTCCTCTTTACGTACAAGCGAGTTCTGCAAAAAGCCATACATCGCTTCGCGGTACTGTGGCGGCACGAATAGCGATTCGCAGCTCTGGATGTCGCTCGTTGCGAAGTCGCGCGCTTCGCTACCGTCAATACGCTTTCCGCAGAAGGCGTCGAGCAACCGCTCATACACGATCAATCCCGGCGCGACAAAGAGAAAGTTCTTGGTGAAATTCGGCTTTCCCCCTTCGCGCTTCCGCGTCTCCTTGTGAGATTCAAATCGTGCATTCAGGTACTGCCAGATTAAGAGCGCGTGCATCACCCACGTCTTGCCCGTACCCGTCGCCATCTTCACGCAGTACTTCGGATAGGCGTATTTGTCCTTGGCGAGTTCCGCCATCGCCGCGCCGTTCTCCGCACCCAGCAGTTCCGGCGCGATCTTTTGCCAAGCCTCCGCCATGTTCGCCGCGCCGACAACCTCGTGCAGATAGATGGCGTTCAGGATCGCCTTCTTCTGTCCCTCGTGGAAATTGAGCGGACGATTCGTAAACGGTTCCGCGAACCAGAATTTCAGCAGCTCCCGCGTGACGGGCGATACCGCTTCTGCCATCGAACCATCCCGAAACGCCGATTCCGCCACCGCGCTTACTTTCTTTGCGAACTCCAGCGGAATCCGCCCCGTATTCATTGCTGTGTTCTTCTTCGCCATGGTTTTCTCCACTAATCACTAGCCACTAGTCACGAACCACTACACCCTTACCGTCGCGACGCTCTCGAAGCCGAAGACGTCAACAGCCTTTACACATACGACGCGTGTCCCTTTGGGCTTGGACGGCACGACGATCTCTGCCGTAAAGACGCAGTGGTCGGGATCGCCGTCATTCCCAGTGTTTTCGCGGTAGTCCTGCCAGAGACTGCGGAAGGTCTCTCCGTTATAGTCAGGATCGACGCTCCAGTACTCGATGAGAGCTAATGGATCGTCTTTCGCAATCTTCGCCAATGTCTCTTTGTCCTTGTCGTCCAGCGGTATGTTGTCGGGGGAGAGCAGCACATAGTTCCCCAGTTCTACAACCACCCTTTGCATCGCTTTGTTATTTTCGTAGCTTGGAGTTTTGGAGCCTTGGAGATTTTGAGCTGGTATGGCATTCTCCGAAACTCCGAGACTCCCAGAAGCGACAGCAACCTCCTCTACCCTCACACTCTTCAAGCTGAGGTACTGTAATGACGAGAACCGTACCTTGCCGCTTGCCGCGAGGTCGGCAAACCCGCGTTTCTTCAGCGCATCCATCAGGTCTGGCGGAATGACCAGCACCTCCACATCTTTGTACATCTGCGCAGCCTGTGAAATGTCCCAGGAAAAATTCCAGCCGAGCAGCACCACCTTCGACCACCCGCCACCGAGTGCCGCATTCTTCGCCTCTGCCGCCCGTTTCACGCTTGCCGCATTCGTCAGCTTGTTCGGACTATCGACAATCACGAGTGTTCGCGACTCGCGGACTTGCCCCGCATTACGGGTCGGGCAGTTCTCCACTGGAAACGGCTCCGCGCCGTAGAGTTTCAGTACGACCTCGCTCAAATCGCCGATGCGGCGGAACAACCGCGATGCGCCAAACGCCTCCTTCTGATAATCGCCCACGCTCTGGTAGAGGAACGGCTTCACCTCCGCATCGATGAACCGCTTCCGCTGGATGAGTACGGACGGTTTTCCGATGTCAACCGAAATCCAACGCCTCCCCAAGCGTTCCGCCACCGCCGCCGTCGTCCCACTTCCCGCAAAGACATCGAGCACCAAGTCGCCCTCGTTGGATGAATGTGTAATGATTCGTTCCAAAAGTCGCTCCGGCTTTTGGGTTTCATAGTTTTGGATTTCCGAATGGCCCTTTTGATCAGCCTTGTAGGCGCGTGGATCGGCATATACCTGTTGAATATCCGTCCAAACTGTCGAACAGGGAACACCTTTACTTTCGTCAAGATATTGACGCTCCCAAATGATTTCTCCGTTGACATCACGTCCTCTCATCCGTCGCCGGAAACGTCTTCCGTCATCATCAACATACTTGAACCAGTCCTTGATGTATTTTTCCGTATATGGCAAATAGACTTTGACTTCTGTCTTGTGTTGGTAGTTCCGAGCATAATGAAGAATATTCTCGTGCATCTTCACCAATTTAGGCCCGGCAGCCCTTCCGCCGGAAGGGCTGCCGTAAGCCCATATTATTTCATCAATGAAATTCTCTTTCCCGAAAATCTCGTCCATCAACACTTTGACGTAATGTCCAACATGCCAGTCGAGGTGAATGTAGATAGAACCAGTGTCGGTGAGGAGTTCACGCAAAAGGATGAGTCGCGGACAGATCATGCGCAGATAACTCGCCGTGCCGTCTTTCCATGTGTCGGAGTAGGCGAACTGCTCGATGACCGTCGGTTTCTGCGAAATGTCTGTGCCGGGCAGATGGATCTTTGTTCGGTAATCGAACTTGGAGTCGAACGGCGGATCGATATAGACGAGATCGACCTTGCCGCGCAAGGAAGGAAGCGACGTCTTTTCATCGCCCGCCAGCAGTGCCTGCATTACCAACAAGTTGTCGCCATAAATCAATCGGTTGATCCAAGGTGCCACGCCAGTAGGCTTACCTTCAAAAAGCCCGTCCCCGAAAAGACCGAACGCATCACTGTGGTACTCGGGCGAAACTTTCGGTATGCGTCCTTTGAAGAGTCCGTCCACATCCTTTGCGGGAAGGACGAGTTCGTTCGTCTGGAGACCCACTCGTACCGATTCGCTAAGACGTTCAAGAATTCTGCTTGCCTCGCGTTTCCCTTCTTCCAGAATCTTCGGAAGTTCACCGATCAAACTTTTTTGCGCCATGTCTATTCGGGCAACGAAGATGTTGCCCCTCTCCATCATTGCGCTTGTGAACGTCGCGGAGACCATCTCACGGGCATAAAAAAGAGCGCATCTCCTTTTTCATGCACTCTACCGAAGCCCTACCACAGGCTGAAATGGATACATGAAGAGAAGATACGCCCGTACGGGCGCATCATCACTCACATGCCGTCCATTTCTTGAAATAGTGGTAGTATTTCGGTAGAACGACGATGTAGCGTTGATGCCACACTGTTTGGTGTCCGAGGGGTGGAGAGGGACGTCGGCTTCCCTACGTCGCTTGACGCTCCCGGTCAGTTCCCCGGACTATCTGCCTTCAGTTCGGGAACGATGTCCCAAACAGAAAACGAAATTAGGTTATCAAATCCCTTTTGCGGATTCAAGAAGGAAACGAGAAGAAGTAAAAAAATGGTCGCGTGTTAAGCTGGTTAAGCGTCCCTTCGGGACTAAGGGGAAAAGCCCCTTTACAATGAAATGGTTAAATCGCAGTCTTCGACTGCTTTAAATCGGGCTTCGCCCTTTAAATCGCGCCGCCAATTTCAAACCGTATAGTGGCGATTTAACCTTTTACCCATTTCATTCATCACTAAGTGCCCTTCGGGCTAAGTCACTTCGGGGCGAAGCCCCACTTCGAGCAAGATGCTCACTTAGAGCGAAGCCCACTATAATTCCATCTCTCTTCATTTTCATTGTCACCGCAAGGCGGCACTTCATTCGTCACTCGTCATTCTTCATTCGTCACTGGCGGCTTTGCCGCCCCACATCTTTATCCTTTGCAGTCGAATGGGGTCTTTGCTATACTTTCTCGCATCGAAAAAAGGAGGATGAAAAATGTGTAAACGATTTGGTGTTCTGGTTCTGCTGGTTGCGATGATTCCCGTTTGGGTTTCTGCCATAGAGTTGCACGAAATGTCAGGGAAAGCCAGCGAGATCCGTTGTTTCGAGGAGATGATCCCGATGGCAGACGGCGTCAAGCTCTACACCTACGGAACGGCACCCGCACTGGGTGTGAAATGCCCGTCATCATCATCCGCAATCCCTATGTGCCTGAAAAACCCGTCAACCTCTCTTCGTTCGCGGTCGAACAGCTGCTCGCGTTCAAACGCGGGTATGTCTGCGTCATCCAACACTGCCGCGGGTGTGGAATGAGTGAGGGTGACTGGATTCCTTACGAATACGAGCGAGCCGACGGGCTTGCACTTCTCGACTGGATTCGCAAGCTACCATGGTACAATGGCGAGATCTTCCTGTCGGGCGGCAGTTACCTCTCCAGCGTCCATTGGTCGTATCTCGATACAAACCCTCCCGACATCAAAGGTGCCGTCTTGCCCGTGCAGGAGGTTGACCGCTACAACGTCATCTATCGGAACGGATTCTTCAAAATCGGTTTGCACGGCGGTTGGTTTATCAACGGCTACAAGAAAAAAAATCGGTCACTTCCTCGAGACAAGTCCGTCTCGCTCGCCCAATTCCCGCTCTGCGACTTCTCGCGCCGCTACTGGGGTGAGTCGGCACCCGCGTTTGACAATCCCCTTATCCATCCTCGCGCTGACGACCCGTTCTGGCGTTCGCACGAACCGGGGAGTGGCGCGGATTATCGGCGTGCCCTGCTGGACTCCACCATGCCCGTCCTCTTGGTGACGGGATTCTACGACATTTACACCGAGGGCATCATTGGCATGTGGCGCGAGACACCTGCCGCCCGACGCGCGAACTGCGCCCTGATTGTCGATGCCTACGACCACGGAGGACACCTGGCAAAAGACATGAAGGGAACGCGGGGCGACTTCCCCGGCGGCGAACGGATGTCACGCGTACTTACCTGTCTCGACTGGTTTGATCATTGCCGCACCGCCACTCCTCCCAAGACCCTGCCGCCTCCCGGACGTATCCGTTACTACGCGCTTTGGGAGAATCGCTGGATTGAGGCGGAGTCTCTGGAGGATGGGTCACGGAAACTCGACCTCACACTCGGGACGGATTCCCGCAACTGGACATACGATCCGAAACGTCCCCTACCCAACTTTCCCGGTTCGGGCGGCATCTGCTTCGGCGGAATGCGTCCGCAACCACCTCCCGGATTCCGCGATGACGTAGTCTCGTTTGTGCTGCCACCGGTGAACGAAACGCTCGACATTCGTGGACGAATGTCTATCCGTCTGACCGTGTCAAGTGACTGTGAGGACACTTGTTTCTATGTGCGCGTCAGCGTGAACAAGGGAGACGGCAAGTGGTATCTCCTGCGCGATGACATCACCTCGCTCTGCGCCGATGGTGGTGACTACACGCCCGGCTCCGAAAAGGCGATTGCATTCCGCTTCGCTGACCATGCGTTCCGTCTGGAAAAGGGCGACATCCTCCGCGTCGATGTAGCAAGCGGATGCAGCCAATTCGCACCTCATGGAAACGTGAAGGGATTGCAAAGCCAAGTGCGCGAGCCAAAGATTGCTCACAATACGATTCACGCAGCAAAATCTACCCTCACGCTTCCTTGCGCTTCGCGCAATGAAAAATGAAGAAATGAAAAATGAGGGCGGCAAGCCGCCAGCTGAGAGACTGAGAAACAAGGAAACTGCAAGCCGCAAGTGACGAGTGCGCACGGGCTTGCCCGTGTGGTGGCACAAGCGTACCCATCCCATTCTCTGCGGGCTCCGTGAACCTCTGCGCCTTTACGTGAGGTGTTGCGGCTGCCTACTCCCTACCACCTCCTCCCTCCCACTAACATCCGACTTCGCATCGGTATGTGAGGAAAAGATAGTGAACGGATCGGAGGTATGGAGCGTTTATTTTTTATAGGTTGCCGCATGGAGGCGGCTGACGGATGAGGTGTCATTATGTCTGAAGTGCTTTCTGTTTCTGATCTGTGCAAGTCTTTCGGTGAAACACCGGTCTTGCAAAACCTTTCGTTCTCCCTGAACGCAGGTGATTTCGCCTGTGTCATGGGCCCTAGCGGTTCGGGGAAGAGCACACTCCTCCATGTTATCGCCGGGCTGATCTCCGCCGATTCTGGTCGTGTCACGGTCGGGGACAAGGAAATCACCTCCATCTCCGATGACGCGGTGAGTCGATTTCGTCGTCGTCACATCGGTGTCATGTTTCAGGCTTTCAATCTCATTGATTCCCTTTCCGTGTCGGAGAATATCGTACTGCCGGTCAAACTCGACCATGCGCACCCCGATGCCAATCGTCTCTCCGCGCTCATTCAGAAACTAGGGTTGCAAGGTAAGGAAACGCGCCATCCGGCGGAGCTTTCTGGCGGTGAACGGCAGCGCGTTGCCATCGCCCGCGCCCTGTTCGCGGAACCAGAGGTGATTCTGGCGGACGAACCGACCGGAAATCTGGATGTGGCTGCATCCCATGCGTTTTGCGACCTCCTGCGCGAGTTGAATCGGGGGGAACGCAGTGCGATCCTGCTCGTTACCCACGACCCAGTCGTAGCGGCAACAGCCAATACCGTTCACTTCCTCAAGGATGGAAAGGTCGCCGCTACATTCGACACGAACCACGATTCCGCATCGGTCTCCGCCCATTATCTGGAAACCTATCGTTAATCCACCGTTCTGCAGGAGAATCGGTATGATCTTCGACTTAACTTGGAAATCACTACGCGCAGGAAAAGCCCGTTTCCGTTGTGCCGTCGCAGGCGTTGCGGTTGCGGCCGGTGCGGTTGCATTTGTCTTCTCCCTTGCCGCCACCAACACCGCGCAAGCGCCCGCCTTGGCGAAACGCGCCAGTGCCCCTTGGGCGGCGTGGAAATTCGACGCACCGCAGGGCGGTTGGGGTGGCGGACGCGGGGGACGTTCGGGAATGGGACAACGCCCGGCACCCGATGCGGCACAGAGTGATCGTCCGCAACGCGGAAGACGTGGCGAATTTCCCCCACCAATGGAACCGACACCATCCGACGCCTCGTTACCGTCCCCAGACGCAAAACTGGAACTGGTCGCCCTAACAATCGATTACCGTCCCGGCGGACGCGTCCTACAGGGACCGCCGATGCGTGCGATTCTCGCGGCAGCCCCTAAGGAAAGCCCCTACACCGTTGCTCCATTGACCGAGGGACGGTGGGTGGACAATACGACAGAAACACGCGAAATCGTCGTAACCAAAGACACCTTACGGCGGTTCGGGCGAGGTGAAGCACCGCCCCTCGGATCCGAGATTAAATTCGTCGGACAGCAAGGCACAATGACCGCCAAACTGGTTGGATATCTGGCATCCGCCAAGTTGCCGCCGAATTTCCCAGGCACGTTTGCCAACCGCGCCGCTTTCGCGGCATTGAACAAGGAAATACACGGGACACTTTCCCTATGGCGCACAAAACCGGACGTGGTTCAGGACGGCGTGCTGACGGCGGAATCGGAACAGGTCGTTCGGGCGTTCACGGGCGATGAACAGCGACGCATGGACTATGCGCGACCACTGATGCTGATCGCCGCCGTATTGACCGCGCTCAGCCTACTTGTCAATTCACTGCTCCTCTCCGTGGAGGCGAACCGAGCGACTTGGGCGACTTTGCGTACCGTCGGGTTGACACGCCTGGGTGTGGTCGGGTTCGTGGCAGCGGAATCGTTGCTTGCCACCCTGACCGGTCTGGTCGTCGGCTTCGGCATCTCGGCAATCGCGCTACTCTTTTACGCGACGGATTCGGTGGTGTTCCCAATGGGCGTTACCTTTCACGGAAAGGCAATCCTCATCACCTCTATCCTTGCACTTCTGGTCGCGTTCGTAGCCGTCTTGTTCGTTCTTCGTCCCGCGCTTTCTGTTCGCCCCCTCGACGCGGCGGCAACTCGTCCAGGAAAACGGCGGCGCGGCATGGCAGTGGCGTTCGCCTGCGGATTCGGCGCATTCGTTGCGGTCGAAGTATGGGGTGCGTCTTTGATGCGGGCATTCGTGCCATCACCCGAATGGCCGGACGCGATCGTCTCGATCCTTCCGTCGGGTGTGAGTCCGTTGGACATGGATGATCTGCGTTCCCTTCCGGGGGTAAAACGGATCAGCGAACTTTATCCGTTACAGATCAATTTCCATCCCGCGGAACCGATGAACGCCCCGGGCGGACGCGGTAGGCAAGGACCACCGCAATTCCGCAACGCGCTCCTGCTGGCATCGGAATGGTTGCCGCCGTTCCGGTTCACGGAGGGTAACCATGAGGAGGCGTCTGCAGCCATCTCCAACGGTACGGCGTGCGTGATCTGCGAGATGATTTCCCGCGCTCGGAATTTGCACAAGGGCGACAAACTTCCGCTGAGTCTGCGGAACGGAACGACAACGGAACTACCGATCGTAGGCGTGGTAGATGTGAACTGGCACATGGTCACTTCGCGCGGACTTGTACGCGGACTGAATCGGATGCCGCCCATGACCGATGGCCCCGTCTTCGTCTCCTTCCCCACCGTGCAATCGCTCGATCCGCGTCCGCCGATGATGGCGAGCATGACGCACTTGTTCGTTGAGTACGAACCGGAGTTCCTGCGGACCAACGGCGTCTTTCGGGCTGGCCGTCTCGTGGAAGCGGAGATTGACAAGGCACTTGGCACCCCGTCTGGATCAACAGTGCGACTACATGCGCGAGACGAGATTGCCGACGGAACGCTGGCACACGGATCGGATGTCATCGGAGAAGCGGCGCGTGTCCCATATATTTTCCTGACGATCCTCGCCATCGGATTCGTCGCGATGCTGGTGGCGGAGGCGGACGCAACGAGACGCGAGTTCGCAATCCTGCGTGCGGTCGGCGCAACGCGGTGGCAACTTACGGCGAGGTTGTGTTACAGCGCGTTGAAGACCGCCCTGATCGGCATCGTCTGCGGAATCCCAATCGGGGCTGCCGCCGGATGGTACTTCTCGTTGAAAACGGGTTCCATCTGGCCGGGCATCCCGCATTATTTCGAAATCCCTTGGCAAATCATTCTAGAAGGTGCGGCAGGGGCGGTTATCTCCGCTCTCGTCTTCGCGCTTCCCACATCAATCCACCTCATCCGTCGCACGAACGAGACATACGGCAGTAACCCTTCGTAGCAGCTTTTCGCTTCTAGCTGTCAGCTTTTAGCCCACTTTTCAGCTTCTCAGCTTTACCTCCCTCTCGTCACTCTTCACTCATCACTGGTGGTGCTAGCTACCACCCCCGCTTCTCAGCTTCTCAACTTAACCCACTTCTCGGCTGGCGGCTTCGCCGTCGCCCCTGGGGCACATCTGCGTATTTCACCGTCGTCTTTTGGAAATGAAAACAACAGAAACAACTAAAAAACAACTTGCCTTTAGAGTGCGAGCTAACTCGCCCGTGTCCCAACTATATTCAGGGGCAATTACCTCTTGTAAAACTACCGCATCTCGTCACTCCTCATTCGTCACTCGTCACTACTTCGCGTAGCGAAGTTTTGGCAAAGGAGAGGTGATGCGCGGACCGGTTGGTCCGCGCACCTCTTTCAGTTGTTGTATTCAGGTTGTTCTAGTTGTTTCCAAAAACCTCTCGTGCGAATGAGATGGGTGAATTACACAGATGCGCCGCCGCCCCTGCCTCCCGTGAGTTTAAGATTGCAATCCGTTCTCCGAAAGCCCATACTATTTCCGTTCAAGTTGAGGGACTGCTAATGATGGATTCGGGACAGGTTGTAGAAGAGGTCACCCGTTACCGCGACAAGCCCGGTGCTCGTGTGCTGGATTTGCGGAAAGAGGGTGTACCCTTCGTGGCGGTGTTGTCCCGACGCGAGTGCCGTAACACGGTAGCGGGACCGCGACTCCACGTCCATCCGGGCGGCATTGAGATTGTCTATTGCGTCCGGGGCATCCTATCGTTCCAAACGCCCGAAAAGGAATACGCTTTTTTGCCCCGCAACATTTTTGTCTCGCGCCCCGATGAACCCCACTGCATGGTCACCAATCCAAAGGGACTTTTCGTCTATCGTATTCTCGTGGAGCTGCCGCCGCAGGGAAAGGCGTTAGCCGGGCTCACGCTGGATGAGTCCGAATGGTTGTTGGATCGCTTGCGTACGCTGCCGCGTCTCTATGCCGTGCAAGATCGATCCATCCGTAGCGCGTTTGAGCGGTGCTTCTCTGTTTATGACGCACCATCGCGTGTGCCGGGATGCCGATCATTCACCTTACGGCAAGCGGTTTATGATCTGCTGCTCGCTTGTATCGCAGCGGCAGAGGTGGATTTGGCGGAACCGGAACATCCGGATGTCTCCGAATGGGTACGAAAGATGGAGGAAGACCCACTTGCCGACTATTCACTTGCCGAAATGAGTCGTTCGTCTGGTGTTTCGCCCAATGTCTTTTCCGCAATGTTCAAAATCACGGCGGGGTTGCCGCCGCAATCCTATCTGAAAGTCTGCCGGATTCGCATGGCGGAGATCTGGCTGACGCAGGGAAAGATGAGCATCGCAGCAATTGCGGATCGCCTAAAGTTCTGCAGTGCCCAGTATTTCGCGACGGTATTCAAGGACATCACTGGAATGACACCCCTCGCCTGGCGTAAAAGAAAGAAGTAGGCTGTAGGCAACTGGCAATAGGGAGTAGGCAGGAGAAGACCGACAACCTCACGCAGAGCCGCATAGTTTCAGAGAGGTCGCAGAGAATGGGGGGATGCGCTTGTCGCTACTGCCTATTGCCTACTGCCTTCTTTTCAGCTTAACTCGCCTAACACGCTTATCCAACTGGCGGCTTGCCACCCCATTCTTCATTTTTCTCTCTTCATTTTTCATACCCGATTCCACAAAAATTTACGGAAAAAAGATTTTCCAAAGTTTGAACATTTTTTCATCCAAGTATGGTAAACTTAAAAAGTTTTCGATAGCGACAGAGGTTGTGACATGAGAGGAAACGGGAAGATGGCAGATCGAACCGTAAGAAAAAGCGGACGTGGTTATTGCGCTTTGTTTTCAGGCGTAATGGTCGCGAGTGTGTTTTTTTGTACCACCTTGGCGGTAGCCGCCCAACACGACGAGGCATGGGAGGCGCGGCGAGCGGAAGTCGTGAACCGTCCTCGCACATTTGTGTACAACACGGACGGAAATGACGTGTATAAATGGCCTTCCAATCTTCCCGTCACGGTGGAGAACTTTACGGGGCGGCGTCTTCGTCATGCGCTCGGTACGCACATCTCCACGATCGCCTACTGTCCGGTCAGTTCCGGATTCGGACGGTTGACCTGTCGAAAAGCGGGCGAACCGTACTGTGTTCGCTCGCACCGAGGGCAACGGTACATCACGGCGGATCTCTTCGAAATGGGGACTGACCCTCTTGAACTGGCCGTCACCTTCTGCCGAACGAACAATTTGGAGGTGTTCGTCTCAATCCGATTCAATGATACGCATGACGCCGCCGGTACGTTCGAAAAACCGGATCCGCTTTTCCCCGATTTCAAACGTGACAATCCCGATTGTCTGATGGGGAGTCCCGAAAAAGGGAAGCGTCCGCCGTTCTGCGCTTGGAGCGCCGTCGATTTCTCGCACGAGAAGGTACGAGCGCACGCGCGAAAATTTGTGCGAGAACTGGTGGAGAACTACGATGTAGATGGTATCGAATACGATTTCAATCGCCATACGCAGCTATTCAAATCGGTCGCAATGGGTGGTGAGGCCTCCTCTGCGGAACTCAACCTCATGACCGGATTCATGCGCGAGTTGCGGTCAATCACGGAAGAAGCCGGACGCAAGAAGGGGCGTCCGATTGTCGTGGCGATGCGCACACCGGATTCCGTGGACTATTGCAAGGCGGTGGGTATCGACCTCGTGCGCTGGTTCGATAGTAAACTCGTGGACATTTGGATCGGCGGCGGATACTTCTGCCTCAACCCGTGGGCGGAATCTGCCGCCTTCGCGCATCGGCACGGCGTGAAGTTTTATGCCTCCATGGACGAGACGCGCATACCCGGCGTGACCGCGCGTAAGAACCTTCCCATGCTGAAGGGGCGCATGTCGATCCCGTTTTACACGGCACGGTTCGCCGACGCAATGGCATCCGGATGCGACGGCGTGTATGTGTTTAACATCGAAGAGTCGTTCCTGCACAAAGTCGCCAGTATCGACCCGCTTCAGACGAAAGGACAGGAAACGGTCCGGTTTGCGGTTGATCGCGGTTCCGGCGGTTACCGATCTTGGCATTATCTAAAGGACGGCGGACGCTTCAACAACCTTCCGAAGATTGACCCTGGCGAACCGTTGCGCGTCAAGCCTAGCGAGACATACACGTTTGAGTTATTCGTGGCGGGGGACTCGCTCATCGGTGCGCCGAACGCGACGGCGAAAGTCATGACGAACCTGCCGATGGGTACAAAGGTCACGTTCTCGTGCAACGGGCGTTCGTTCGATTGCGAGGTTCCCCGTGCCGGCGTGTTCGTCTATACGCTGCCTATCACAGCGCTGAAGTCAGGAACAAACGCATTCGCGGTAACATTCCCGAAAACGGCAGTAGAGAAGACAACTTTCAATGACTTCGTTCTGCGCATCATCCCGCAGGGCAAACCATCCAACCGATAAGGAGAAGAACCGATGAAAAAAAAGCTACAGACAACCGTGTTGGCATCTACGCTCTGCGTAGTGACCGTCCTGTTCTGCACGGCGGCAAAGGCTGCCGATCTGGAGGTCGGTGACGGTGTGAATGACAACACCTACAGCGACAACGTGGCGTATGCCGGCGCGACGAAGATCATCAAGTCCGGTACGGGCAAGACGACGCTTAGTTTCGGTAATGTAACATCCTCGTTCTCCGGTGAGATCGAAGTGAGGGAAGGAACTCTTGCCGTGGCGCAATACCCCGGCAATTTCGGTTTCCCGACCAAAATCACCGTCTCCAACGGTGCCACGCTCGACTTGTCTTGGACAGGGAATTCGGCTGGTAACATTCCGAAAGCAGAACTCGTGATCGAAGGTCCCGGATATTTGGGGCATGGGGCGGTCTGTCGTACCAGCGGAGATAGCATCAACGGGTTATTCGGCACGATGACGCTCACGGGGGACGCCGTGATCAGCAATAGCGTGCAGATCGGTTTCTCCGGAACGCAAAGTGCAAATGCCACGGTGAACCTGGAAGGCTTTACCCTTTCCAAAACGGGCAGCAATGTTCTGTACTGCCCGTACACGCAGTTCAAAAAGAACGGTTCGACTGACGATCCGGGAAACATCACGATTCTGCAAGGCACGTTCTTTCCCCGATACAATGCGATGCAGGGCGGTTCCGCGAACAACGTTCTCACACTGGCCAATTCCAGCGGCGGCTCGGCATCCGTGCGTTTCCGCGAACTCGCCACACCTATCTGCTGGACGCTTGCATCAACGGGAACAGGGGATTCAGTTCTTGGATGTGATTCCGTCGGCACGAGCAAGCCGGACATCAACAACGTGTGGGCCGGTCCCATTGAGCCGACAGGAAGACTCTTGTTCAAGCCGACACCAGCAAAAAGCTTTTTCACGTTGACAGGAAATATCTCCAATCGGCAGGACATTGCAATCACGGCAGGCGCGAAAGGGACCGCCAAGTTGACCGGGACGAATGAGGTGAACAAAATCACTATCCGAGATGGAACGCTGGTCATCGGAGGTGGACAGACCGACGTGTACGGGCCAGTGGACCAGACAGGTGGTTCGCTCGTGGTCTCGAACGCAGTCCTGCGCTGGCGCAACGCCGAGCTCGCTACCTATCCAGACATCGGTGACACGACAGTATATCCGTCGATCTCCGTTCGGGAAGGTGGCGTACTGCTGGGCGAGCATTGGGGCTCTACAGGAGCATCCTCGCGAATGTACATCGGTCGTCAGGCTGGACACCGCGGAACGATCGAAATCTTCGAAGGCGCGGTCGTGTCGAACACGGCGGTCAATGTGGGACGCGCGGGATTGGGTGCGATGTACCAGACAGGCGGTCTCGTGTATTGGCCGATGCGCGGTGGCGACCTGATCGCGGAAACGGCGGGATCGTATGCCTATTACGGAATCAGCTGCGGCAGCTTCGAGATGGATGCGACATTGTGTAGTGGTACAATCTGGTGTTGCAAAAAAGGAACAGCTGTATTCTCCACGCGGAACGGCGGTCGCATGATTGTCGATAAGGGAGTCAATGTGCGCATCGCCTCGGAGACCGGCGGAAACGTGTTGTACGACCAGAACAACCACGCCACAAACACATTCGTTGGATACTTCGAGATTGGAAACAAAGACAGCCGCAACCACGCCGCAACTGTCGCGGTTTCCATCGGTGGCGAGAACTCCGAACTGGTGGCAACCGATCAGATGCGAATCCTGCACAGCAACGAAAATGCCCAAATTACAGTCAATCTCTATGACGGCGGCACGCTCAACACATCGTACCTCTACCGCTTTCACGAGGAAACACCGTTTTACTTGAACCTTAACGGGGGCATCATCAAGCCCCGTCTGTCAGGACAGAGTTCTTTTGCTTCGGCTACCACTTCTGCAGCTCGCAGACCGACACGGACCACCGTCTATGAAAAGGGTTTCGTGATCGATACGTGCGACACGATGAACTCGGCACGGACGGAATACGGCACCGCGACGGTGGAGTTCGCGTTCGTCGCTCCCGGAGAGGGGAAGCGGATTCGTTCTATTGCGCTTCCGACGGATGCCGCATTTTCTCAGGAAAAAATCATCGGTGCTCCAGTTATCACCATCTCAGGCGAGGGCGCGGGAGCCTCGGCGGTTGTGGAGTTTGATAACGAGACACGGCGGTTGACGGGAATCGTCGTGACGAGTCCGGGTTGGGGATACGCGGAGGGAACGACTACCGCGACGCTCAGCGGAGGCGGTGCCGCGAACACCTATTCGTGCGCGGTCACGCTGGAGGATCAACCCGAAACCGGCTGGGCGGGGTTTACGAAACGCGGGGAGCAACGGTTGAATTTGTCCGGCGCCAGCACCTTTAAGGGTAATGTGACGGTAGAGGCGGGAATCTTAGGCTTCATGAATACGAGTGCGGCGCAGGGTGGTCTGCCGCCGGACGTGGGTATCATCCTCAAAGAGGGATCGATGTTCACAGTGAACAGTTCCACTACACAAGTCACAGTCCCGTTTATCCGTGGTTGCGGCACCACCTCATACGGATATTACACCGTGACCAACCGAATCGAATGCACGGCGGCGGATATCTTCGCTGGAAAGCACCTGACCGTCAACCAAAGGCTTACGCTGGCACAGGACGCGACGATCACGATTCTGGATCCAGAGAATCTTGCCGAGTACCGTACCGCCGGACAGGTAACGGTGGTAGAGGTGAAAGGTGCTCTCACCTGCCCTGACACGGTATCGTTGGCCTTTGCCCAGCCATGCGAGACGGATTCGCCCCAGCGGTGGAGCGTTTCTGTTCGAGGCAAGTTGATTGTTCTGGGAGTCAAGAACGGAACTGTAATTTCGGTGCGGTAACGCTAGGGTGATTTCAAGTCCGCAGAGGTTTACGGAGGGCGCAGAGAAAGGGAGGAGCAACGTCCTCGTTGCCCGCTTAACACGCTTAACCGGCTTAACACGCCTAACACGTTAGTGGCTTTTAGGGAAAGGGAAATTAAAATGGGAATAAAACAACTTGTTTTTGCAGGACTGACTTTCTGCACATTCGTCTGTGCAGCAGATCCAGTTACACCATCTATGTCGCGTGAAGCTTGGACAACACTGTCACAGGAAGCGAAGGTAACGTCCGATGGAACCCTCCTGCTGGATGGTTCGGAATCGCCAACATACGCATTTTACAACGTGGAATCGTATGGCGATGTCTCGCTGGAGGCGAAGTATTCCGTGAAGCAGACGGACGGCGTGATGGCCGTCGGACTTGTAATCGGATCAACGGGATCTGAAGAGTTCTTCCGTGTGCATTACGACCGCTGGAGCGCGATTCTCTATCGGAATCTTTCGGGTGGCGTCACAAAAGAACTCAAACGGATCAAGAAACGTCAGGAGGCGGGAAAATGGTACTCCGCCAAACTGGTTCGGTGCGGCAAGACATTGGAAGTTTTTTTCGACGATACCAAGTTGTACGAGGCGGAGATCTCCGACACAGTCGGTCGAGTTGGATTCTACGCCAGTCAGACGGTTGCCACCGTGAAAGATATCCGCATCGACGGTAAGCGTGTCTCGTTGGCAAAACAGTGGAAGAACGTGGAAGAGCATCATATCACGAGAGATCAGTCACGAGTAGAGCTTCTCTGGACGCATGTGATCGCGCAGGAGGAGGGACGACAGTGTTCGTGGCCGAGCGTCGCGAAAGCCGCCGACGGTTCGCTGGTCGCTGTATTTTCCGGGGACCGCGACGCACACGTTTGTCCCTTCGGAAAAGTGCAGATGGTGAAGTCGACGGATGATGGCGAAACTTGGAGTGCACCACGCACGATTGGCAAGACGAAACTCGATGACCGTGACGCGGGGATCGTGACATTACCGGATGGACGACTCTTCGTAACCTGGTTCAATTCGGTCGCCTATCGCGTTTACCGTGACTTCGACACAACCAACTATCCGGCCGGTACCCAGTATGCGAAATGGCAGGCAGTTGATCGATTGACGACCGATGCGGAAAAACGCGCGAACTGGGGATACTACGGTATCTGGTCCTCTGACAACGGTAAAACTTGGACAATGCCCGAAAAACTAGTTACGCTCCGTTCCCAAACACCACATGGACCAATCCTCCTGAAAGACGGAACGCTCATGCAGTTCGGACGGCGTTTTGATGACAGTCTCAAACGAATGTTCACGCGGGGCTATTCGGAACACACCACCATCATGGTCGAGTGTTCGACAGATGGGGGCCACACGTGGAGTACGCGTTGCGAGGCGATTGCGGATGCAACGGGCGAGAATGAACGCTACAAACATTGGATGCACGAGCCGCACGTCGCTGAATTGCCGAATGGCGAACTGTATGCGCTTGTCCGTTGCGACAGGGCGAAGGACGTGCTGATGCGCGAGACACGTTCCTCGGATGGTGGACGGACGTGGACACCGATGGTCCCATCCCCTCTCTCTGGATTGCCGCCTCACTTGCTGGTCTTGAAAGACGGGCGGCTTTTGGCAACTTATGGACGTCGCACTCCGACACATGGTGGTTTCGGCGAGTACATTGCGGTCTCACGAGACGGCGGACGCACTTGGGAGTTCGAGGCGAAACTCTCCGGTTCTAAAAACAGAGACCTCGGTTATCCGGCAACGATTGAGCTGGACAAAGGAATCCTGCTAACCGTTTACTACCAACAGCCGCCCACCGGGGGAAAACCATGTATCATGGCAACCAAATGGCGGTTACGGGAGAATGTCCAGCCATGAGTAATGACACGAGAAAGTCGTCGCAAGTTACAAATCTCCTGTTTATCCTAGTCTCGTTTTCGATTACGGTTTCTGCCTGTTCCATTTCTGGAGCGACCGTACAAGAAATTGATGTACCAAGCAAAGCGATGGCGTGTACGGTGAGAACCGCTGTCATCCTACCGATGGACTATGCGTCGGATGAACAAACGCGTTTCCCCGTAGTCTATCTCCTGCACGGAGCAGGTAATGACCACACGACTTATCTCCAGCCATCAATCCTAAAAAGTGTGGATCGTGGACATTTCCTCGCGGTGATTCCAGATGGCGGAACGGACTGGTGGATGGATTCACCGATCTTGCCAACAGTTAGACGGGAGACCTTCGTCGTTCAGGAACTGGTGTCGTATGTCGATACGCATTTCCGTACCATTCCACAGAAGGAGATGCGCACGATCGCAGGACACTCAATGGGCGGACAGGGTGCTTCCCGAATCGGGATGCGCCACACGGATCTTTTCGGGGCAGTCGGCAACATTATAGGCGGGGTTGATATCCAGTCGTACACGAATCGAAGAGACTTGATCCGTCTGCTGGGACCATCATCGGAAAACGCCGAGCGTTGGCGTGACTACTCCGTGACGACGGAGGCGAAACGTCTTCAACCCAGTGCGATTCACTTCTTTTCCATCGTGGGAACAGATGATTTCTTTCTAGAATCCAACCGTGAGTTGCACCGTATCTTGACGAATCGTAAGATCGCGCATGAGTACACGGAGGTACGCGGCGAGACGGATGAGCTATCGCGCCATTCACGCCTTTTTGCGTATCGTGCGCTAGAACGAATCCTCGCCCGATTCGCAGAACTCTTTGCCTTACGCAGAGTCCAAGGAAGCAAGAGGCCGGAGGGAGTAGGCTGTAGTGGTGCCACCACTTTGTCTCACGCAGAGATGCAGAGGTTCACGAAGGTCACAGAGAATGGGAGGGGCGCGCTTGTCGCTACCGTTCGACGGCAATCGAATGACACGCGTCATGAGTCATGCGACACGCACCATCTCGTCACTTGTCATTCGTCACTCGTCACTGGCGCGAAGCGCATAGCTTCTCAGTTGGCGGCTACGCCGCCACGATAGATAGGAGATACAAATGAACAGAAGAACTTTTATTACAGGTGCGGTCCACGCTGCAACGGGCGTCTGTCTAGCACAGAGCGCGACAACACAGACTGTCCAACCAATTGATATCCCGCAGTTTTCCGATCCGGCGTTTCGTGAAATGCCGGGCGTCTATACGGCGTTGTTTACACCGTACAAGTCAGACTTGAGCCTGAACGAGGAGATGATTGAACGCCTTGTGGAATTCGGGATCAGCAACGGGATTCGCGGTTTCTACCTCACGGGGGGAACGGGCGAGGGGCTATTGCTTTCTGTCGCCGAACGCAAGCGCGTCTTTTCGCGTGCGGCGAAGGTCGCAAAGGGACGAGCCAAGTTGATTGCGCATGTCGGTTGCGTGAACACGGACGATGCGGTAGAACTCGCACGTTACGCCGCCGATGTCGGATGCGATTGGGTTTCCTCCGTTCCGCCAGTCTATTATGGACAAAAACCCGATGACATCTACAACCACTATCGGCTGATCTCGTCGGCAACCCCCCTGCCATTCCTGATCTACGCCGTCAATGGCGTCATCAACCTAGCGAGCGATACGCGATACTTCACACTCCCAAATGTGAAGGGGATGAAGTTTACAGGGACGGATTTCTACTCCGTCCAACGGCTCAAACGCCGTCTCGACAAGGAGACGATCTTCTTCTCTGGTAGCGACCAACACGCGATTTCGGCGTTGGCATTCTCCGATGTCTTCTCTGGGATGATCGGGACCGTGCAGAATGTGATCCCGGCGGCTTTCGTGGAAGTGTACAAGCTAATGAGAGAGAATGACGTGCGAGCCGCTGCAGCGTTGCAGGCGGAAATCAATCGTGTCGTGGAACTCGTTTGCCACACCTTCCCGAAGCAGAGCTTACGCAAAGCCGCCATGCGGTGTATCGGATATGACTGCGGACAATTCCGCCACCCATACGAAGCCTATACGGAAGCAGAATATGCGGAGTTCGCCGAGCAACTGAAAAAGCTACCACTCATCCGCTTCTAGCTGCCGCCAAAGGTGCAGTGACAGGCGGCGAAGCCGCCCTACGAAGTGTGCTACGCGGACGAGTTAGTCCGCGCTCTAAAGACAAGTTGTTTCTGTTGTTTTCATTTTCAAAAGATGACGGTAAATTACACACGAGAGGATTTTTGGAAACAACTAGAATAACCTGAATACAACAACTGAAAGAGGTGCGCAGACCAACAGGTCCGCGCATCACCTCTTCTTTCCGTCTCTGCGGCTGTATCGTTCACATCATAGCCGCCGAGACGGCGGCTCTCCATATTACCGCCGTGTGCCACGCGTAGGAACATTCATGAGGATAACGTAGAAAACTGCTACATCTCGTCACTCGTCATTAGTCACTCGTCACTACTTCGCGCAGCGAAGTTGTTGTTTTCATTTTCAAAAGACGACGGTGAAATACGCAGATGCGCCCTTTACGCACAGGTTCAAGATTGCATGATTGCATGGAGCACCAAATTATGTTATACTATTCTTCGTTATACATGAATTTTGGGAGGTACCCCCTTCCTGTTTCATTGGGAGAGAGTTATGGATTTTTTGTTGACTGAATACGCAACCGCTAAACTACGGACTGCCGTAGGATTCTGCTGTGTTGCCGTTGTCTGTTCTGCTGCGACGGTTGACTCGATTTGGAATGGTGGAGACGGCGATTGGAATGTGCCTGGCAATTGGAGTACGGAAGCCGTGCCAGCATCTGGCGCAGGTGCGTTGATTGGATCTGGTGCGGTCACGATTTCCACTGGCGCGACGAACACCGCCGATTATGTGCGGATCGGCAATGTCGCTGGGGCAGGTGCCACGCTCACGCTGGAGGCGAACGCGCAACTCTCGACGAAGCAACTCCACCTTGGACAGGCTGGAGGTTCTACCGGTACGCTGATTCAGAGTGGGACGCTGAAGGTAACGAGTGACACCGTGGAACTCGGTAGCGGTACAGGGGCGACCGGTGTCTGGACAATTGTTGCTGGCACTCTCGAACTCGGTGGTCGCGCCTTGCATATCGGGCAATCGAACAATTCCGTCGGACGTTTGCTTCAGACGGGCGGAACTGTCACATCTTCTGGCTATCTGTGCATTCCGTTTGGAAGTGGAGCGACCGGCGAATGGTTGTTGTCAGGCGGTGCGCAAGTTCTGCACACGGGTTTTGATTCAGGTGTGATTATGGCAGATAACACCGCTGGCATTGCGGGAACGATGGTGATTGAGAACGCGGGAACGGTTTTCTCCACGGAGGGGCAGTTCCGTCTCGGTACCGGCACCGTAACTGTTCGCGACGGTGGTGAGTTGCGCGCACGGCGTATCGGGCAACGTATCACAAACGCCCAGCTCGGCAAATCTGCCGTGTACCTTTTCGACGGCGGAACGCTTACCGCGCACGGCACTCAGTCGCAGGTCGAGTTCATCGGCGGCTTCATTTCCGGATACCTGACCAACTGCACGCACGTTCTCATCGGAACTGGCGGCAGG
>JAFYDR010000203.1 GCA_017544725.1 Kiritimatiellia bacterium
CGGCACATCTTCCTGCCTGTTTGTCAATCTGATTCAAGACAATGCGCGCCGTTTGCCCTAAAGCCATCTGATGGCGATCGCCAACAAGCACCAGCTTATGTCGAGCCCGTGAACAGGCCACACACCACAAATGCGATGCCTCTGGCTTGTTGACGAACCAGCTCGACGGATTCACAAGATCAAAGAAGACGATGTCCGCCTCAAAGCCCTGACACCTGTGAACCGTGGAAACAGTTACGGCAACGTCCTTGTTTTCCGAGAAACGTCTCAACCGCGCAGCATAGATACGCCGCGCCTGATTGCGATAGGGCGTGACAACGAGGATGTTGAGCTTCCGCCCGGAAGGATTGCTCTGGACGAGATCGCCTATTGCATTCAGCACCCATCCCGCCGTCGTAGTATTCGTGTTGCGCATGTAAGTCATCGGCAGACGACCAAGACCATGAGGCTCTCCCGCATCGGCAGGATCGACAAACGCAACATCCTGGGACGGCATCGTACCCTCTGGCAGTTCGAGATCGGAATCGTTTCTGTCTCCCGTGAGAAGCCCCCTGTAGAACAAGTTGCTGACCAAGGTGCAGATTCCCTTGCGCATGCGCGTCTGCTCATTCAGCAACGTCACCGCGCCAGAGACAATAAAAGGTTCAATACCACGAAATGTCGTCATGCCGAGGTGCGAATAGATGCTGTTGTCGAACCACATGTGCGTGGTCAGTCCGGAATCGCGGGCCTGAATCGGAAGAAGTTGCATGGGATCGCCTGCCACCACAAACTTCCTGTTCTGGGCGACATTGAGCAGATAGGGCCAGACCGCAAGCGGAATCAGCGAGGCTTCATCCACGAGAATCACATCAAACTTCCCGCCGAACATGTCATTGTATAGACAGGACATCACCGTACTACACACAAGCTGTGCATGAGCAAGGCATTTCGCGATCTCACGTTTCCGCTCTTCTGCCAGGAGACGAATCTCTTGGCAGATGGCGGAGAATTTCAAAACAGATTCCTGATATTCGCCATCGTCAGGCGAAAGCGCCCGCAGACGCTTTGCCGCCGCCGCACGTTTTCTGTCAAGCTCTCGCTGCTTCTGTGCGAAGATGTTGAGCAACCTGGTGAACTCCATCAGGTGCGGTCGCTTGGCATACTCCTCCTTCTGCGTGAGCACGCGCGAATAGCGTATGAGATCACCCTTGTCCAATGGATCCTGAATCTGTGCACAGGCGTCATCCACCGCGAACGTCGCAACATCCACGGCGGCATTCGTCGTAGAGAGCAGCAGCACACGCTTCCCCTTTGCGCGATAATGGGCGGCGATGTGTCCAAGCGTGTAGCTCTTGCCTGTTCCAGGCGGTCCCCACACAAACGAGAATCCACGTGCTTCCGTCTCTTCAAGCGCCATCCTTTGCGCCTCCCGAAGATACGGGAAACTGGCTGATTCCACCTCCAGCCCAGTCGTATCCTGAAGAAGCGAATCCCGCAAAGACATGAACCGCTCCTCTCGGCGGCGATCCTCCTGTTCAACCAGAACATTGGCGAACTCTCCCAGTTTCTTCAGGTAGTCCGGCGGCTGAAGCACGATTTCATCGCCCGCGTCCGGCATGGTATCCTGACTGCCGCTGACAGTGACAAGCCCCGCCTCGACATCGATCGAGAGGATTGTTCCGATCGTCGAATCGTCCTTCTTGACCGTGCCCTCATCCAGCGCACCTTCGTCACAGGTTGCGCGCAACTCAACCTCAAGCGTATAACAGCCGGGCTGGTTCTCGTCCTTTTCCGCATTCAGCACAACGGCCTCAACGCCCTCGCGCCGGATCTTCGCTTCGGCCTCAATCGCCATCTTGTACTCATCGTATGGAAACATCATGCGACCTCCTTTATGATGTAATCGACTCGTCCGTTCACGATGAATGTGTCGTTGGCACTCCGTCCCAACGCCGCCTCGGCAAGTGGCGATGTAGGAGAAATCAGCGTCACCATTCCCTCGACCGTCTTGCACTCCAGTCCGCTGCCACCGTAGCAGACAAAACACTTGATTTTTGCGGTCCCTGCGAGAGACTCCGCCGCAAAAAACGCCCC
>JAFYDR010000204.1 GCA_017544725.1 Kiritimatiellia bacterium
AGGCAACGAGGACGTTGCCCCTCCCGCTTTCATTCGTCATTTTTCATTCTTCATTCCGAGCGAAGCTAGGCAACGAGGACGTTGCCCCTCCCTTCACTTGTCATCCGTCACTCGTCACTCTTCATGCAATGAAGGTATAGGCGATTACCTCAAATGATTGTCATGGTAAAGGCAAAGGAGAAGCGATGTGCGGGCAGGTTGGTCCGCACACCTCTTTCAAATGTTGTATTCAAGTTGTTCTGGTTGTTTTCAAAATTCTCTCGTGCGCATGAGATGGGTGAAATACACAGATGCGCCCCGCATAACTTCATCACGATTGCAGCACTTGTATCTTGCGGAGATTATATGGTAGAATATCCGCAAAAAACAACGGAGATAACAGATGCGCTATATCCAACAACAGAAGAATTGGCCTTGTTTTAGGTGGGATGTCGCCGAGATTGAGGCCGATCTTGTGGAGGCTTCCTTCAGATTGGGGAGGTTTTCCGGCAGGCTCAACGCAATCGGCTTCGACATGCACATGCGTCAGGAGACCGTGCGTTTTTATTTGCTATCGGCGCAGATACAGAATGGAATATGAAGATATGGCGTTATTGGTTGACAGAGACGCGATCTCTGCACTGTGAAGTTGTGGCGGGCAAGCCGTTTGAGGAGAATTTCCGCGTGACTGTTGGCTCGAATGTCTCGGAGTCAGAAGCGATGGATCGGCTGGAGGCAATCTTCACGGAACTTGCTGACTGGAATGCAAAGGGTAAACGATATAGCGAAAAGGATCTTGAGGAACATCGTCGCCGTCTGTGCGAACTGCACGGATGGTTTGAGGATGGCGAATATGTACGACCGATCTGCGAGTCGGTCATCTATGAGCAGGACTCTCTCAACGTCGTGACACGCAACCGCTACGGGGCGGAAGTCCTGAACAGCGAGGAGACGTGTTTCATCGACATCGACCATGTCCGCCGTACCTTTGGCGAATCTCTTCGGGCGATTTTCGGAGTGGCGCGGTCGCCTGAGGATGTGTTGGTTGCCAGAATGGAGGCATTGCTGTCGAGGTCAGAGAACGCCGACTTAGGCTTTCGACTCTACAGGACGGCTGCGGGTTTTCGGCTGGTTGTCGAAGGACGCCGTCTGGAGCCGGACGGCCCACGCACACGGACGCTTATGGCCTTTTTTAACGCGGATCATCTGTACGCGAATCTTTGCGTCAGTCAGAAGTGCTACCGTGCACGGTTGACGCCGAAGCCGTGGCGCATGAAGATGAAGCGCTACGAGGGCGGGAATTCTTGGATCGAGGAATATGACCGCCGCAGACAGGACTATGCCGTATGCAAGTTCGTCTGCGCGAAAGGCCGCCGCCTCGACAGCCCTGCAATCGCTCTGCACGACGAAAAGACGCTGTGTGAATCGGGACTCCCACTCGCATAGAGGCGATAGTATTGGAAAGACAGGTTGCATCCTTATTCTTCCCTTTGCTGATGAAACGCCAAATTACCTAACGAAAAGACGTCAAATTACCTAACGAAAAGACGCCAAATTACCTAACGGTTGACAATTGCCAGCTGGATCTGCTATAATCTACGCCGCAATGGAAAAATATAGAAAACGAATAGCCGATGCGATGTTGGCGGAAAAACTGTCCTACATGGGGGCGGTTTTGGTGCAAGGTCCGAAATGGTGCGGAAAAACCACGACATCGCGTCAGGTGGTGCGCAGCGAAGTGTCCCTTGACGATTCCGTGAAGGGGAAGTCCAATCGTATTCTTGCACAAACACGTCCCGACAAGTTGCTTGAGGGGGCGACGCCGCGGCTCATTGATGAATGGCAGGAAGGTCCGTTGTTGTGGGACGCGGTCAGGTCGGCGGTGGATCGCGGCAGAAGGGGAATGTTCATTCTGACTGGCAGTGCTGTTCCGCCAGAGGTTGACGATGATTCGCCAGAGCGTGTGCCGCGACATTCCGGAACGGGGCGCATCGCAAGGCTGACCATGCGTCCGATGAGCCTGTGGGAGAGCGGCGAGTCAACGGGTGAGGTGTCGGTGGCGAGCCTCTTTGCAGGGGAGGACGTGACTGGGGCGAAGAGCGATCTCGAGCTTGATGACGTCTGCGAGCTTATATGCAGGGGTGGCTGGCCGGGTGCGCTGGATCTTACGGGACGGGCGGCGAGAGGGCCTGCCAGGGAATATTTCACGGCAATAGTCGAGAGTGATGTTTCCAGAGTTGACAGGAAACTTCGCGATCCGGAACGCGTACAGCGGCTGATGCGTAGCCTCGCCCGGCTGCAAGGTACGCAATCGTCCGCAGCTGTGATCTGCGCGGACATGAAGGCGAATGACTCCGACACGCTGACGGAGGATACCGTCTATTCGTACCTGAAGGCGTTGCGAAGGATTTTCGTCACTGAAGATATGCGGGCCTGGTGCCCGAACCTGAGGTGTAAGACGCCGCTTCGCAAGACTGACACGAGATATTTCACAGATCCGTCTATTGCGGCTGCTGCGATGGGAATTGCCCCGGGCGACTTGATGAACGACATGCCGACATTCGGATTGTTCTTTGAGACGCTTGCAGTCCGCGATCTCCGCACCATCGCGGAATCGCTTGGCGGATCTCTGCTTCATTATCTTGACAAGAGCGGGCTTGAGTGCGACGCGATCATGCGACTGGAGAATGGTTCGTATGGGCTTGTGGAAATCAAGACAGGCGGGGATGCCTTGATTGCGAAGGGTATTAAGACACTTAAGTCGCTGTCGGCAAAAATCGATACCACCAGAATGCCACCGCCATCGTTCCGCATGGTGCTTGTTGCATCAGGTGATTTTGCGTATCGTCGAAAGGATGACGACATTATTGTCTGTCCAATAGGGTGCCTGAAGCCATGATTTACGTAGTCGTTGATGGCGGCGAGGCTGGTACAGCGTTCCTCGGCTCGCAGGGCGACGTATGGGACGCGCAGAAGGACATTCTTTGGCGACGGAAGTCGCAATCGAACTTCGGCTTAATAATCTTGCGGTCTGCCATTGTTATTCGATTATAGAAAGTCGAAACAACAGGAAGGAAGAACGCAAATATGAAAAGGTTTACTTCTTGAAAGGCCTGCCGCGCAGATATGGACAGCTCATTCCTAGTTCGATCGGGTTGAAGGTGGCGGGATTTTCCATCGCTGTCTGGCGCACATAGTCTTTATAGTCATCACGTGCTCGGAAGAGGGCATGCCAGTCGCCTGAACGCCAGACCGCGTTGAGCTTTGCGAATTCGCGGGCGGCAGTTACCCCTTTGCGTAGGAACGCGATGCGTTCGAGTGAATCCGTGTCACCCGTCGCCTCTGTCGCAGCGCGTGCAAAGAGCTTGTCCAATTTTTCGATTGGGTAACTTTCAATCAATTCGGTTGCTCCGCCATGTTTCGCGAGCGTTTGTGTGAAAGCGGATTCAATCAAGTCCAGATATTCGCGCATCGTTCCAGACGCTTTTCCGAAACAGGCACACCAATCCTGTACCTGGCCTTCGTAGGTGAGCCTATCCCGATTGAAAAGGCCTCGGCCAAGCATGTAAAAGGTAAATGCGTGATTGATGAATTCCCCGTTGAAACAGTCGAAGCAAACGCCGATGATTCCATTTTCGCGGAAAAGTTGCATTTCCTCGTAGAGTTGTCGTGCAAAGTTCTGCGGTACGGGTGCCTTTAAAGCCATGAGAATGTTGGGGCGCCAGATGATTTCGTTTCCGAAACTATTCCACCCTGCGACAGAAGCGACCTCTCGTCCGATCGTTTCGGGATTGTTCAATTCTCCTTCTACGTTGAAAATGATCAGGGCTGGATGGGGACGAAGACGTACCGGCGGATTGACGTAATCAGCATAAGCGAAAACCTTGAGCTTCTTGTCCGGACACTCTTGGACGAACTCTTCCGCGATACGATTGGAGAACCAAAGCATACGGTCAGAGAGTGAGACGTACTTCTTTGTGGTGCGTTCCGGATTGTAGTAGGAGAAATCAATTACGGGCGCATTTATGGGGTCCAATTTCCGGCATTTCGGGCACATGCATGGAGCGTCACGATCCCCATCCGGCAGACAGATCGAAACCGCGTAGGCAGTCGGATGCGCTTTCATTTCAGCCACGCGGTCGCGAATGATCTCGTGAATCAGTTTCTCGTTGGAGAGACAGAGGCGAGGACGTTTGTACTTGTTCTCCCGTGTGCCCCAAGGCTGAAGCGCAAACCATTCGGGATGAGATTCCTTGAATTTGGCATAGTAGTCTCCAAAGTAGTGGCCACCTGTGATCGTACGTTGCAAGGATGGCTTATTTGAATCAATTACGCCGAAGTCGTTGAAGCCGTGCCACTGATAGAAGGTGCGGTTTCCGGCACGGTCAACTTGTGCCTCACGGTATCGCTTTGTGAATGTGGGAATATCGATACCCAAGAAAGGCAGAGCCGTTTCTTTGCTCCGAATCTGCTCCGGGACGGGAATGCGCAGGTCTCGTATTTTGAATTGAGGAGGATCGTTTAAGGAGATTTTCTGAAGAACGACTCTTGTTTTCTTGGGAATGACCTTCCCGCTCTTTCCCGGCCAGAGGTAACGGATACCCAACGATTCCAAAAGATAGGTGGCAGCATGGCTCACGCCGGAACCATCGCCGCTCACGGTTACTTTGTTCCCTTCGATTTTCAGGATCGCGGTCTGGCTCGGCACGTCGTCTGTACCGACCTCAATGAATGGCGCACCGTTGGATGGCGGCGCATCCAGTAACAGAACTTCATGTCCAGTCATTTCGGCGAGATGCCAACGGATCTCTTCTGCAAGAAGGCGTACCTTTTTGACGGAACTGCGGACGACTACAGATGCGGTACAGTCGGTGTCAAACAGGACGAGTCCGTCTGGACGCTGCGGCGGTTGGTCGGAGAGGTGCGGTTTCTTCGGAAACTCCTTCGGCACAGAGAGTGTTCCCGGCGCACCTAGTGGTGTCAGTGTCCATTCTTCGTTTTCCGCCTTTACGTATTCCGCAAATAGGAACGGAATACTGAATACGACAACGAGCTTTACATTGAATTTCATATCATTCTCCCTGTTTACCCATCACAGCTTTCACAATCCAGATTCTTTTACCGACTTCTAGCTGGCGGAGCTGGTTCCAGTGAAAAGGTCGTCAGCTATGTGAAGAATCAGATCGTGCAACTCAACATCATCCGTGTAGAAGGAAGGAATGGCTTTGTATCCGATTACCGAGCCGAGGATATTCCCGGCGATGGCTCCAGTGCTGTCACTGTCACCGCCATGATTTACCGCAGCAATCATTGCGTTCTCGAAACTGTCGAAATGGCGAAGTGAACAATATAGCGCGATTGCCAGTGCTTCTTCGCCAACCCAACCTTCTCCTAGTATCGGGATGTTTTCAATGTCCGGGGTAGGTTTTGATGCGAGGGAGATTACCTGTTTGGAGAGAGCATCGAGAACTTCTACGTGTCGGGTATATTGCGGGTAGAGGGAACGCATCGCCGACAGGGCATCGGGAATTCCCATCTCCAGCGTTTGTCGGGTAGGGGATGGTTCTTGGGCGAGCAAATAAATGACATGCGCGAGTATAGCTGCCGAGATGAAACCGAGCGGGTGACGGTGCGTGAGGGCGGCAGCTTCACCTGCCAAGCGATCCGAATCCAAAATGTCCATGCGGTGTCCCACAACTGCGAAGAGAGGAATGGGGGCGACACGCATGACGCCGCCGCATCCCTTGCTGTTGTTGTTGCCGTGTGGAGCGCCTTCTGCAATTTCGCTGAGGGCGGACATGCAGGTCGTGCCAGGTGCCCGCCGCTGATTCAATTCCGGCACATTCCGGATCCAGCACTCTGGACAAGATTTCGTTTTCTGGCGGGTTTGAGTTTCGTACCATTCCAGATAGGCTCGCTTGATTGCCTCTAGGGGCGGCTGATTTAGACGCTTGGCGTTCAGCAGACCGCAAGCGGTGAAGAGCGTCATTTGCGTATCGTCAGAAACCACCGCTTTACCATTTGCGCCCTGATACTCGAATGCTTTCTTGTCGAGTCGTGTGATGCCATGTTTTCCGTACTTGGACTGGATGGAAGCGAATGAGTACAAGAATTCCACGGGATAGCCAAGTGCATCCCCGATTGCCCCGCCGATGAGAGAACCGCGTATTTTGTCTTGTGTCATAGAGACGTCTCCAATTGAATAGTTGAGCCAATTGCAAAACCTCTCGGCTATCATTTTTAACCACAGGATACACAGAGAATCGTGAGTTCCTTCAAACTCGTTTCGTGGCCCCCGCGTTGTTTGTGGTTTTGAAGTTGCCGTTAGGTGTTGTCCCCCCGAATTTCTTCATCCGTTAGATAACAGGTCGGATCGCTCGCCCAGATATCGCCGGTTGCCGCTTCTGCGCGTGCACGGAAATTCCCATTGCAGATGGAAAGGAAACGGCAGGCGGCGCACCGCCCAGTGATTCGTTCTTTCCGGTGACGTAACTGCCAGAGAAGGGAGCCCTCCTGCGGGTTACCCCAAATCTCGCTGAACGGCTTCTCCAGTACGTTGCCCTGAGGTTTGTTGCGCCAGAACTGGTCGGGATAGACAGTTCCATCCCAGCTGATGCAACCGATTCCGAGTCCCGTACTATTGCCACCGTTCATTTGGAGGAGAGAGAGTACATCGTTGGTACGCGGATTCGCTTCCCGTAGCATCCGCAGATAGAGGTAGGGACCGTCACAATGGTTATCGACCGTCAATACTTCGGTTTGAAATCCGAGATCGTGAAGGCGTTTCGTACGGTCGATGATCAGGTCCACCGTTTTCCGGCGCACCTCAGGCGTTAGATCGTGGTCGGCAATTTCTGCACCGCGTCCGCAATAGACGAGATGGTAAAGGCAGAGACGTGGCACGTTTTCGCTTTCCATCAGATCAAAAATCGTTGGAATTTCCTGCACGTTGTCACGGGTGATCGTAACGCGGAGACCAATTTTGATTCCTGCATCCCGGCAGTTGCGGATTCCCTTGAGCGCGGCTTGGAATGCTCCATCCATACGGCGGAAACGGTCATGAACCGCTTGACCGCCGTCGATACTGATGCCGACATACGAAACGCCGATTTTCCGGATTTCTTCGGCAACCTCATGCGTGATCAGCGTCCCGTTTGTCGAGAACACGACGCGCAATTTTTTCGATGCCGCATAACGGGCGAGGTCGAGAATATCCGGACGTGTGAAAGGTTCTCCGCCAGAAAATAAGACAACGGGAACGCCGAAGCCCGCGAGATCGTCCAGAACGGCGAACGCCTGTTCTGTGTTCAACTCCGGCTGTACCTGCGGAACGGCTGCATAACAATGCTCGCATTTCAGGTTACAGCGCGAGGTGACGTTCCATACGACGACCGGCTTCTTGTCCTTCGAGAACTGCAGTAGATGACTCGGGAGCTTGCCGGAGGCACGTCCGTACCGTAACGGATCCGAGACTTCGACAGTGCCTAGATAAAGCTTCGATATTCCGATCATTTGGCTTGTTTTTGCTTTTCGATGAAAGAGAGGGGGACAACTAGGACGGGACAGTTCGCTTTCCGGACGACGCGGGCAGTGACATTCCCCATCAGCCATTGAGAAATCATACCGCTCCCTTGTCTGCCGAGTACGATCATGCGAACATTCTCTCGGTTCGCATAATGTAGGATTTCCTCCGGTGCATCGCCTGTGGTTAGCACAACTTCCATCGGGCAGTCTGGCGGCAGGAGCGGTCGATACTCCGCATCGATCTTCTCGTGGATCTTTTGCTTCATTTCCGTCATGGCATCATCCGAATCTAGGATGTACCCTTTCCAAAACTGCGCGTCCGGTTCCGGCATCGTGTGGAAGAGAACCAGTTGCGCATCGGGAATTTCTTTCGCCGCGCGGAGCGCATACGAAAACGACTGAAGCGCGTTTTGCGAAAAATCCGTACAGAACAAAATTTTTTGGGCAGTCTCGGACATAGCAACCTCCTTTGATGATGGACACAATCCCGAACAACGAAACCATCTTACCATAGCCAATCAATAATTCAAAGAAGAAAGCATTTTAAATCAGGTTAAAATCAGGTAAAAAATCAGGTTGACTTCGATCTTATTTTCCTCTAAAATAT
>JAFYDR010000205.1 GCA_017544725.1 Kiritimatiellia bacterium
TCCGTGATTTCGATTGGTGTGGCGGCAACGAAAAAAGCCAGCAAAAGCGCGGCAGATTTCTTCCTGTCGGGACGGTCGATGCCCTGGTGGCTGCTCGGTGTCTCCATGGTCGCCTGTACCTTCTCGTGCGATACGCCGAATCTCGTGACGGACATTATCCGTCGGCAGGGCGTCTCCGGGAACTGGGCATGGTGGGCGTTCCTTCTTACGGGCATGCTGACCGTTTTCGTCTATGCCAAACTGTGGCGGCGTTCCGCCCTGAACACGGACCTCGGTTTCTACGAGATCCGATACAGCGGCAAGCCCGCAGCCATCCTGCGCGGGTTCCGCGCACTCTATCTCGGTGTCTTCTTCAACGTAATGATCATGGGATCTGTCTCGTTGGCGGCGATCAAGATTGGGCAGGTAATCTTCGGACTCTCTCCCTTGATGACGCTGGTGTACGCGATGATCGGTGTCGGTATCTACGCGACGTTGGGTGGCTTGACTGGTTCAATCTGGGCTGACTTCTATCAGTATTCGATTGCGATGATCGGCGCAATCTTTGCCGCCGTTTATGCGGTCAAGACCTCCGACCTCGGCGGGTTCTCTTCCATGTCGGGGATGATCGACAAATTCGGAGAACTGGGCATTCAGGCGAAGCTCTCGCTCTTCCCGTCCTTCTCCGAAGGCGGACTTTCCACGGTCATGACAATCCTGATTCTGCCGGTTGCGATCCAGTGGTGGAATGTCTGGTATCCGGGGGCTGAGCCTGGTGGTGGCGGCTACATTGCGCAGCGTATGCTTTCGGCAAAGGACGAGAAGAACGCGGTAGGCGCGACCCTCCTTTTCAACTTCCTGCATTACGCCGTCCGTTCTTGGCCTTGGTTGCTGGTGGCTCTCGCCTCACTCGTCGTATTCCCGATCACTCCGAAAGCGGATCAGGATGCTGCCAAGGTATGGCTCAAGGACAATGCGGCCATCGTGCAGACCTACGAGAACGAGCAGACGAAGCTCGCCGCAGAACAGGTCGCTCTCATCCGTCAGAAACGCGCGGAGGCGAATGGTATCGGAAGCCTTGCCAAAGAGTTCCCGAAAGTCGATGAGCACTACCTGAAGGATGACTTGGCATATCCCGCCATGATCTCCCGTATGCCGAAGGGGTGGCTCGGTTTGATTGTCGCCTCGTTGATCGCGGCTTACATGTCCACCATTGCCACGCAGTTGAACTGGGGTTCCTCCTATGTCGTGCAGGACTTCTACCTCCGTTTCATCAATCCCAATGCCGATTCGAAGAAGGCTGTCGCAGTCGGGCGGATTTCGATGGTGTCGCTTCTGGTGTTGACTGCGTTGGTTGCGCTCTGGTTGCAGAGCGCGAAGGACTCCTTCGACATCCTGCTCCAGATCGGCGCGGGTACGGGTCTGCTCTACATCCTACGCTGGTTCTGGTGGCGAATCAATGCTTGGAGTGAGATTTCGGCGATGATCATCTCCTTCATCGTAGCCTGCTTCTTCCAGTGGGGTGCTGGTCCGCTCGGCATCGAGTCCGCACTGGAGAACGCGGGGATGCTGAAGATCATGGACTACAGTTCCTGGAAACTGATCATCGGCGTGTTGATCACGACAATCGGCTGGGTTTGCGTGACCTACCTGACCAAGCCCGAAAAGGATGAGATTCTAACCTCGTTCTGTCAGAAGATCCACGCAGGTGGACCGGGATGGAAGCAGATCGCAGCGAAACTTTCCGAGGCAGACCGTCCGAAGGAAGCGTGGGACGTGCCGACCGGCATCCTCTGCATGATGATCGGATGCCTTGCCGTGTGGTCTTTCCTGTTCGGTATCGGATACCTTCTCTACGGACAACAGGCACTCGGTATCGTTTTGGTTGTCATCTCCGTTGTCTCGACAACGGTTTTGATGAAACTTGCCGGCAAAATCAAGTTGAGCTAGGGCTGCGCAGCTAGCCGCATAGCTAGCTGAGAAGCTGAGAGGCTGAGAAGCTGAAAAGCGCGGAGAAGCAAGGAATAGGCAATAGGGAAAGGCGGCTAACGCTGCCAGCCGGTTAGGCATGATAAGCTGGTAAAGCGTGTTAAGCTGGGCAACGAGGACGTTGCCCTCAAGGCTAACCATCCGTCCCCATTGTCTCCGCTTTATACGTTGGTGCGAAGTGCCCACCGCGTTACTGCCTTTAGGCTGCGCTCTAACGACAAGTTGTTTTTTAAGTTGTTTCTGTTGTTTTCATTTTCAAAAGGCGACGGTGTAATACGCAGTTGTCCACTTGGAAAATGCGGACGGAAATTCTAGATAGTCTTAGCGCAGGATTTTTGGTATAATTGTTTTTCTAAAGGGAAGGGGAAGCAGATGAGAGGTCGTTTTTGGTGCGTGTTCGCCGTCGTTTTGGGGTGCTCGTTCTTGGCTGGGGGAGCTGTCGGCGGACGTTACGTTCGCGTCGATATCCCAAAAGAACAGGCAACGCTGAGTCTGGCGGAGGTGCAGATTTTTTCCAGTGGGAAGAATGTTGCCATGCGTGGCGAGGCTTCCCAAAGCGAGACCGCGCACGGCGGCGTGGCGTCACGTGCGATTGACGGTAACACGAATACGTCGTGGGGCGGCGGCTCGATTACCCATACGCCGGAGAACCATGCGAATCCTTGGTGGGAGGTAGATCTGAAAGGAGATTTCCCCATTGAGCGAATCGTTTTGTGGAATCGCAGTGAAGAACCCAAACGCCTCTACGGTTGCCGTGTCCGTATTTTGAACGACAAGCGGTTGATCGTATGGGAACAGCGTGTCGCGGAGCCTTCGCCCAAGGACACTGCATTGACAGTCGATGAGACTGGAACCAAGGGGGGCGACATAGGGAAGCGTATTCCGGGAAAACCCGCCACGCCCGAACAGGTTCTTGCCGCCTACCAGAAGCGGTCGAACTGGATGGACTCCGCGCTGGATGTCACGGAGGCGTTGCCGGATGTCGGCAGCATGAATTCACTTCTGCCTCGTCTGATGCAAGACTTCCCCGAATCAAAGGAGGAAATCCGCTTGGAGTTTGGCAATCTTTGGATCTTCAAGGACAAGCCGTCATGGGGACGCGAGAAACGCTGGAAGGAGATGGCGCAGCGGCTCGTGAACACGATTGATGACAAGGAGGTTCAGAAACAACTTCAGGCAAAGGTCGAGTCTGTCAACACGCGCGAAGACCTGGCGCCTTTCCGTGCCGCATGGCGGCAAAACAAAGTGACGGGGAAGATGCAACTCACCACATTGCGGCTCTTCAATGCGGAGGCGATGGAACGCGCCATTCGCGCGTACGCAAAACAGTATCCGTCGGTGTATCGGCTGGATGCGTTGTTGTCGGAGTTGGATGCCGTGCGCAAAGCTGTGGCGGAATCTGCGGCGGATGCGAAGGATGCCGTGAAGCAGAATGCGGCATGCAAGGCTGTCGATCATTTGAACGCGGAGGTGTACGGAAAGCATCCGGTGCTTCAATTCAAGGAACTGCTTTTCGTTCGTCGTTCGTTCGACAGTCCAAGCGGCTTGCCGCACAACTGGCAGGGGAATTCATCCGTTCCCTTACACGGGTATGTGAACGACTTGGTTCGTGCGCCGCTCTGGCAGCAAGAGGAAACAAAACCGGAGATTGTCTATGCCAGCAGCAGTTTTGTTGGGGATGTCGATTTGGATTACGATGCGGATCGTGTGATGTTCTCAACGGGGAAGGGGAATGAAAAGGGATGGCGCGTCTTTGAAAAGCGTCTGGATGGTTCGGATCCCGTGCAGATTACACCGGATGACCAGAACGATATCGACTTCTACGATCCCTGCTATCTGCCGGACGGACGGCGACTCTTCGTCGCGACGAGCGGATTCCACGGCGTTCCCTGTGTGACCGGCAGTGATTATGTCGGCAACTTGCATCTGCTGGAAAAGGACGGATCAATCCGTCGCTTGGTTTACGATCAGGACAACAGCTGGTGTCCGATGGTCATGGACAACGGGCGTATCCTCTTCTTGCGGTGGGAGTACACTGACTCCGCGCATTACTTCTCGCGCGTGCTGATGACGATGAATCCCGACGGAACGGATCAGCAGGAATTTTTCGGGAGCGGTTCCTACTGGCCCAACAGTCTCTTTTTCGCGCGGACTTTGCCCGGATCATCGACCAAGTTTGTCGGTGTGATCAGCGGTCACCACGGTCTCGCACGTCAGGGAAAATTGGTGCTGTTTGACGTGGCGCGTGGACGCATTGAGACGGCAGGTGCCGTCCAGACGATTCCCGGTTACGGACAGGAAGTGCCGAATAAGACGCGCGATCAACTGGTGGCTGGAGTTGATCCGCTCTTCCTTCATCCCTATCCGCTCAATGACGATCTCTTTCTCGTCTCCTTGAAGAAGAATAATGTAACGCGCGGGTTCATCGTGGTGCTGGCAGACCGGTACGACAATCTGATTCCCCTCTGGCAGTCCGCAGTGGACAATCTGTATGAGCCGCTTCCGTTACAGAAACGGTCCCGTCCCACGATGCCGCTGGACCGCGTGAAGAAAGGTGAGAAGGAATGTACCGTCTATATGGTGAATGCGCAGAACGGTCCCGGACTGAAGGGCGTACCGGTGGGGAAGGTCAAGGCGTTGCGCGTTTTCTCCTACGAGTACTCTCCGCGTAATACGGGCGGCCACTACCACATCGGATTCGAGGGGCCGTGGGATATCCGAACGATTCTCGGAACCGTTCCAGTGGAGGAGGACGGATCCTGTTTCTTCCGCTGTCCCGCCAACACGCCGATCTCGGTGCAGACGCTGGACGAAAACGGCCAGTCGATGCAGCAGATGCGTTCTTGGTTGGTGGGAATGCCGGGCGAGACGATTGCCTGTATGGGATGTCATGAGAAGCAAAACGCAACGGCTCCGCGCGGTCCGTCGATAGCCGGACGGAAAGCCCCGCAGACGATCCGTCCGTGGAACGGTGCGCGTCGCGGTTTTGCCTTTGACCGCGAGGTTCAGAATGTGCTGGATCGCGCGTGTGTCGGTTGCCACAACGACAAGACGCAGACGAAAAACGCGATCGGTCAGACGATTCCGAGTTTTGAGATGACACCGAAACACGGATTCACGACCGCCTATTTCAACCTGATGAAATATGTGCGGCGCAACGGTCCTGAAGGCGATTACCACATCTTGACGCCGCTGGAGTTTTTCGCCGACACCTCCGAATTGATCCAGATTCTGAAGAAGGGGCACCACGGCGTGAAACTGACCAGCGCGGAGATGGATCGACTGGTGACATGGATCGATCTGAACGTACCTTATTGGGGAACGTGGACGGAACGCGAAAACTCTCGCGGAGAAGATGCGGCGCAACGTTGCCAGCAGAATTTGAAACGCCGTGCGGAAATGGCGAAGGCATACAGCGGGATCGACTACAATGCGGAGGAGATCCTAAACCCCTATAAGAAAGTCGCCTTCGAGCCGCCCGCGAAAGAAGCGATGCCGACCGAACCGGAGTCGAAGCCTGCTCCCGCACCGGCGAAGCAGGATGAAAAGTGTGTACTTGAAGTTCCGCTCGGTAAGCACCCGTTGCGGTTTGTCCGTATCCCGGCAGGAGAGTTCTGCATGGGCAGTTCACGCGAGACACCGGCGGAACGTCCCGTTGCTAATGTGAAGATCGAGAAGGCGTTTTGGATGATGGAGACTGAGGTCTCGCAGAGTCAGATGCGCGAATTCATGCCAGAGTTCGACAACGGTGTGTATGACAAGCACTACAAGGATCAAGTGAACCGGGGTTACTACATGGGGGATCAAGATCCCGACTTCGCGCAACCCGGTCACGAGGATTTCCCCGCAATCCGCGTCTCGTGGGAACAGGCGAACCGCTTCTGCGAATGGCTCTCCAAGCGTATCGGCAAAAAGTTTTCGTTGCCGACCGAGGCGCAGTGGGAGTGGGCTTGCCGTGCCGGAACGGATACACCGTTCAACTATGGCGGATTTGATGCCGATTTTTCGAAACGGGAAAATCTGGCAGACCATCGGTTGGTGGAAATGGCGGTTTCGGGAGTCGATCCGAAGCCAATGAAAAATCCGCCGGAACTGTGGGACTACGAGTTGCGCGATGCGCGGTTCGACGATGGTGTGCTTCACCTCGCGAAGGTCGGCAGCTACACGCCGAATGCGTGGGGACTCTACGATATGCACGGCAATGTCGCAGAATGGACGCGCAGCGCCTATCGTCCGTATCCGTATCGTGATTCCGACGGACGGAACAACTTCAATGTGGATGAGACGAAAACGGTTCGCGGCGGATCATGGTACCGCCGTCCGATCCGGGCGACTTCAACGTGGCGTTGGGGGTATCCCGGATGGATGCGTCCGTTTGATGTCGGCTTCCGCGTGGTTATCGAGGATTAGTTATGGAATTCACCGAAGAACAGAAACAGAAAATCAGGGACTGGCTTGCGGATGGCGCCTCCCTTTCCGATGTGCAGTCGCGAATCCAGTCCGAGTTCGGTCAGAAGTTGACATACTTGGATGTTCGTATGTTGGTGTTGGACATCGGTGCAACCGTGAAGGACAAGGAAGAGCCGAAGAAGCCGGAGCCGAAGAAACCTGCTGCCGAATCTGATGCGGCGGATACGGAATCCGCTGACGGTCAGGCGGAAGAGGATGAAGGAGAGATTCCTGACGAGGAAGAGCAGGGAATTCATCCAGCCGTCAGCCTTACTTTGGACAAGCTGGTCGTTCCCGGCGCGATGGTCAGCGGTGACGTCTCATTCTCGGACGGGAAGAAAGGCCGTTGGCTGATCGACCAGTATGGACAGTTTGGACTCGACATGGGCGATCCGAACTATCGTCCGTCTGAAGCGGATCTGCGTGAATTCCAGATTCAGTTGCGGAAACTGTTGCATCAACACGGGTACATGTGAGAGAAGGAGGAATGGGAATGAAAATCGGATTTCTAGGATCGGGCAAAATGGCCGAGGCAATTCTCGCTTCGGTGGTCAACGGCGGCATCTGCGAGCCGTGGGATGTGACGGCGTGTGATATCAGCGAGGAACGTCGCAAACTGATGGCGGACTCGTATGACGTGGTTACGACATCCGATGCGAAGGAGACGGTCGCAGACTGCAAGGTGTTGGTAATTGCCGTGAGACCGCAAGATCTTGACGTGCTATTGCAGGACGTAAAGGAAAAGTTGACCGAGAAGCATCTCGTCATTTCCATTTGCGCCGGAAAGACGCTCAAGGTCTTGCGGAAGGGACTTGGCAAGAAACCGCGACTCATTCGCGTTATGCCCAATCTCGGTCTGCGTGTGAATGAGGGAATGGTTGTGTACTGCGCCGACAAGAGTGCCAAGCCTGCCGACAAGAAGCTCGTGCAAAAAATCTTCAGCGCGGCTGGCAAGGTTTTGGAGTTGGCGGAGAAGCACATGGATGCCGTCACCGCCCTGAGCGGATCGGGCCCTGCTTTCTTCGCGTACTGCCTGCAGGCGATGACGGAAGGCGGAAAGGAGCTGGGATTGCCGAAAGACGCGGCGTTGTTGCTGGCAGAACAAACCATGCTGGGAACAGCCGTGTATCTCCAGCAGACCGGTGCGGACTTGACGAAGTTTATTCAGGCGGTTTGTTCCAAGGGCGGAACGACCGATGCGGGAATGCAGGTTTTGGCGGCATCCGATGTTGCCTCCGTCTATGCGGCGACATTGGCGGCTGCGGCGAAACGTTCCGCTGAACTGGCTTAGGGAAGATTCTGGACTATGAAACGCAGGATCGGTTTTGTCGGTATCATTTTGGAAAACAAGGAGCATGTGGCGGAGATCAATCAGGTGATCTCCGACCATTCCGAATTGGTTCTCGCCCGCGTCGGGTTGCCGATGAAAGAGGCGGATACGGCAGGAGTCATCACGCTTGTCGTAGAAGCGACAACGGATGAGATGGGAGCCTTTGCCGGACGCCTCGGAAAGATCAAAGGCATCTCCGTGAAATCCGCGTTGGCGAAACAACGCGAACCGGAAAAGACTGCGTGACCGAACCAGAAGGGGGATTAGGATGAGAGGGAATTTTACGGACGAGACCCTGCGCGATGTGGTCTCTCATTTTCAGTTGTACGGTGATGTATTGTCGATTACGCCCTACGGGAGCGGACACATCAACGATACTTTCCGCCTCACGTTGGATTTGGCCGGTCGCACTGTCGATTACATTCTGCAGCGTGTCAACACCGAGGTCTTCCGTATGCCGGAAATGTTGATGGACAATATCGAGCGTGTCACCGCGCACCTTCACCAAAAACTGAAGGAAACGAAGGCGAAGGAGCCGTCCAGACGCGCTTTGACGCTCGTGCGGACAATCGAGGGAAGAAACAGCTACATCGATCCCGTCGGCAACTACTGGCGCGTGTACCTTTTCATCGAACGCGCCAAGACCTTCGATGTCATCTCTACGCCCGAGCAGGCATTTGAGGCGGCACGTGCATTTGCGGGTTTTCAGAATCAGCTGGCAGATCTCCCTGCGCCACGGCTGGGCGAGACGATTCCCGCGTTCCACAACATCCAGTCGCGCCTTTCCCTGTTGGAGGAGGCGGCTAAAGCCGATGTTAAGGGACGTCTTTCTGAGGTTTCTCCGGAGATGGATTTCGTGAATGCGCATCGGAAGGAGATGATGCGTCTGATCGAGCAACAGGCGGCAGGCGAGATTCCAGAACGCATCACGCACAACGACACGAAGATCAATAACGTCATGTTCGATAACGAGACGGGAAGCCAGATCTGTGTGATCGACTTGGATACCACGATGCCGGGACTCGCCCTGTACGATTTCGGCGACATGGTTCGTACGGCAACGGCTGCTGCCGCAGAGGACGAGACCGATTTGACGAAGGTCGAATCACGCATGGATCTTTTCCAGGCGCTCATTCGCGGGTACTGTTCCGAAGCTCGATTCCTGACGCGTGCTGAGAGGGATGCGCTAGTTTTCTCCGGACGGTTGATCACCTTCACCATCGGTGTCCGTTTCCTGACAGATTATCTGGCAGGTGATGTCTATTTCAAGACACACCGCGAGGGGCACAACCTCGATCGTGCCCGCAACCAATTCCAGATGGTGCGCAGTCAAGAACGGCAGGCGACGGAACGCGAGGCATTCGTGCGCTCGGTGCAATAAGGAATGCGGGGCAGACGACGTGGGCAAAAATGCCCGTGCGCGGAACGGTAGCACACCCGATTTTACCGCTCCGCCTTTCTGTTCACTACGCTTATTCGGCTGGCGGTTTTGTCGCTCGCTTCTCAGCTTCCCTCCAATCAGCTTCCCGCTGTAGGCATTCATCGATCGTCTCGTACATTTCGCGAGCGTTCGTGCAAGTCATCAGTTTCCGTTTGGCGGGATGCGATCCATAAATTCCTCGCAGATAGCAGAACAGATGAGGACGGAACGCCGCCACCAGCGCTTCCTCTCGCGCATCCTTCGTCACGTCGGGAGCGGATTGGAAACGGCGTCGAATGAGTTCTTCCTGAAGTTCTCCGTGACGATGGATAATCCTTCTGAACTCTTTCAGTTCACGCTGCGGACGTTTTCCAGTCGGCATCAATTCCTCCTCTGTGGGGGACGTCAGAGGCTGAGTCA
>JAFYDR010000206.1 GCA_017544725.1 Kiritimatiellia bacterium
CAGATTGCCGACGAGATTGGCGCGTCGCGTGCCACAGTATCACGTCTCTTTGAAAAGGAACTGGGTCGGACGGTTGGCGCGGAGATATTGCGACAACGCCTGAGCATCGCCAAGAAACTCCTGAAGGAGAATACCCTCTCCGTCTCGGAGATTGCCTTCCGCACGGGCTTCTGCAATCCCGCCTATTTCACAAACACGTTCCGCCAAGCAACAGGCCAAACACCCAAGTCATGGCGCGCCTCATCCCAAACGGCTGGCGACAAGGGATCGTGACAATGTCCCAAACTTCCTTGCCATTAATACAGAAAGCCGAACAGCCATAGTGGTATGCGGAAACCGCGACCGACTTCTATGCCATCCACCGCAAGATAGCTGTCCGGCAGGTCTTTTATCTGATCGAAGGACTTTTTCTCGCCGCCGATTTCAAAGAGGTGCTTCCCATCGACAAGGATATCCCCACGCGACGGGAACTGCGTCGTGTTACAGACCGAAAGCTGGCTGTTGAAAAACACCTCTCGAAGCGTTCCCTTGTCTGGCGTCGGCGTGAGCGCACGCATCAGATTCGTGTTGTCGCAAAAGAGCTTGTTGGGCGAACAAAGATGCTTGATGGCATCGGCGTCTTCAGCAAGCATCCCGACGAGTCCTGCCCGTCTCAGCGAATGAAGAACCTTGAGTCCCTGTTTGCGATCCATCTCAAGTCCCCTGCACAGTTTACTGGTGTTGGGGGTCTGCGGGGTGGACTCCGCAAGTATCGTCAACATCCGGCGGGCCTTGCGGACGGTTTCGGGAGTCACATCCTCAACCTTGGGTAAATCGACATCCAGCACTTGGTTCACCACCTGAAGAAGCTTCTGGTGAAAATGGCGGATATCTTCCTTGTAAAAGGGATAATACCCATGGTCGAGGTACTGCTCGAACTTGGGAACGACCTTGATTTTCGACACCACCGACTCCGCTATAGACACATGATTCTTCAGGATGTCGTCAAGTCCATGCGCCTTAAAGCTTCCGCATCCCTCGAATTCCAGAAACTCCCTGAAAGACATCCCGCTAAGCGAATACTCCACCTGCCGACGAGAGAGATCAGCCTTCCCCTTCGCCAGACGAAGGATTGATGAGCCCGTATAGGCAATCTTCAACTTTTTGAAATTGTCGTACAGGCTCTTGATCAGGTTCTGCCACTCTGCAAGATAGTGAATCTCGTCAATATAGAGGCTTTGTCCGCCATGCCTGACATGATGCTGCGCAAGCTCATACAACTCCTGTGCATTCAGCCACACATTGTCAACGGAAACATAGAGAGACGAATCTGACTCCGTGGGATTCTCACGCAAGTGCTGAAGAAACATCGTGGTCTTGCCGACCCCACGCGGCCCATCCAAGGCAACCAATCGCGAATCCCAGTCAACTTTGTTGAACAAATGGCGATGAAATGACGTATCCGTCTCGCGGATGCGATCAACGGACATGTCATAGATCATTTGAATATTCTCTTCTGTCATGCTATCATCCCTTGGCCATGTGGTTTGCAAACCTCATGTTTTCCCTACTATTGTGGTTTCAAAACCACGACATTATAACATAAGTGTGGTTTTCAAACAACTCCCCAGGCCCCAACGTTCCCTTTTCGGGCTGATTCTTGTTCATCAGGGCGCCTTGAAGTCCGACGGCAACGTCAGGAGCCGTGCGGCGATTGTCTTGGCGAGACGGCGATGGCCTTCGGTGTTCGGGTGGAGGTTGTCGGGATCGGGGTTCTTTTCGCTCACCGGCCCGCCACGTCGGAAACACTTCGCGTACGCGGCGTTCATGGGATACAGCCCGCTCTCGCGATAAAGATCGATCAGC
>JAFYDR010000207.1 GCA_017544725.1 Kiritimatiellia bacterium
TCGGTTTCGACGACGAGGGCGTTGTCGTTACGCAGCGGACGCGACGGAGCGCGTCCCTCCCATCCGTCACTGCAACCTCTGGTTGCTTACTTCTCAGCCTCTCAGCTTCCCCGCTTCTCAGCTGGGCGGCTTCGCCGCCCTACGAAGTTATAGGCAAGTGTGAAGTGGCGAGGGATGAACGATCCGTGACGCGCTTCTCAGTCCCGGTTGGATTTGGCTTGCAATCCCTCAAAACATGTGCTTGAATGCAGATGTCTTTTGACCATGCATTTCTTCGCGTGGGAGTCATTCGGTAATGAGGGAAAGGGTGGGGTCGTTATGAAGAAATTGATCGCGGCTGTTCTGATGGTTATGTCGGGCTTTTGTTTTGCAGAGACGACGCCTGTGATGGTTTCGCTCATTTCGCCTATTGAAGTGCCTGGCCCTGAGTATGATGTCACGGGGGTCCGTCTGTCCCTCATTTACGGTCAGTGTCATGACTTTCAAGGGCTTGATTTGGGTTTGATTAATCATACGGAGGGTGACTTTGGAGGACTTTCGGTTGGAATCGTGAATATCGCGAATAACAAACTCTACGGTGTCCAGTACGGTTTCGTCAACCTTGCCCATTCCTTTTACGGTTTGCAGGATTCACTTCTGAATATCTCGAAGGAAGAATTCCAAGGTGTGCAATACGGTTGGATCAACTGTGCGAAAAATATGACCGGTGTTCAAGCGGGATTCCTGAATATTTCGGGTGACGGGCGAGTGAGTGGTTTGCAGTTCGGGTTACTGAACTATGCGGGTACGATGGACGGTGGTCTGCAGATCGGAATTCTGAACTTGATTGCTAACGAAGGGTGGGCACCTTGCCTTCCCATCGTGAATGGGAACTTTTAGACAAGTATCCCTCCCGTTCGATCGTAATCGATAGCTACCGATGATACACGACAAACGTCATGCGACGTGTTCCCTTCATTCTTCATTTTTCACTTTTCATTCGCCTTTGCATGAAGCGGGATATTGGCGCATGCCGCGCCCCCTTTGTTGTCGAAGCAGTAGGCATAGAGACGGTAAACACCGTCTTTGGGTAACTTGACCTTGACGGTACTGGTTACCGAACCATTCGCTTTTGAGCTCCGAACGTCCTCAATTGCCCCGTCCCATCCTTTGGGCATAGGGAGTCCTTTTCCGATTGTTGTGTAATCTCTGGTGTCGGAAAGAAGCGTCCATTTCCACCGAATCGCGTCGCCGTCTGGATCGGTTGCGGATGCGGTAAATGTCATTTCACCTGTCTTTTTGATTGGCGTAATTTTCGGGACTCGGTTTTTGAGCGGCTTTTCGCCCCATTCTTCTTGCATCGCCTCGGCGGCGGCAAGGATCGAGTTGTCGGGCAAAAGCATTCCGTGCCATGTTACCGTGGATTCCACTTTCCATCCCCAGGTAAACGCATACGATCCGAGGCAGTTCTTTCCTCGCTCGGCTGCAACTGCCTTCCGGTAAGAGTTACGGAAGAACTCGCCCTTTGTCGTGGACGTCTGCTCGAGAGGAATGCCATGCTCGTCTTTCGGACTCTCCCAGCTGCCGCGCGCTCCAAATTCGGTGACAAGATATGGCCGTGTCATTTTTGCCGCACGCCAGCGTTCACTTATCCGTGGACATGCCGCATAGGAGTTGATACCGAGAAAATCGAGGTGTGGAGCGAGATCGCGAAATTCGGAGAGTGTGGAATTCGAAATGGCAGCCACAACGGTACATACGGGGTGGTTCGGATCAATCTGCTTTACCTTGACCGCCAATTGATCGATAAACGCCCACATTTCTTTCCGATGTGGATTCTGCATCTCCATCTCATTACCCAACGCCCAACAGAGAAGCGCGTCATGATTCTTAAAACGTTCGACTCCCGCAAGAATATTGCTCTCGGTCTTTTCCAGTCTCGACCTGTCTGTGTAGTCGAATCCGTGTTTAGCATGACCGAGCCAGAAGCCAGCCATGACGGTGAGACCGAGACGCTGCGCTTCTTCTAGTCGCTCGCCTAATTCTTCCGCGCCCCACGTACGGAATGAGTTGCCGCCCATTTGCGCGAGCAACTCCTTTGATGCTTTGCCGCCCGCCCCTTTCGGGAAATAGGTTTTTCCGTTGAAGGTGAGCGACCATTTTCCGGGGGCGCCATTCACCTTCACAACCGACGCCCCATCGACTCTGCCGCCTGCAAGAAAGCAAACGCAAAGCGAAATGCAAAACGCAAAACTTGACGATGTGTTCATCTTTCACCTCTCCATTTTTCACAAGAAACACATGTGTTTATTTCTGGAGTTTCGGGCAATGCGTAGTGATGAAGTTCAATACGAAGTCGAAGTCCTCGTCGCACACAAAAACCTGGTTGTGGATGAGACCGTTATGGATATTGATGGTGTTGTGCTTGCGGTCTGGCTTGACCTTGCTGACGGTTTCGAACCGTGAGTACGCGCCGTCACGCGAAGCAACCATCATGCCCACGCCGATCTGCGAAAGGTTCCCCGTAGCAACGCCCATCGCCGCCACAACACTACCGATCGCCTTGGTTTTCTTCGCTTCGTTTGGCACTTGTGTGGCGTTCACACCTTCTTCGTTCATTTCAAAGTCCCATGTGTAGCGGCCTCCTTGAATGAGCGCATAGAGGTAGTAACTTACGGTGACGAGGAGGATCATGGTGGCAAAGCCGATTAACGTCCAAGTCACGCCCGCCCGGCTGATTTTGAAGCCGTCCAGAAATAGTACGAAGAGTATGCAACCAACGAATATCCAGCTGAACACCTTGTAGAACAGCCAGAGTAGTCCCACGTTCTTGTAGAGGTTCACCGAATATCGCCAGCGATAGACAGTGTCTTCATTCGCATCCATCTTTCTTACCTTTACTTCTCTGTTTTCTACGGAGGTGCCTTGAAATCGTCGCCGTTAAGGTCGATGACAGACGGCATGGTTCCCTCCTATTGTTTCTTCTGCGGTACACCGAAATCGCGATCGAGTGCCCGCCTTACCTTGTCGTCAGCCTCCGTGTTTTTCTTTGCTTTGCCGGAGGCCGCTTCCATCGCCTGCTTCATCATTGCTCCACCGATCGTCTTAGAGAACTTCTCTTCTTGGTCGCGGCGTTGTGCTTCCGCATCAGCCTTCATTTTCTCGAGACCGGCTTTAGCCTTGATGAAGTCCTCCCGTTGTTTGCGCAGGATCTCCTCGCGGGTCGGCTCTTTTTCACACCCGGCGATACAGAGAGTGGCAACCACGATCATGGCATATCTGAGAAGCGGGGACGATGGAGACGATGAGGACAATCGGGACAGGGGTTTAGCCGCCATTCTCGCTAGTCCTGACAGTCTCGCCAGTCCGTTCCGTCGCGGGTAATGTCCCCGTTGCTCGAAACGAAAGTTATTCCCATGAACGTTCCCGCGCACGATGCGGGCTAGCAGCTTACTTATCAACATCTCTTTCTCCTCTTGTTTTCATGAAACCATACTCAAAACGGGTTACAGCTTTTCCGCGGCGCACTCGACAAGGCGGCGTGTCTCCTTGTCGAAAGAAAGACCGATCAGCCAAATCGGACGTCCGTCAGAAAGATACGGCTCGGCGTAACCCTTCTGACGGATCTGCCTGAAAGTTCGGTCGATTGGTTCGCCGACCTTCAACTCGAAGAGGAACTTTCCGAACCTTCGCGGACGCGAGATGAAGAAAAGACTCGTGCCGAGGTCCAAGATCATGCGGTACATGAACTTCGTCTTGTCCACGTAGATACATCCTTTTTCCCGCAGCTTCGGGAAGTCCGCCGTGTCTGTCGCTATCGGTCTCAATGCGATTTTATTTTATCACGATTTTCTGGACAATTACAACAGGAATTACTCATTCGTGTCTCGTGTCTCGTCTCCCCCTAAACGCATCCGTTCATTTTACGATTTGACTGTTTCACCATTTGCATTTTTGGTATAATCGAACTTGTTAGGAGGATGACATGAGGACAAAGTTGATGTTGACGGCCGCTCTGGCGGCAACGATGTGTGTGGCTGCAGATGACAGGATGTTCCCGTTTGTGATCTCGTATGACGCACCGATGAATGTGGTGAACATGAGTCACCTGCTGGATGCGCCTGCTGGAAAGAATGGACGCATCCGTGTGAAGGATGGTCACTTCGTGAACGATAAGGGACGTGTGCGTTTGCACGCGACAAACCTCACAGGACCCGCGAATTTTCCCACCCATGCGGAGGCGGAGCGTCTTGCGGCGCGGCTCGCTCGTTTCGGTATCAACTGTGTTCGACTGCATTACTTCGATAGCTCCTATGGTACCTTCATGTTGCCGCCTGAGCAGGGCATTCTGACAGAGGACTTCCGTACGCGGCGGCAGTTCGACCCAGAACGGCGCGATCGTCAGGACTATCTGCTCTCCCAGTTCAAGAAGCGCGGCATCTATGTGAACATGAACCTGCATGTAGCGAGAACCCTCGATGCACGTGATGGCTTCGCCCCCGGTTCGCCGTGGGCGAACAAGGGGGTTGACCAGTTTGATCCACGCGTGATTGAGATGGAGAAGGAGTATGCACGCGAACTCCTGTCGCATGTGAATCCTTATACGGGACTCAGTTACTTGAAGGATCCCGTCGTGGCCGTAGTGGAGTTGAACAACGAGGATGCGCTTTGGTGTGAGTACCTGCATGGTGGAACTGATCATCTAGGTGAACCTTATGCGACTGTCTTCCGTAACCAGTGGAATGACTGGCTGCTGAAGAAGTACGCCAGCAGCGAACGCCTGCAGGCTGCGTGGCGGCAACAGATGAGACCGCTCGGCGAAGAGATGATCACCGAAGGGAAGTTCGACGGCCCTGTGGTTCCCGATGGGAAGACATGGATTCTCGACAAGGGAAGCGCAGATGCGACGCTTGGTGCCGCCGAAGGAACGCTGCGCATGAAGGTGACAAAGAAGGGGGATGAATATTTCCCGAAAATCTATCGCCGCGTTGTCGTGAAGAAGGATATGCCGTACACCGTCTCCTTCCGTATTCGCCGGACCTCTAAAGGCACAGGCGAGGTGGGATTTGCCGTAGCCGATCGGAGCAAAGGCTGGGAGTCACTGGGCCTCCTTACAAAAATCACGCCGACGGATAAGTGGGCGACGCACACCTTTTCGTTCTATGCACCGGAGGACGTGGCAACTGCGGAAATCCAGTTCACTCGTTTTAACGAAGGAACCTTCGAGATTGATGACCTCTCGTTCAAGACAGGCGGTGCTTCAATGGACATCTCTAGCCTCTCGTTGGAAAAGGGCGAGATTCCGATTGTGAAATCGCGTGGGTTGGCGTCCCAGGCGATGACGCGGGACTTCTACCAGTTCCTCGTAGATACGGAACATGCTTATTGGACGGGTATGCGCAACTACTTGCAGAAAGATCTGGGGTTGGAAGCGCCTGTCTCCGCCACGCAGCTCGGTTACTCTCCGCCCCACCTGCAGGCTGAGATGGATTATGTGGACAATCATGCCTACTGGTGCCATCCGAGCGTACGGAAAGAGTGGTCGATTCACAATATCGCGATGGTGAATTCACACGGCGGTTGCATCCTTAGCCTCGCGGGGCAGCGCGTCGCGGGCAAGCCCTACACGGTAAGCGAGTACAACCATCCGTATCCACTCTACTACGGTGCGGAGGGGCAGCCTATGCTGCGTGCATACGGAGCGCTCCAGGGCTGGGACGGTGTGTTCGAGTATTCCTATAACAACCGTCAAAACGCTGAACCAGACCACAACGAGTACTTCTTCAGTATTGTGGCGAGGACGGATGTGTTGGCACACTTCCCGGCCTGTGCGGCGATGTACCTTCGTGGAGACGTGAAGGAGAGCACCACGAAGCTGGTGGCGAATTTGCCTTACACGGAATACTTCGACAGACTGGTGAAGCGTCGCTCGGTAGGGCAGGGTATTGCGGTGGCGACGGACGGAAAGTTGCCTACGGAACTAGGGTTGATACATCAGGTGGCTGTGGATGTGACGGGCAAGACACCGCCGGTAACAAAACCTGTTGATACCACTGCGTCGCGACGTGTCGCGACAAGCGACACGGGAGAACTTGTTTGGAACAACGAGATTCCCGGTGCTGGCGTGTGGACGGTCAACACGCCGAACACCAAACTCTTTACTGGTTTCCCGAAGGGACGCGAGTTTGATTTGGGTGGCGTGAAGCTGGCGGTAGGCGAGACAAAGCTCGGATGGGCTACGGTGTCGCTGACCTCGCACGACGCGACGGGATTTGGTACGGACGGTCGTGCCACTCGTATTCTGTTGGCGGCGACGGGACTCTCCCACAATGGCGGCGCAAAGTTCACTGACCACGGTAATAACATGATCTCCAGTCGCGATAACGATTGGGGACACGGACCAACAGTGATCGAGGGCATTCCCGCCACGATCACACTGCCTGCGCCTGCGGCGCAGACGACCTGTTGTGCACTCAACGAGCGTGGCGAACCTAAGGCGGATGTCCCTGTCAAGGCGGACGCATCTGGTCATGCCGTCATTGCGATCAGCCCCGCCTTCCGTACTGTGTGGTACGAGATTGCCGTCAAGGCGAAGTAAGTTGCGATCAGCGAACAGTTAAAAGATGGCGTATCTGCTGTGTTCCAGTTGGCATGCGGGAATGAAAACAACTTGAATGACAGAAAATCACTCTCAAAAGGTCGTCGTGCAACCGCACGACGACCTTTTTCAACTCGTGGTTGGATGCCGACTAGAATAAAGTCGTTCCTACTGTTGGGTTCTTCCAAGAAGAATTCGGAATGAAGGATGTGGTACTTGCTCTTTCCATTCTTCAATCTTATCTCTTCATTCTTTTTTGCCATCCCTTCGCTTCTCAGCTTCCCCGCTTAGCAGCTGGCGGCGTAGCCGCCTCCGGGAGGGGCAACGTCCTCGTTGCCTAATGCGCTTCGCGCAGCTTCTAGCTTTCAGCTGTTAGCTTTTAGCCCGCTGTGCCGGGAGGGGCAACGTCCTCGTTGCCTAATGTGCTTCGCGCAGCTTCTAGCTTTCAGCTGTTAGCTTTTAGCCCGCTGTACCGGGATGGGCAACGTCCCCGTTGCCTAATGTGCTTCGCGCAGCTTCTAGCTTTCA
>JAFYDR010000208.1 GCA_017544725.1 Kiritimatiellia bacterium
CACCACGAAGTTGCCGCCCACCACGAAGTTGCCGAACGTGTAGATGATCTCGCCCGCATCCGCCTTCAGCAGAATCAGTCGCGTCGTCGTCACGTTCAACGCAAGTCGGAAGAGCGTGGTGAAGAGCAGCATCGACGGGAATGTGGAGAATGCAAGCGCGCGCGGCAGGTAGAGCGAAAGCATCAGCATCATGGTGGAAATCATAATGTTGATCGCAATCAGCAAATCGACCATCGGAGTCGGTAGCGGGATGATGAGCAATCCGATGATGCACACCACCAGCACCGCCAGCACAAGGTCGCCGAATCGGCTGAAAACATTGGAAAAGTTTGTAAGTCTGTTCAGCATCATGTCTCCAAAAGTGTAGCGCGGTAATGCTCGAAGAGATCGGTGTCCGCAAGCAAGGTTTCGATCTCATGCGCGGCGCGACCCGCCGCCGCGCTTCCCCGTTTCCGCAGCGACGCGGAAACCGTGCGGGCAAGCCGATTGAAACCGTTCGATGTCCGTAGCGTCGCGGAGTTCTCGGCAACCATCGCGTTCATGATCTCCCCGCTCACCGAACGATCCGCGGGGAACAACTCGTCAATCGCCTGACTGACCGTGGTGGTTCCCGGCATCAATGCACGCTGCGGTGCCCCAGCATCCGGGGAATCGATCACCTCGGCGTATCCCGTCTGTCCGATTCCGACATCGAACCGGATCGCCTGCGTCGTTCTCGATACTTGCATAGCCATCAGGTCATTCCTCCAAATTCCGTCGCGATCCGCCACAGTTCGGCGAAGACCGCATTCAACACGGGCAGCGTAACCTCACGCTCCTGCAGACGCACCGCGAAAATCGCCCTGCCTGCCTTCGCCAGATAGCCCGCGCGTACAGTGAACCCGCGTCTTGCGGCTGGATGCGCGTAGGCGAGCATCCGACGCGCCGCCCTTGCATCGTTGCCCGACGGCACAGTGACAAACACAGTCAGAGTCTCACGTGCGTATTCGAAACGGAGCGAGACTCCGGTTTCAAACGTGACAGACGCCGCACCTCGGTCGTTGAGGGTGAAGTTGGACAATCCGGCGGACTGTCCGAACTGGCGGACAAGCGCATCGATCCATTCGGGTGCCATCATGTCTCGCTCCCTCCTTCCTCCTCTTCCCTCTGGATCAATTCGTCCAGCTTCTCCTGCGCGGCATCGACCAGACGCCGACGGTCATCCTCTCGCTGGAACAGGCGCGGCGAGAGAAGTCGGAAGAGTCGCGTCAACTCGCGCGTGAAATCCATCTGCGCAAGCAGTTTCTGCATTCCGCAATCTCCCAGCAGGGTGGCAATTCCGCTCGCCGTGACAAAGGCTTGCTCCGTCAAATCGACAACACGTCCGGTCAGCTGCTCGCCGTTGAGGAGACAGACATCGGCGAACTGGCGCGACATCCGTGCGGCGAGGTCGGTAAATTTTTCCAGCATCGTCTGTAATGCCTGTACGCAACCGAGATCCGTGAGGATACGCTGCAACTCAACGGTACTCTTCGATGGATTGGCAGATTGGATGTCGGCACCGCATCCGGCGATCAGGAACGAAATCGCCTCGGCAAGTCTGCCCGCGCCGCGTGACGCCAGCAGAGAACGGAAACAGTCCTGCGGTTTCGTGAAACCGATCACCTCGCCGCGATAGAGGTCGCGGAGGTTCTGCATTTCCTCTGGCGTGGTGGCACGTGTGTTGATCTCTTCCGCCAGGTTGATGCCCGCTCGGATTTCCGGTCCCTTCGCCTGCAGCAGCGATTCCTTGGTCTGACGCATCAGTTCGCGCAATGGTTCTTCGCCCTCGGCGAACGCCTTCTCCAGAATGTCCAGCATCGCGAACTGGTGGCTGGGGTCCGTGCTGCCACGAGCCAGCTCCTTCAACAGCTCCCGCGCATCTGGAAGCGATCCCTGCGATAACGCGGAACGAAGATTTCGCAACTGCTTTGCCAGAAAATCCTGCCCGGGCATATCGGGCATCATCGCCATCCACGTCTCGACGGCGCGGGTATAGGTGGAACGCGGCCCCTGCATCTCGCCCATCTTGCGGTCGGAGACGCGTTTCGACTCCTTTTCCTCGAACTGGAAGGAAAGCTCCTCCATCGAGTCCATCAGCTCCGCGATGGGATCCGAGTCCATGACCATTTCCGTCCCCATCAGCATCCCGGTTTCCGGTGCTTTCACCGTAATTTCAGGCTTGGCGAGATCCATCATCTGCAACGCCTCGTTCCTCGCCGCAAAGGTCTGTCTCAGCATCTGTGCCGCATCGAAAGCCATCAGACACACCTCCTTTGCGGAACGTTCCGGGCAAAACGCGGAACGGCGGGCGCAGTGCCCTCGATCCATACCAGACAAGGTCCGTGGAAATGGAGCAACAGGTCTTTCGGACCACGCGGAAGCAGGATGTCCCAGATTCCCAGCTTCGGGCAGAATCCCGTGGGACGATTCCCCGTCCATGCCGCAACAGCCCCCGGACGAACGGAGAGTGTATCCCCGTCTTCGACCGCGATGCGTGTCGTCCGACTCGTTGTCGCCAGCACGATCCATTCGCTGGAAAAGACGCTGGCGGTAAGAGCCTGCATGAGACTGAACGGAACGGTACGGATCGTCTCCGTTCCCGTATGCGCGGAGGCGGGTGCGAGGAGAACTTTCGACGAGACCGCGTACACGGGAACGCCGCAACTGACATGCGTCAGGAAAGGTTGTACCGCATTCGCGCAACGGGCAGTCCCCGTCAACTCGACCAGAGAAATGTCATTGCGATCCCGCAGAAAAAAACCTTTGCGACGGCGACGCGAGAGCGAACCGAAGAAAGCGGCCGGTTGCGCACGCCCCATCAGCCATGCGCCCTCGCCAACTTCGGCAAATCCGTTCTCGACTTTCACCGTCTGAGCCATTCTCTCAGTCCTTCTTGGGTGCCTTTTCCGCCTCGTCGTTCAGGAGCGGCGCGAGTCCTCCGTCGTTCCCATTTCCTTCCGCATCCTTCTTCACAGCCGGCGCATCCGCTCCGTCCAACAGCACGGGAGAGACGCGCTTCTGCGCATCCGCATCATCCACCACAGGCGCGGGCGGAACAGGCTTCTGCGCCTCAGCGCCATCCACCGCAGGCACAGGAGGAACAGGCTTCTGCGCGTCCACGCCGTCCACCACTGGCGCGGGAGGAACGGGCTTCTGCGCGTCCGCACCGTCCACCACTGGCGCGGGGAGAACATACACGTCCGCATCGTCCACCGGTGTATCTCCGCCACCTTCCTTCTCAAGCGGCTGCGGAATCGGCTTTTTCAGCGCAGCCTCCATCTCTTCCTGCTTCTGTCGCAACTCGTGACGCCACTCTCGCTTGTCGGACTCCAGCTGCTCGCGCATGAACTTGCGATCGACCTGACGCAACTTACGGTCACGGTTGATCTCGGCCTCGCGACGACGCATCCGGTCTGCGGTATCCTCCTCGCGACGACGGCGCACTTCCTTGCGGTTCAACTCGCGTTCCTTCCGTTCGTCGTCGCTTACCGCCGCATCCTCTTCCATCTGCTCGGCCTCGGTAATGTCACGCAGACGGGTCGCCTGCAGACGCGCCAGCATCTCGGCATCGAGATCGACAATGTGTGGAGTCAGGATGAACATCCGCTGCACAGTTTCCCTCTTCGTGGAGCTACCGCCGAAGAGCCAACCGATCCACGGAATGTCACGCAAGTAGGGAATCCCCCACCCCGCCTTCTCTTCGATGTCGCGGAAATAACCGGCCAACATAATGGACTCGTCCTCGAAGACCGCCGTCTGCGTCTGCAACATACTGGAGCGCGTCATCGGCATGGCATCGACGGTGACCGACTCGAAACCGCCGTCGTCCAGTTCCAGAGAGAGCCAGACCTGATTGGGGACGTTGGTGGCGGGACTCGTCACGATACGCGGCTTGATCTGGAGCTTGGTTCCCGCCGTCACCTCTTCCAGTGTGGCGACTTCCGTTCCGACCACGCGCGCATGATAACTCTGCATATCGGTCAGCTGCGCCGCGAAGTTGTTCGCGGTCAGCAGGGACGTACGGGAGATCGACCGCGCCTTACCCTGCTCGCGCAACGAGGTCAACGAAGCGGCGACATTCACATCTTTGCCCAGATAGGTCAAGGCGCCCGCCAACCCCTTGCTGGCCATATCCGGCACGGCGAAGAGCGTGTTCGCATTCTGTCCCACGCCACCCGCAAACTCGCCGCGTTCCCCCGTCACCTTCAGCGACAGCTGCCAGTCCAACGCATCTTTCTTGGAAAGTTCCACCACCGTCACGCCGATTTCGATGAGCTTCTGCGGCAGGTCGAGTTGCGCGATCAATTTCTCGTACATCGGCATACGGGAGGAGACATCGCGAATCAGGACTGCGTTCAAGCGATTCTCGGGTCGGATGATCGGACGGAACGCGGAGGTCATCGTCTGCTCAATCGGCGTCAACACGTTGTCCGTCCCATTCGTCTCGGCATCGCGCGCCTTTCCGTTGTTGCCGCCTGACGACATCAGTTCCTCCAGTATCCGCGCCATTCCCTTGAGCGTCATGGACGATTCGGGACTGGAGACCTTGAAACTCACATCATCCGCCCACGTGTTCTTCAAGGGGAAGAGACGCGTCTCCACCTCGTTGAAGGTGCGCAGCTCGCGCAGCTTGTCGGCCTTCGCAATCAACTCGGAGATCAAGGTAACGTAACGCGGCGGTCCGGAAACCATGATCAGTTCCTCGTTGGAGGTCGTCTTGATCGGGAACCGCACGTCTTCGACGCAGAGATCCGCCAGCATGGAACGGACCTCGTTCGCCTTCATGTACTGCAAATCGAGCAGGAGCGTCTGGATTTCGCCGGAGACGTAGAAGTAGAGCGCCGCGCCGTCATAGTACCAGGTCAAGTTGTGGAGCGTGGCGACCTTCTCCAAAAACTCCTGAGGCGGCATGTTCTTGAAATCGCCGGAAAAGAATCCGTTCACCTTATCGGAAAGAACGACGGAAAGTCCCTGTGAAACGGCAAAGGTCTCCAACGCCGTACGCAGATTCATTTCGCGGGCGACTAGGGTATAGGTCTCCATCTTCCAAGGGATCTTCACCCCTGGAGCGGCGGTGGCGGTTCCGATCGCCGTTGCAACGGCAACCACACCCACCCATATCAATCTTGCCAATCGTTTCACGTCTCGCTGCCTTTCTTTCGCTAGGGACGGATCAGTATCTCTTGGAACAGTGGCGCCGACGGCTCTGTCTTCTCCAGTCGCGCGTTCCACCAATCCCATGAATCCATGAACGTCTCAAAAAACCTCACCAGCGCAGCATCCGAAGCCTGCGCCGAAATTTCCTGCCACAGGAACGCGGAGGCATCTTCTCCGCCGCGCTCGACCGCCAACACCGCGTTGTCGCGGAGCATCCTTCCTGGCGCATACTCCGCCAACTGCGCAATCATCTCGCCATCGTCCGTAAGCCGCCGCTTCAAAATCAACCGACCTTCCGCCACTTCGACAATGATCGACTCCCCGTCCACGCGGAGTTCACACGATACGCCATTACCATCCGGCACCGTGTCGGGGTACCCGATAGCTCCCAGCAAACGATCTATGGCGTTGTCTCTCATTCCATCCTCAATCCTTCAAGCCCAGATGCCAACAAGTAACTCCGTACCTTTGGAAATCGTTCCCTCTACCATTGGCATGGGTGAATATCTCGAAATGGTGTCTCCACGGAATCGCAAAGAAGGCATCTCCGAATTCGTCAGCAACTTGCTGACGATTTACAACATCTGATTTCGCTGTATTCAATTTTGCAACAGGCTGTTGCAAAATATTCCCGGTTTCCAAATCGTCACCAGGCTGGTGACGATTTGCCAACGCCAATTGTACAACGCCACGTTGCACAATCTCTCCCGCATCCAATCCTCCAACAGATTTTTGCAGAATTGCGGAGGTGTAGAAAAGGTAGAATCTCTTGGTATATTTTAGATTCGTGACCGAGAACCCCTCCATGTTGGGGAACTCCGCCTTGAGGTCACAGCTCAGGCGCTCGAAGAACCCGCTGCCGTAACCCGCGTCAAGCCGCTTCTCCGCGATGTCGCGCCCCATGTCCCAGTAGAGTTGCAATAGCTCCATGTTCACCCTGACGGCAGCCTTTACCTGCGCCCTGCGAATCTGCGCCTTGACGGAACGCAACCACTTCGCATATTCCCCCCGTTTCATGCTTTCTCTCTTCATTTCCACCTCCTGATCCCAATCCAATCATGGAGGCACAACAACCCACAGCCGCGCTCGATGTCCTCAAGGCGCGTGTAAAACTCGTCCTTCTTCTGCTTTTTCGCCCGTTCCAGGCTGCTGTTTCCGTTCTTCGCCATGTTTATTGCGATGTCAAACGCATTTGTAACTAATTGCCTCTTTGCCGTGTATTATACCCCAAACACGCACTATTGTACAAGTACGATATTGCTGTTTATAACAAGAGGCGCATCTGCGTATTTCACCCATCTCATGCGCGCGAGAGGATTTTGGGGTGAATGTGTATATCACCTTGCGTGTGACTTTCAGCTTGACATTTTGTTAGCGAGAAAATTAGAGGAATCGATGTTCGTGCTGGAAGTGCCATACGACAAGATTCTCCAATCTTTCATAAGTGAAGGTTTCTTCCGAAATCCACTTGCCGAGAAAATACTTGAGCCACGCACCCTCTCTGTCGCCACCGCCCCATGTCGGATCTTTTGCCCATTCTTCGAATTTTTCGCATAGTCGTGATTGTACACGAGGGTCTTTGCTATACCAGCAGGCGGTAAAAAGGCCGTCCCGTGCATCGTTAGGAACAACATCCAACAGACGCAATATCCATTCTGCACCATCAGACTTGACGGCGAGATAGGACAATAAGAATGTAGGCGATGCCCAAGAACTCCAGTCTGTTGTCGCTATAACATCATCCATCCGACTGCTCACCAACTTCCCTTTGACCGCCATAAGCCTTGAAAGATGGCAATGAATCTCATAAGTAAAAAGATTGCTGCGTTCTATGGAAGCGGTCAACAGAACGGTCGCCTCATCGTCCGACACATCTGAAAACATCCATTCAGACGAACATTCAGGGAACGACAAGTTATTGTCACAAGTCAAACACCGTTCACCGCTTCTGTCGTCGGTGAGTATCTCCAATGAATAGTATTCTGCCGCCTCGTTACGTTCAACGATTTCCTTGATCAGCTTGAAAACATCAGTATCCATGATTAAACCTCGCATCTATCAATGGCATGGGTAAGCATGTAGATTCCGTCCATCGGAATTCACATGAATCTTGATCTTGGTGGTGAGTCTTCCATTCGCAGCTCCGACTGTTCTACCCGTGTCGTAAATAAAACCGTCAAGTGTGAAGGCTTGATTTTGCCTTGTGCCTTTGCTTTGCTGAACGCTTCTTCGATCAATCCTTTAATTTCTGTATCGCCCCAGCCTGGATTGAACTTGGCAGACCCGTTCATCGTCCCCTTGATCCAACTTTTACCGCTTGCGTGGCTCAATGTATGCTTATACTTGTATTGCGCGGTCGGTAGATATTCATACGTGACCTTCATCGACTTCGCCCCTGGACATATCTTCTTCACATTGGAAAGGCGCGCGGCCTTGACAAGCTTTGTCGATCCTGCGGGAACATAAGGAAGCATAAGTGCCGCCGTGTCTGCGGCGAGCGCAACGTCATCACCCACGCAGATGTCGTAGATGATATTGCCGATATCCCAAACCGTGTCCAACGGAATACACCCATTTGGATCGAATTTATTCACCGGATCATTTTCGCAGAATGCATAAAGATTCATTCCGCCGTCCTCGCCTAACGGGTCTCGGCTGATCCATTTTCTCAGGGCGATGCTATACCATCTGTCGCCAAAGTCGTACAATCCTATGAACGGGTCGTATCGTTTCGTCATGTATCTGA
>JAFYDR010000209.1 GCA_017544725.1 Kiritimatiellia bacterium
GACTCGACGCTCCGCACTTCCGGTTTGAGACCAAGATCCACAAGCTGCCGCGCAACAATGCCAACCTCCGCCTCTGCGATGGAAGGGGAAATCGCCGAAACGACACCAACGACCTTCCCGCCGTGATACGTACCGAGATCCGTGAGTTTGTACTCGCCCGGCGCTGCGTCCTCCGCAAACGGCCACACCCTGAGCTTCACGACGCCGCCCGCCGCTGGGTAGAATCCGCACGTTTCCAGCTCCGCCTCGATGCGGGCACCCATCCTCCGAAGCTCGGGAAGATACGTCTCAACGAAGAACTCCCAGATCGGCGCAAACGGAACATGCGTGCCACCCGTAATCGTGACCGTCGAAGGACCGTCCGCCTTCAACAGGACAGGTATGACGGTCTGTGCGACGAGCGTCACGCTCCCCGCCGTCCCGACATCGAAGCGGTAGTCACCACCCTTGATTACGCCGGGCCGGAAATCCAATTCCATTGAGCCAACATCAACATTGGAAACTTTGGCCCCACAGATTTCCGCTACGGCCCTGACGCACGTCAGATGCTGACGCTTGAGTCCCGGTTTCTCGCGTCCGGCGCGAATCTTCTCGATTTCGATCTCGCGTCCCGTAATCGCACTCAGCGTCAGCGAGGTGCGGAGAATCTGTCCGCCGCCCTCGCCCTGCGATCCATCTATCGTAATCCAATCTTTCATAACATCTCCCACTAAGCACAAAGCGTGCCAACAGCAAAAGCCGATGGGAAGATGGCGCAGCATTTCTTACAAATGGCTCGGATGGCTGGACTCGAACCAGCAACACCCGCGTTAACAGCGCGGCGCACTACCATTGTGCTACATCCGATTGGTTGCGGGAGTCGGATTCGAACCGACGTCCTGCAGCTTATGAGGCTGCCGCTGGGAACCACTCCAGTCAATCCCGCCTTTTCACAAATCACTACATCCCCCTAAACGCATTCCGCCTGAAAGCGTTACACCTCTCTCACGACTTTTCCCTTCGCTATCAATTTCGCAAGACCTCGATGGCGAATGATGCGCACAGTCCCCGGCGAAACCCCGAACTCCCGCGCGACTTCCACCGCAGTCCGCCCGCCTGAAGTACAGGCCTCAAAGATCGCCCGCGTGCGGTCAGAGCAACGCCAGCAGGCCACGGCGCGTGCACGTAACCGGATTCGGATCTCGGCCTCCTCGCGCGCCTCCACAATCTCCGGCGTAACAGCCCGGATCGGTACCGCGAACTCGTCAAACTCAACCGTCACATCGCGACACCGGGCCTTCTCCCTTCGATAGCAGTCGATCACCTGACGAAACGCCTGTTTCTTCAGGTAAGCGCATGTTTCAGCAACGCTCCGCACATAGAACTTGCCGCTCCGGACGGCCACGACGAACTTGACGAAAACATCCTGAACAACATCATCCGGCTCGCCGCATCCTTGCCGAACGGCAAGGGCACGCAGAACAGGCGCGAAGGTCGCGTAGAGTGTTTCCCACCCCCGTTCGTCCCCGTGCTCAATTGCCGCACATATCGAATCTTCTCTCTTCATGTCACAATCCTCTTTAAGTTTGGTGGAACCGGCGGGATTCGAACCCGCACTGCCTTGCACCTCAAGCAAGTGCCTCCTGCCTGTTGGGCTATGGTTCCTCGTGTTTTTAAATCAAAATGCAGTGAGGCCGACTCCGCATGCGCGGGGTCGGCCTCTTTTTCCAACTGCTGACGATTCCAGCAGAATTCAGTTCATGAACCCCGAGCAATAGCGACCAAGCAGC
>JAFYDR010000210.1 GCA_017544725.1 Kiritimatiellia bacterium
CACGGAGCTGCCCGAGTACTACGAGGCGGCGGACGAGCTCGGCATCATGATCCAGCCCGAGCTGCCGTACTACAGCGACTCGCCCACCGAGGGCTTCGCCTTCGACCCGAAACGCGATGTGACGGAGCTCTACCGGAACTTCCGCCGCCATCCCTCCTTCGCCGTCTATTCGATGGGCAACGAGGGTTCGTTCGGCAAAGTGCTCGACGCGCGCCTGCACGCCTACGTGAAGGCGATGGACCCCGACCGCCTGAAAATCAACCAGGACTGCCATGCGGACTGGATCAATCCGCCCGAAGCGGCGGATTACCTGGGCGGCCCGATCAAGCCGTGGCCACGCGGCACCGTGAATCCGGAGCGTCCGTTCGTCACGCACGAATACCTGAACCTCTGCATCAAGTGCGACTCGCGCGACGAGGCGCTCTACACGGGTGTGTGGCTACCGCCCGCCACGCGGAAGGGGCGGGCGGACTGGCTCGCGAAGTTCGGTCTCGACCACACGTGGGGCGACCGTCTGCAGGACGCGCAGAACGCGCTCCAGCGCCACTACCAGAAACAGGGCATCGAGGCGGCGAGACTTGATCCGTACTGCGATGGACACATCTTTTGGACAATTGTCGATGTGGTGGTGGAGCAGGGCGAGACCTACACGGCACAGGGACTTTTCAACCCGTTCTGGAAGTCGAAGCGCGGCGGTTTTTCGGCGGAGGATTTCGCTCGCTTCAACAGTCCTTCCTGCGTCCTCCTCGACACGTCTGGCGAAAACCGCATCTTCACTTCGGGCGATACGCTCGATGCCGACTTCCTCTTCGCACACTTCGGCGAAGAACCGCTGAAAGACGCTTCGCTCAATTGGAGGTTGGAAGTGGGTGGTTCGCCCGTTCAGGGGAGAATCCCAATCGCGGGCGAACTCGCACTCGGTCCGGCACGGAAGGTGGCGTCTGCAAAGATTGTTTTTCCTGTGGTCGAGAAGCCCGTCAAAGCGACGCTTACGGCAGATGTAAGCGGAGTTTCGAACACGTGGGACTTCTGGATTTTCCCGAAGCGTGCGAAACGCGACGGAAGCGGAATCGCTGTCGCACCGCGTTTCCGCCAAGCGTTGGACGCACGTTACAGCGGATTGCTGGATTCGGCGGATGCCGCCCGCGCGAAGGTCGTTATCGCGGAATACGGCTCCAAGATGGCTGTGGAAGCGTTGGCGCACGGTCAACGCGTTATCGCCATGGCGGGGGAGACCGGGCATCCAAACGTCTCCCTCGGCTGGTGGTGGATGGGGAATCAAGTCGGAACCGCAATCGCAGATCATCCGGCACTCTCCGCATTGCCGCACGAGGGTTATCTGTCGCCATTGTTCTTCCGTCTGATTCTGAACAAGGGGCGGCAGCTACCGTTCATGGGATTGTCGCAAGATGACATGCTGATCGTCGGCGAGGGAGGTCAACGCTGTTTCCTCTATCTGGCGCAAGCGCAGATCGCAGAAGGAGCCGCCATTCTGAGCTTCGGATTAAATCTGTTCGCTGACACGCCAGAGGCCGCCGCGATGCTGGACGGACTGGTCGAGTACGCCGTCTCCGATCGCTTTGCCCCCAAGAGTCGAATTGAGATCGACGCACCGACCGTCTGCAATGGCTGGCAACGCACGATTCGCTTGGGGGATCATTCCGACAAGGCGGAAGATGTCCTCTATGGATTCTCACGGATGGCCATCTCTCGCGCGCTGAAGGGAAAGACGGAACTGGTCTGGGAAACACAACCTGTTCCCGCCAATGTGAAGGAGAAACCAACCTTCGACTTTATCTTCGCCGGTGGTATGGGCTATCCCGCACAACCGCAAGCGGCTTTCGCACTCTCGCTCAATGGCAAGAAGGTCATTGACATTCCTCAGATCTCGTGGGAGAACGCCGAGTGGAAAGGCGAAGGTTGCACCCTGCGCTACAAGCGCGATACCACGACAGACGAACTAGGTTATTTCACGCTCACCGTTCCCACTGCGCTACTGACGCCCAGCAAACCCGCCACCCTTGGCGTTACCGCTGAAGCAAAGAACTCCCGCCGCTGGTTCGCCATTATGGAGGATTAGTGCGGTAGTGCGATGGTTGGTGTTTGGATGGTGCGCGAACGCGCACCATGCAAAACCTACATGGGAAATTTCGATTGTAATCGACGGCTTTCGATGAGGCGCGACAAGCAACACATGCCCTCTCGTCACTCGTCACTGGCGGCGTCTGCCGCCCCGTCTCTCAGCTTGACACGCCTAACCAGCTTAACACGCTTAACTAACTTAACACGCTTAACCAGCTGGCGGCGGCATCAGCCGCCGCCGCGCGCTCAATAGGTATGAATCAGCAGACCGGAACGGAGCTTGGGTTCAAACCAAGTGCTCTTGGGCGGCATGATTGCGTTGGCATCTGCGATCGCCATCATTTGCTCGACCGTCACCGGATACATGGAGAACGCGACGGCATCCCGTCCGCTATCCACGCGCTGTTCAAGCTCCTGCGTTCCGCGAATTCCGCCGATGAACGAGATACGGGAATTCGTGCGAGGATCGTCGATTCCCAATAGCGGAGCGAGCAACCGGTTCTGAAGTACGCTGACATCCAACGCGCTGACAGGATCCGACTTGAACTCCGGCCATGAAATCCGATACCACGAACCTTGCAGATAGAGGCAGACCTCGCGCGATCCCTTCGGGACGGCGCGATCCGCTTTCTCCAGTGAGAAAATCTCGCCCGTCTTGCGCAAGAACTCCTCGGGCGTCAACCCGTTCAGATCCGCGACGCACCGATTGTACGGCAGAATCTGAAGCTGGTCGGCGGGAAAGAGCACGGCGAGGAACCAGTTATACTCCTCGTCACCCGTATGATTCGGGTTGGCGAGACGGCGTTCCGATCCGACACGGAAGGCGGATGCGGCACGATGATGACCGTCGGCGACATAGGCGACAGGCACCTCCGCAAAAGCACGGACAAACGGTTCATTCCCGTTGGTCACGCGCCACACCGTGTGGCAGATGCCGTCGGTGGCGGTGAACTGGTAAAGCGGAGCCTGCTTCATCGTCTGTTCCATCAGACGGTTCAGTTCCGCTGTCGCGCGATAGGTCAGGAAAACGGGACCCGTGTTGGCGTTCAGCTCGCTCGTATGACGCGTACGGTCGTCCTCCTTGTCCTTTCGCGTCTTCTCGTGGCGCAGAATGACCTGGTTGGCGTAATCATCAATCGAGCAACAGCAGACGACACCGGTTTGAACATGGGTTCCCATCACCTGCTGATAGAGGTAAAGGCTCGGTTCGGACTCGCGGAAAAGGACACCACGATCCTGAAGTGACTGGAAATTCTTCACGCCTTGCGCATAGACCGCGTCGGAATACAGATCGATCCCCTTGGGCAGGTCGATCTCCGGACGGGCCACATGCAGGAAGCTGTTCGGGTTTCCCTCGGCGAGCTTCCGTGCCTCTTCCGTATCGACAACATCATACGGAACGGACGCAAGCTCCGCCGCCAGCAAGGGCTGGGGACGGAGCGCAGCAAAAGGTTTAATCTGCATGAACTAGAAACCGATGTTGATGATGGGGCAGAAAGGCACCTGGCTATCGCGAATGATATTGACGATACCGATCTGGTACCCGTGCATCCCCTCCGTGCGGTTGATCAAGCCGATCTGGAATCCGTCGGAGTAATCCGCCAGGTTGACGAGTCCGGCCTGAATGCCGTACACGGAACCCGCTTCGTTCCACAGCCCGCCCTGAAATCCCAGCATGTCGGAACGTCCGGCGGAGTTGTAGATACCGATCTGCACACCGGCGAGGATATCCACCGCCTCGTTGCGGATGATGTTCAGCTGCAGCCCGTAAAAATCATTGGCGTGACCGGCGATACCGAAATCAAAACCCGTCATCTGATCGACATGACCATTATAAAGGTTGAAACGGACACCGATGAGATCGACATCAGCCACATCGTTGAGACCGAGGAAGACAGGCCAACTGACCTCTTTCTGCTCCTCCGCCGCAACCGCGCCGAATGCCGCAAACCCAGCCACCAACAAACTGAACAACATTTTCTTCATAGGAACTTCTCTCCGTAAGTACGCTTTGCAAAGTCTTACTGTCCACCGTTCTCACCGTGAACGCCCTCTATAATACCGCTTTTTCCCGCTCTGTGCAACAACGGATTTTAATTGTTTTTTGGGTAGCTTTTAGCTGTCAGCTATTAGGTGGTAGGACTATTTCTTCGATAGCAGTCGAATGCAAACGAGTACAGTGAACAGGACTACCGGAACAACCGGGATTTCCCGACGACATCCGCCACATCATCTCTCGACTTGACACGCTTAACTAGCCTAACTCGCTTACCCGGCTAGCGGCAGCGGCGGATACCGCCGCTGCCGCCCAAATCTCCTGTTGTTGCAGTTCGATTTTTCTGCTATACTTTGGTTTGATCGAAAGGAGGGAAGGATGAAACTTGCCAGTTCGAACAGAGAGATTTATCAAAACATCAGGAATGCGCTGAAACTCGGTCTGCCCGTCGCCGGGTTGCTTGCGGGAGGTGCCGTCGCGCAACCGCAGCCACCGCCCGCGCAGAATCCGCTCCCGCAACCGGAACAGCCGAATGTGTGCAACGAGAAGCCGAACGTCTGCGTGACCACGGGTGAGGTGGCGAATCCGCCGAAACCGAACGTGCGCAACGAGGTGAATGCGAAGCATCGCACGGCAGGGAAGATGCCGCAAAAACCAAACGCACGTAACGAGCAACCGCCCACGGCACACCCCAAAGGCAGTAAGATTCACGTCCCCCCGAAAACCGACAACCGCCGCAACGAGCGGCCGGGTATCGTCTTTACCGACGGCATGGTTCCCAGAACCGTTCCGCAGACGGCTGAGCAGACCGTGATGGATCCGGTGAAGACGCACCGCGTGCAGCGCGGCGAAACGCTCTCCGGCATCGCGCAACGGTACGGACTGTCGATCGATGAACTGTGCCGTCTGAACGGGATTCTGCCGCAGAATGCAGCCCGTCTCCGCGAGGGACGCATCCTCGTTGTCTCGCAACCGCGTCCGCCCGCTCCCGCGACCAACCGCGTAAACGAGGACAAGCAGAAAACGGTGGTTCCTCCCGGTAAGCCGTTGCCGCCTCCGGAAAAACGTCCGTAAGACGGAGACACCACGATGAAGTTCTCCCGTTCCAGCCAACAGGTGTATCACTGCTGGGATGGGGACGTGAAGGTTTACCTTGACGAAGGCACCCCGTAACATGACGCGCTTTCCCCCACATCTCATTTTGGAAGTGACAGCGCATTGCAATTTCCGCTGTCCCTACTGTTACTGTGTCTGGCACGAGTTCCCGGAGCTGGCGGACCGCGAACTGACAACTGAGGAATGGACGCAGATTCTGGACGAATGCGCTGACAACGGTGTGAACGACCTGCTTTTCACTGGAGGGGAGGCGTTGTTGCGCCCCGACATTCTGGAACTGATCCGTCATGCGCGACAACGGATGCCCGATGCCAAACTCACCCTATACACCAACGCCAGCCGCTTGACCGAGGAACTGATCCTGAAGCTGAAGGAACTGCGGACGGAGATTTCCACCAGCGTTCAGGGACTCGTCACCTACGCGAAGATGACCGGGACGCGCCGAACCTATGTCCGCATCCTGCGACTTCTCGCCCGTGCGAAGGAACTCGACTGGCCGATGAGCGTGGGGATCACCATCACCTCCGCAAACAGGCGTGAAGCTGCCGACCTCTTCTGTGCGGTTGCGCTCTCCGGAGCTGCCGCCATCCAGATCGGTCCGACCATGGCGGAAGGCCGCGCACGCGAACGACTCGACCTGCTCCTCACCCGTAAGGAATGGGAGGCGGTCAAGGAGGAGATTCGGAACCTGCCAGACGCAGGCGTTCCGTATTCGTTTTGCGACGAGATGATCTGCGAATGTCGCAAACAACCTGTGGCACTCCGTAAACGCTGTGCCGACCCCGCCTTCCAACCCTGCCCAGCCGGAAAGGAATTCGGCGTAATCGGTCCCAACGGTCTCCTCCGCACCTGCCTCCACACCGTGACCGCGAGTGTACGGAGCGCACAACCTCCAGCCACTAGTTGTTAGTTTTTCGATAGCAATCGAGTGCAGTCGATAGCAATCGGGTGCAGTGAACAGGACTACCGGGACAACTAGGACTTCCCGCTGGCTACCCCGTCCCCATTGTCTCCATCGTCCCCATTGTCCCCGCCTCTCAGCTTTCCCGCCTCTCAGCTTAACACGCCTATCTGGCTTAACATGCTTACCCGGTTAGCGACGGCGATGTCTCCCGCCTCCGCAAAAAATCCCAAAAACCGAATTTTTTGCTGGATTTATCTCAAAAAATATGCTATTTTGGCTTTATTCTTTCTTTTGTATGTGCCACAGTGAGGAAATGGAGATGACGAGCAAACAGGTCCCGG
>JAFYDR010000211.1 GCA_017544725.1 Kiritimatiellia bacterium
CGGCGGGGGTGGGGGAGGCGGGCATTTCCGCCGTACCATCCTTTCGGGCGATTCAGCGCGTTCAGCAGCCGCGATTTCGGCGATCTCCGCAAGCATGGGCGCGATCATGCTGGGAATCGCCTACTGCATCGCCAATGCCAACAACGAGCCGATGCCGGGCGACGGCGTGATCTGGGCCGTCGGTGCATTCTGTCTGCTCTCGATTGTTTCCGGTCTTTACGCATTGGTGTTTCAAACGCATTTGCACAGTCACCGGGTCGCCAAGCGGTTGCGTATTGGATTTCTCTTGGCGTTTGCGCTCATCGGCTACATCGTCTATTACATGCGAGCCAGAACGGATCGCTGGGTTTATGACGAAACGAAAGTCACCTCTGAATCGACGGTACCAGCCGCTGACAGTACTTCCCCTGCGAAGGCGGACGCTTCCGCAACTCCCTCCGAATCTCAGGCTGGCGGCGGGGATCTTTATCAGGATGGCTGGTACGGGAAAGTCGAACACGAGGGGATTCAGGTGGTCATCAACGGCTTCTCGGATCAGTCGCCTCGGACGAAAGAGTTCAATCGGAGGCTGAAGGCGGAACGTCCCGTTTCGTATGCCGAACTCACCATCATCAACAATACCCTGCACGATTTGAAGGTTCCGACGCTCGTCCTCGAATATGCCCGCAAGGATCATTCGACTGGGAACAGCGTTCGCCTGCATCCTTTGTTGCATGCGGATGCGGAAAAGAATCGCGATTTGTTACGGTTGGTCTCTGAACCGGCGACCGTTTCGGCGGGAGGCGGCATCCTTGCCAGTGTACCTGTCGCATTCTTTACCCCGTTCGAATGGCAGCACATCCGCTTTTTCCGTCTTCAGGTGAACGACCAACATCTGTCGATTCCCGGTCATCTGCTTTCGGCTCAGGAAAAACAGGATGCGTTGGAAAATACGCAGGAGAAGCGTGACTCCGCCGGGGACGGGAAATCGGAGAAAAAGACGCAAGATTGGTATGAGGATTTGTAACGAAGGAGCGTGGAGATGAGTGACAAGAAGGAAGCTGTCGAGTTTTTGGCGGAAAACGGTTTGAATGTTCCGGGGATTGACCGGGAAGAACTGTTGCGCACATTTGCGAGTGAAATGCAAGCGGGGCTTTGCGGGGCGCCATCATCGCTGATGATGATCCCGTCCTTCATCTATCCTGACAAGCCGGTTCAGACCGACAAGCCCGTCATCGTGCTCGACGCGGGCGGCACCAATCTCCGTGCGGCGGTTGTGCGGATTGACAAGGAGGGGAACCCACACATCGGTCGGTTTGACAAGCGTCCGATGCCGGGAACGCAGGGCGAGTTGAGCGAGTCTGAATTCTATGAGGAGTTCGCCGAGTTCGTCGCGCCGCTTGCGGAGGCGGAAAAGGCCGAGAAGATTGGTTTCTGCTTCTCCTACCCGGCAGAGATTCTACCCGATTGCGATGCGCGTCTGCTCCACTGGAGCAAGCAGATTGAGGTTCCGTCCGTGGTCGGCACTTTGATCGGCTCTGGTCTGAAACGCCATCTGGCGAAGCGCGGACTCCAGCACGATGTGGTGATCCTGAACGATACGGTTGCGACGTTGCTCGCGGGAAAGAGCGTGGGAGTCGCCCGCGATTACTCTGCCTATGTCGGGTTCATTCTCGGAACGGGGACGAACACGGCCTACGTGGAGAAGGGGGGCAACATTGTGAAGCGCAAGGATATCGATCCCAACGCATCGATGGCAATCAATGTGGAATCGGGTGCCTTCCGTGCGATTCGCCAGTCGCGCTTCGATCAGTTGATGGACGCGGAAACGATCGATCCAGGTTTCTTCACCTTCGAGAAGATGATTTCAGGTGCGTATCTTGGTCGTATCGGATTCATCGTTCTCCGTCTGGCGGCGGCAGCCGGTTTGCTCTCCGAGTCTGCAAGGCAGCTTCTCGACACCTGGCAGACCGTGGGCAACAAGGAGTTGGACGACTTCTGCGACGGAACGCCGGAAGCGAACAATCCCTTCCTGAACGAGGCTTTCACCGCGCAAGACCAGCAGATGATAGTCGATCTCTGCACGCCGGTTTATGAACGTTCTGCGGTGCTGGCGGCGGTGAACATCGCCAGCGCGATTCTGAAGACGGGCGAGGGACGTGATCCCGCGCGTCCCGTCTGCGTGAACGTGGACGGATCGACCTACCACCGCACTCGCACGGGACAGTACCGGAACCGCGTGCAGACGGAACTGCAAAAGATTCTCGCGCCACGCGGCATCTCTTACGAATTGATTCGCGTTGATGAAAGCCCCGTAATCGGAGCCGCTGTCGCCGGACTGATGTAATCCGAGTTTCCGTGTCGTGTCGCGGAATCCGCGTGTTGGATGGATGGAGTTTGCAACGGATGCCTTGGGTAGGTGTCCGTTGTCAATGGGAGGAAGAACACATGAAAAAGAATACGACTGGAAAGAAACAGGTTGCTCGTGCGCGTCAGAAGAAAGAGACAATTCTGGTGGCGGCAGATCCGTTTGCCGTCACGCTGAAAAATGTGGTCGCAAGGCATCTGGAGGAACGCGGTTTCGCCGTGGTGGATTTGGGGGCGACGGGAGAGACCCCCGAGAAACCCTACTTCGAGTCCGCTGTGGATGTGTGTCGTGCCTTGCAACGGAAAGAGGCGAAACGAGCCTTCTTGTTCTGCGGTACTGGCATGGGAATGAGCATGATCGCCAATCGTTTTCAGGGTGTCCGTGCGGCGGTGGTGGAAAGCGTTTTTGCGGCGAAGATGTGCCGCGCGATCAATGATGCCAATGTCCTGTGCATGGGGCAGATGATTTGGGGCGAGATGATGGCGAACGCGGCTGCGGACGCATTTCTCGACACGAAGTTCACCGAAACGCTTGAACCGCTTGCGCCGTTCTTGGAGGACGCGCGCAAGAAAGTGGCAGCGATCAAGGACTGAGGATAAACGCAACCGACAGGAAAGGAGCGTTTCATCATGGAACTGCAGCAGCTTGTCCGGTTCCTGGACGACACCTTGGAACTCTCGAATTTTCAGGACGTTTCCAACAACGGGCTTCAGATTGAAAACGGCGGAACGGTCACAAAGATTCTCTGCGGCGTGGACGGTTCGTTGCGTGCGTTGCAGGAGGCGGCGAAGCAAGGAGCGGATTTGCTGATCTGCCATCATGGGATTAGTTGGGGAGACTCGCTTAAGCGAATCACGGGATTGAACTACCGTCTCGTCTCCTTTGCTGTCGAACATGGTATCGCGCTCTATGCCGCGCACCTTCCGCTTGATGCCCATCCTGTCTATGGGAACAACGCGCAACTCTGCCGTGCGCTGGGCGTTGGCAAGATGACGCCCGCTTTTTCCTATCGCGGAAACACCATTGGTTTCAAGGGGGAACTTCCGGAGCCTGTCCCGTTCGATACGTTTTGTGATCGCGTCCGCAAGTTCGTCTCCCCGAACATCCAAGCACTTCCGTTCGGGAAAAAGACCGTTCAGAGCATCGGAATTGTTTCCGGCGGTGCGGCGGACGATGTGGAGCAGGCGTACGAACTGGGGCTGGATGTATTCCTTACGGGAGAATCGGGACTGGTCGGGTACACGCAAGCGGAGAATCTTGGCATGAACGCGATTTTCGCGGGACACTACGCGACCGAGTTGTTCGGTGTCCGTGCGTTAGGGGAGCTGATCAATCGCCAATTC
>JAFYDR010000212.1 GCA_017544725.1 Kiritimatiellia bacterium
AGCGCGGGCTAACTCGCCTGCGTAGCACACGAGAGAATGTTCATGGGGAAAACTTTCGATTTCGTCGACGAGAGCATCGTCATCATCACGCAACGGACGCGACGGAGCGCGTCCCTCCCATTCGATTGCAATCGATAGCTACCGATGACATGCGACAGACGACACACACACACGCCGCATTGGACTGGCAGGACTGGTGAGACTGGCGGCCAAACCCCCGTCCCCATTGTCTCCATTGTCCCCATCGTCCCCGCTTCTCAGCTGCTGCGAAGTCCCCACCGCCACTACTGCCTACTCCCTGCTACCTATTGCCTTCCTCTCGCTTAACACGCTTAACCAGCATAACATGCTTAACCCGCTGGCGGCTTTGCCGCCTGTCTTCAAGTTGTTCTGGTTGTTTCCAAAATCCTCTCGTGCGTACGGAATGGGTGAATTACACAGATGCGCCCGACCTCTACGTACCCCCAAAAATGCGAAGTTGATTGGTGGGGCGGCTTGTGGTACACTAATCCCCACGTTTTACACGGCAAGGAGAGAGTATGAATCGCTTTTTAGTTTGGTCTGTTGTCGCGGTGGCCTTTGCGGGTACGGGAATCGCTGCAGAGTCTAGCACAGTCGCGAAGTATGATGACGTGAAGATCATGGGATACGTTGGTTCTCGTCTGGACAGTTGCATCCGCAACCATGTCGTGGCGGAAGATCCCAATTATTTTGCTCTAGTCTTTCAGAACAAAAACGAGACGGGTGCTTGGCAGACGGAGTTCTGGGGCAAGTACATGCACGCCGCCGCGCCGTTCGCAACCTACACCGGATGTCCACTCCTCAAGCAGAAGATCGCGGAGTCCACCAAGCGCGTGATAGCCACGCAGTTGCCTGACGGATACATCGGCAATTACCGCGAAGGGAACCGTTGCGGTGGTGGTTGGGATGTGTGGGGAATGAAGTACACCCTGCTCGGACTGATCCATCAGTATGACGAGACGGGCGACGCGGAAGCCATTGCCGCCGCACGGAAACTGGCAGACTACCTCCTCTCCGTCTTCGGTCCGGGAAAGAAAGATCTGTACAAGACAGGCAATTACCGCGGAATGCCGAGCTGCTCCGTGCTGGAACCGATCGTTTGGCTCTACAACCGCACGAAGGACAAGAAGTATCTCGATTTTGCGTCGTACATCGTTTCGCAGTTGAACGACACGAAGGACGGTGCGCGCCTGATCGATTTGGCTCTGGAAGGTGTTGCCGTGGGCGATCGCCCGAAAGAGGGTGACGTATGGTGGGGATGGCTTAACGGACGCAAAGCTTACGAGATGATGTCCTGCTATCAGGGACTGCTCGAATACTACGAGGCGACCGGCGACAAGCGTTGCCTGGACGCGGCGGTTGCAACCGCCAAGAGCATTGTCGAGACCGAGGTGAACATCACGGGGGGCGCCGCCGCCCACGAGTGCTGGTATCACGGCAAGGCTCGCCAAGTGCAGCCGTTCTCCAAGACGATGGAAACCTGCGTGCTGACGACTTGGCTGCGTTTCTGCGAGAAACTGTTGTCGGTGACGGGCGACCTCAAGTACGCCGATGAAATCGAGAAGACCTTCTACAATTCCTTCCTCGCCACGCTGAACCGCGACGGTTCCATCTTCTCGCAGTATCTGCTGCTTTCGGGCTTCCGTTCCCCCGGCGAGGACCATTGCAAGATGTTGACCAACTGTTGCAACGCGAACGGCCCGCGTGGATTCCTTGTCTTCGTCCGCTCGTTGCTGATGGCGAACGGCGACACGGCGATTCTCAACCTCTATTCTTCGTCACGTGCGTCCGTGACCCTTCCGAAACTGAACGAGAAGGTGACATTCGAGACCTACACGCTCTACCCGAAGGAAGGGGCGGTTACGATCTGGAACCGCACGGAAAAGCCGCTGGAGTTCACACTCAAGCTACGCATCCCCGCATGGGCGCCGAGCGCGTCCGCCAAGGTCAACGGTCAGCCTGTGAAAGACGTCAAGCCCGGCACGTATCTGGCGATCAAACGGACATGGACGCCCGGCGATGTGATCGAACTTTCGTTCGAGATGGTCTGTCGTGCACAGGTACAGAACCACTTTGTCGCCTTCACGCGCGGACCGATCGTGTTGGCTCGCGATATGCGTTTCCACGACGGTGACATCGGCGAGGCGATCCGTTCCTTCCCCGTTGACAAGCCGTTGGAAGCTCGTTCCGTTCGCACGGATAATCCGGACATCTGGCAGGCATACACGCTCGCGTTGCCGACGGGTCTCCACTCGGAGAATCCTGAAAACCGGAAACCGCAGATTGTCCACTTCTGCGATTTTGCCTCGGCGGGAAACACTTGGGACGACACCTCGTCGTATCGCGTCTGGTTCCCGCTGGAGCTGGATCCGTCGCACGTTTCCTACAACGAGTAAGGACGGAGGGCACATGGCTGCGCAGAAGAAAGAAAAGGAAGAGATTACTTTCGAAACGGCGTTGAGCCGTCTCGAAACCATTGTCCAAACGATGGAGTCTGGCGAGACGAGCTTGGACAACATGATCTCCTCCTTTGAGGAAGGGCAGAGACTGGTCAAGTTTTGTACGGACAAGTTGAACGAAGTCGAGCGGAAAATCGAAAAGCTGGCAAAGAACGCTGATGGCGAGATCCAGCCCGTTCCGTTTGACGTTTCGGAAGAATAAGGAGAGACAAGATGAAATTCTGTTGTATCGGATGGATGTCGGCGGCGGTCTTGCTGTCGGGATGTTTTCGGCAGAGTGCGCCGGAACGGCTGGTTACGGCAAACAGCGTGGCGGATGCCGTTTCTAATCGCGTGGAGGTTCAGGCAATCGAGTTGCCGGGCCAGCCTTTCGCGGCTGTGCCAAAAGAGTTCGCGGAGATGCCGAAGTTGACGCAGTTACAGTTGCGCGGTGCTACGGGCGTCGCCAATCTGGCGGGGCTGGAGCAACTCAAGGGACTGACCCTGCTCGATCTCTCGGAGACGAAGCTGGCGACTATGCCGAAAGAGGTTTTCTCCCTGAGCGCGCTGGAAACGTTCTACTTCACAGACAACGGACTGAAAGAGTTGCCTGCCGAAATCGGACAACTGGCTGCGTTGAAGTACCTGAATTTGGATCGCAATGGTCTGACGAAACTGCCTGACGAAATCGGGAAGTTGCCCGAACTGCGTTGGCTACGGCTCAACAAAAATGCGCTCACCGCGTTGCCCGCGACGCTCGCGGAAGCGAAAAAGCTTCAGCGCATCTATCTGGAGAAGAACCAGTTCACAGCGGTTCCCGAGTGTCTCAAGGAAATGCCACTGCTCGAAGACGTCGCGTTGGACGGCAACCCGATTGAGACGATCCCGGACTGGTTCACTAAACTGCCTAAAGTCCGGCAGGTCAACCTCGACGGGACGAAGATCACGAAACTCCCGGATGACCTCAGTGGCTGGCGTCGTCTCCAAATCCTCTCGCTCACCCGTTGCAAGTTAAGCGACGAGGAACAAGACCGCATCCGCGCCGCCCTGCCTCAAGCACATATCGCATTCTAGCTTCTAGCTTTTAGCTACTAGCTTTTAGGGATGCCGTCACGCCGTACGAACGGGCGCATCTGCGTTTTTCGCTGCCCGTTCTGCTATCGCTTGAAAAAGGAAACAACAACTTCGCTGCGCGAAGTAGTGACGAATGACGAGTGACGAGATGTGGTAGTTTTCCGAGTTATCCTCATGAACGTTCCTGCGCCCAATAGTCGATCCCATAAAGGTAACGGGGACGTTGCGCCTCCCAAGACGGCGTAGCCGCCTTCAGGTTGTTCTAGTTGTTTCCAAAATCCTCTCGTGCGCATGAGATGGGTGAATTGCGCAGATGCGCCCCGTACGGACTCTGCGCAAAAATGCGCGGGCGCGGAACCGTCGCGTCTATCTATCACTTTATCGTCGTTACTGACTGCGGCGTCAGCCGTCGTAGTGCGCGTTGTACGCGCTTGCGGGCTTGCCCTTCCAGCGGGGAAAACGGAGCGGCGAGAACGTTTTGGATCAACCCCATCTCGGACAGGGCGCACTTGACTGCCTGAAGGAAGCCGATCTGTCCCTGACCGAGTCCATACAGATCATAACTGCTGGAGGTGGTGAACGCTTGCAGTTCGCGAACCTTTTCGACGTTACCTTCTGTCGCCGCGCGATAAAGTTCGGCGAATGCTTTCGGCCAAAGGTTTGCGCCTGTGCAGACACCACCGTCCGCACCCAACAGAATCGCTTCGCCCATCGCCTCGTCCGGCCCCATGAAGAGCGAGAACTTCTCACGGAACGGTGCCAGAGCAACGCGGAACTTGTTGAAGAGCGCGATGATGGAGCTGGAGTCCTTCATGCCGACGATGTTCGGATGCGGCGCGAGTTGCACGATCGTTTCCGGTTCCAACACGGTTTTTGTATGGGCGGGCATGTTGTAGATGACGAGCGGGATCGGAACGCGGTTCGCCAGTTCGGTGTACCAAGCTACGCACTGTTCCTGTGACAGCTGGAAGTAGTAGGGAGGTGCGGCGACAACACCGTTTGCACCAAAAGCCTTACATTGCTTGGCGAATGCAACCGCAGCATCCAGATTCGTTTCCGTGATCCCGACCAGCACAGGTACGCGTCCCTTCACGAGGCGACAGACCGTCTGGACGAGGGCGACGCGGACTGCATAGTCCAGATGCGGTCCTTCGCCAGACGTACCGAGCAGGAAGATGCCATCGACTCCACCATCCAGCAAATGCTTCACCATGTTCTTCGTTCCAACGGAATCTAGTTGCCGCCTCTCGTTCAGCGGCGTGACCATGGGGGGAATCAAACCTTTGAGTTTCATTGTCGTTCTCTTCTTTCTGTTATGCGCCGCGCCGTTTTAGGCGCGGCACTATGCGCACTACCGCATCAGGATGAGAGTACCGATCGGGTTTGTGTAGGATGCCGCGCATCCTAAACTGGCGGTTCCCGGAACCAAGAGCCGCCGTCCTGATGAGGTCAGCTCTCCGATACCGTCGATGAGATAGGCACCGAAAAGATGATTCCCGCAACGGAAAAGCGAGAACGGGTCAGGATCGTACGTCCGGGCAACAAGGGATAGCGTCCCGTTCTGGAAACGGTAGAGGGGACCGCTTGCGTTCTTTAGGAGGATGTATAGGTCGGTGGTCTTTCGATCATAGTACAGAGCTTGCGGCATACTATCGCCTGTGATGGCAACGACCGTCTCGAGAAGATTTCCCTCCGAATCGATGTGCTGAACCTTGGAGTCTGTACGGTTGGCAAAGAGGAGCGTTCCGTCTGCAAGCGGAGCCAACGCACGGCAGGTGTTGATCGCGCCGTTGTTTTCCGCATAGGAGATGATTTTCGTGAATGTTCCACAGGCGAGATCGCAACGGTAGAGGCAGTTGTTCGAGAAGGCGTCGGTGGCGTAGAGCGTCCTCTCGTCGAGCGACAGTGCCAGCTCGTCGATACGTCCCGGCAAGGTCCAGAGCCGGACGAATTCACCGGCCTTCGTGAACTCCCAAATGTAGGGGACATCCGCCGTGATCCCGCTCACGAAAACGCGTGTCGATCCGACCGCAAGTCCATTGAGATTTTTCAGTGTCTGTCCACCGTAGGTGTCCTTATGTACGAAAACCCCGTCGTTTAACATCTCGCCGGTTTCTTCGCAGTACCAGTATTTCAAGACACAGGCGGCACTGTTGAGCACGTGGTAAATGGTCGTGCGCCCCTTGCGGTACAGGGGCAGCGAACGGAAGTTTGCGAAGCGACGGACGCAAAGGAAATTTGACTCGCTCGTGTAACGGATGCCGGTATCACCGTCCGGTGCCGCGACACCGAAAGCGATTACTAGGTCGTTTCCGTCGATAGCGAGGGAAGGTTCGTTGAATCCCAACGTCATACAGGTATCCGTTGCGGGGATGATGTCGGTCACAAACGACCAGCTTTCCAAATCCGCCGTTGTGTAAAGCGAGAGCGTGTTGCGCTGGTTTACGGAGGCGATGTTGGCGGTATGCGTCGCCGGGTGGTCTGGCGTACAGACGGCATACCAGCGTCCCGACACCTCATCGTGGATCATCCCGAAGTGCTTGTATCCGCCAGGGAAGGGAATATGGGCGAACGTCTTGCTTTGAGTGGTACTGATAATCCTAGATTGCAGTACCCCCTCCGCTTCTTTGAGCCAGGACGCCTTCGGTTTTTCCGGACGGAACAGATGGAGCTCTTGTCCGTCTGGCGTAACGCCCAAGATGCCGGGACGAATCGACTCGTATGCCGTGCCGATGAACTCGGACGGAGGCGATGCGCCTGTGCGAGAGAAACTGGAGATTTCTCCGTTCTGCCAGACGAACGAGATGGCACCATCTTTCGTGGCGAACCACAAGCGTCCGTCCCAAAGTACCGGGACTTGCGCATGCATTCCTCCCGTAGATTGGATGTCCGAATTCTGCGATACCCATGTCGCGCCATCTGTGGACGTGGCAATTCGCGGACGATCCAAGATTCCGTTCTGGAGTCCCGTCATTTTCGGAATACCGCTTTCGCCGAAGGTGGCGAGCGTCGCTCCTGCCAGTATGCTTGTCCCGACCCTGCTCCAGGTCGCACCTTGATCGGTGGATTTGAAGATGACGGATGTGTTGTCGGTTTTTCCCCATTCCCGCCCAAAGTCATGCGACAGCCAGTAGGTGCCGTCACTGTCGATGCACAGGGACGGGGAGGAAATATATCCCTCCAACGCATTCACGTGCGTCACATACGAGCCGAAACGCGAACCGGCGCTAAGGTCTTCAATCGGTTGCGCCGGTGCCGCCGTAGGAACCGTCAACGCCGCCGCGCCGTTTGGTGCGATTGCGGAATAAATCGACTGGATGTCCGTGGTGGTCAACGCTCCACCGTAGAGAACCATTTCGTCGAAGAAGAAACGTTTGGCGGGCATATCGGAGGAATTACTAAATTGCCCCAACTGCCAGTTGATTCTCTGGGCAATGGGAACGTTCGTTGCGCAGGTGCCCGACGCATCGATTGCGCCGTCCACCCAAAGTTCCATTTGGTCGCCGCGACGAACCACGCCCAGATGGTGCCACTTGCCGTCCGTGTCGATGTCGGTCGCGCCATAGAGCGTGACGCCTCCGTTGAGGAAGAGGCAGAACTTGTTCGCACGCCGATCTTGATTGATGGCGATTGAAAAACGGTTGGCACCGCCGTCAATCGTGTTCAGCAAGGTACGCTGACCGGTGGTGACGGGTTCGGGGAACCCGATCCAGAAAAAGAGCGAGAAGTCATTGGTGGGCGAAATCATCTGCTTGGAATCCAAGAACTCAGCGCGGGAATTCTCGCCGAACCACAGTCCGGTCCCGGAAACGCCTGTCGATCCACTCTGTACCCATTGGCGGGGATAGACGTCGTAAGAACCGATTTTGGAACCCTCCGTTACACGGAAGAGCGGCGAGTTGGCGGGTTCGTCAAACGACCAACGTGCCTCCAAAAAGTCCAGCTGGCTATCGGGATCAGCGCGTGGAATGTTTGCGAGCGTACGCAGGGAAGAGACTTGCAACAGGATTGTCCGCGAGAATTTTTTCTCGGTTCCGTTCCAGAAAGAGACGTTCGGCGTCTTGTCGTAGGAACAAATGAAGTTCACGCCATTGAGGAACATTCCGCCGAAGGCGTTGCTGAGATCGCTGGGGACAACTTCGACGGGCGTGATCGTGGCACCGGTCGCGTCTTCCGGCGCGACATAGTCGAAGATGATTGCTTTGCTTGATGCGCTCGGAATCACAACCTGACCGTTGGCTAGGTCAAGAAAGCCTCCGCCGTTTCCGCTGTAGAGAGTCCCGTTGTACAACGGCTTGTAAAAGGTTTTCAATACGGCTGTCGCCCCCGAACAGTCAAACGCCTTGATACCGGAGTTCGCGTCCGTGTTTCGGCTACAGACGTAGAGAAGCCCGTCCTCCCCGAAAAAGATGTGACGCGGCTGGAAAAGCCCGCTGCTGATGTATTCTCCTCCCTGTCTTGTTGTTGTACTGTATCGAAAGACATGGCTGCTGTACCCGTTGTTCATGGATGAGGCGTAGAGCCACTGACCGTCTGGTGAGAGGCAGATGTCCTGTGGAACACAGGCGATTGAAAAAGAATCGTTCAGGTAGTTGCCGTCGCGGTCGTACAGGCAGATTTTGCTTGTGCGTTACCTCCGTGCGGCCCTGCGGCGGCTCAACCCCTGGATCACCGACGCCCAGATGGACGAAGCCCAGACCGCGCTGGAGGCCCGGCTGTCC
>JAFYDR010000213.1 GCA_017544725.1 Kiritimatiellia bacterium
GAACCTTTTCCTCTTTTACCAACAACTCGTATCATTCTTAATTTCCTTTCTGGAATATGGGAACCCCATCTAATGCCCCAACCTTACACTAAAAATCTAAACCACTCTTCCAATTCACTTTCCCTTTCGTAGGACTTGGTTTCGTATTATACACTATTGCACTTTCTGCTGTCTCAACCCCTATCCGTGTGAACCACCCTTGCCAGCCGTGTAACGGCAAGAATGCTTCACGGCAACGCTTTGGCCTCGTCGGAATCGGGATCCACGAGCTTGAGCTGAACGTACACCTCCAGGCCTTTCGCGGTCCTTTTCGCTTTCTGATCCTTGACGAGCGCCAGCCACCCCAGTTCATGGATCTTTTCGTTCAGCTGGTCATACCGCTTGTCCATGACTACCTTAGCGAAGTTTCTCCCGCGAACCATCTCATTCATTTTCGCGAGGATCGTCTCCGCCTCTTCCCTGTTCTGTACTTTTCTGTTTCCTGATTTCAACATATTTGAACTCCTTTACCACTTTAAACATCCACTCGCTTAATTCTTACCAAAAATTCTACTCACCCATCGACGCTTTGAACGGAGAATGGCAGAACACGGCCAGTATGTCCTCTATCTTGCATCCATACTCCTCCATGGCGGCAAGGTACGCCCCGTCGATGTCCTTGGACATGACAACGCGAAGACCTATCCCATTAACCAACACAGACCACTTAATCATTTATCTCCTCCTAGTTGTTTGTCATTACACCCTACAATAACAGTCAGCTATACCAACTCTTACACGATACAGAAAAATTCAAGCGGACTTCCTCTTACATTCGGCGGTTCCCGACCGAATCCGAGTGGTCAGGAACCCTATTGACTTTCGGTACAGAATAGTGTACCATACGAGCGTTTTTCAAGCAAAGGATAATAGCCCATGCGGACAAAGTCTAGAACCATCCAGCGCCCTCGTCTCGACGAAGACGTGGTGCCATTTACCGAGTACCGCCGCACCCTCAACGACTGCTTCGCGCGTACGGCTCGTACGCATCGCCCGATTGTCATCACGCAGAACGGGCGCAGCACAAGCGTGATGATGAATGTCGCAGACTTTGAAAGCACGTGGGACGAGATAGAGAACTGGCGCAAGCGCGCCGCATTTAGCCACATGATAGAGTCATCTCGTCGGGATTTTGAAAACGGTGATTTCATAGATGAAGACGAACTCTTTGACTCCATAGAAAAAGAGATCGAATCGGGGTTCGTTTCGTGAACAACGACTGGTCCAAATCGGCAAGCAACCAGTTGCGTGGAATCTTGCGTACGATTACGCATGAACTTTCCAAGGAGGACGCGCAACGTTGGCGCGTCAAGATCAGGGATGCCGTGAAGCCTTTGCGCGCCTACCCCGACATAGGATCGGTTGTCCCAACTGAATGCTACCTCTATCCGCCGTCTAAAAGGCAAAGCATCAGACAGATATTTTGCGCTCCCTATCGGATAATTTACGAGACATTCGGCGATGTCAACCGAATACTTGCAATTCTCCACGAAAGACAGATGGTATCCCCGCACGACATCCGCTGGAACAAGTAGCAACAAACCGATACTGCTCATCTTCGAGGCGTGCATACCGCAAATCGAAGTGGCAAGCCCGGACCTCACATCCTTCTCCTTGCCACCCACTTTAAACCTTACCGCCCGTGCAGTTTCAGGAAAGCTTCACGGCTCGACATCGCCTCATCCAGTTTCCCGGTACGGCAGAGCGAGACGTAAAACGCGGCGGCGGCGGCCTGACAGTTGGTCTGGCGTCTCGGATTGAACTCAATGTCCGTGAAGGCATCGAACTCCAGCAGCGCTGCCGCCAGCACTGGGTTGGCAAGAAGCGCCTTGATGTAGAGCTGATAGAAGAACGCCGTCTTCGGCTCAAGATCCCAGCGGACCCCCTCAAACTCGAACGCAAGAAGTCTGTGCCCGGCGGAAGCCTCCTGCACATGGTGGCGCACTTCGCGGGAGTCATGGGAATAGAGTTCGGGCGCAGGCCCCACCCCGCCGTCAAAGACCTTACTCGCCTGAAAAACCGATTCCACGGAACATTCTGCGCCGCCGTACGGGAACTTCAGGTTGAAGGCGCTCAGGCTCACGCCGAGTGGCTGCAGCGATTTGCTCGAAATCTCGAGAATCTTCGCAGAAGGATCGATCCTATGGATGGCATCGTGTAACGCGACAACGTTCTTCTGTTTCTGCGAAAACGCGAATCCGGGATTCCACTTGAACTCAGGGGATTCCACGGTCTTGTATCCAACGAACTTATCCAACGGTCTGTAGCAAGGTCTTTTCGCCATAATCCTATCTCCTTTTTGTTTGATTGATGTTCTGTTATTGCCCACTAAAAGGTCTTAACCTCTTTTCGTCCGCCATCTTACAAACCTCCGGCGAGAATAACAGAGTAGATGCGTGTGATTATACCATAAATCCATCTTGAAGCGCCGCGCTAGGCGGCGCGGCGGAGTGCCCGGGAATAGCAATCCGGGCCATATTTACGGAGAAGTTTGCCAATCCGGTGCTTGATCACGTCCACATTTTCGACCGTGAGGTTATAGCGGACGGCAATCTCCTTCGACGGCATCTGGAGTCTCTCGCGGAGGACAAAGACGTTGAGGTCACGGCGAGAGATGTCCTGTTCCGCCTTGAAGATCTCAAGCGCCTGGAAGAGCGCTTCATCACGGGTCTTGGAATCCAAAGCGATTCCCTGGAGTCCGGGAATGAAGGCATCTTCAAGTTCCTTTGACATGGTCTCGACATACTTTGCATGGAGGTCGGAACGGGACTTGAGATGGCTCAGGAAAGACCGGGCCTGCCAATGGAGGTTCCAATACCAGTCCGCCTCGGTCTGCGGCAGCTTCTCGCCGTACGCCGTCATATCCTTCTTGTGCATGAGCTTGTGGAAGGCTTCCTCCACGGCGTCCTCGCGGTCCTCTACGCAATACCGGCCATTGAGACTATTCACGAGCGAGCCACGAAACCTCCCGTAGTAGTCGGCCCACTTTGACGTAGTGGGGTAGGATACGACTGCGGTGGAGTCGAGTTTAATCATTTTTTTTTCCTTTCTTTTTAACACCTTCCATAAATTCCCGCAGGTGTTAAGCCCCTTAACACCATTCTACATATATAATGGGAGGCGGCTCTTTTGCCGCCTCCCATTAGTACGCAAGGTATGGACGAAAGGTCACTTTGCCCTATGCGACTCCATGTATTCGCGCAACCGTTTCGCTGTCTTCTTTACGATTTGATATGTTCGCACATGAGATATGTTGCCTTCCATCTCGGCAAGCTCCCGAAACGACCATTTCTTTCCGTCGGCATATCCGCTGTTGAGGGCGAAAAGCCGCCAGTTGCGTTCGGAGACGCCCATCTCCTTGAGAATACACTCCGCCTTCGGCGTATGCCATTCATGCAGAATCTCGTCAATGTCAGTTGCGATCTTTTTCATGCGCCGTCTCCGTCATGTCCGCTGTCCAAGCCCATACCGTTTCTGGAAATTACGCACAACCTGCAGCATCTCCGGCTCAAGGTAAGTTTCGGCCTTTGCCGCCAGTTCCTTCGCCCCGACGTCACGGGAGCCGACGCTCCTGATTAACACCGTCCACATTTTCAAGTGCACGACTCCTTGAGTGCGTTCGAAAACACAAGCGTAAAGAACTCTTGAGGCGTCAAGGGCATCCCGGCCTCAGCGATCTCCTTGTCGCTTGCGCCTTTTTTCGCCGCATCTTCCATGCAGCGGAATTTCTCCTCAAGGAAGGCAACCGCAC
>JAFYDR010000214.1 GCA_017544725.1 Kiritimatiellia bacterium
CAAGCGCGGCGGCCTCGTGGAGATTCCGATGGGACTTACGCTCCGCGATGTGATCTTCGGTATCGGCGGCGGCATCCGCGACGGCGGCACGTTCAAGGCCGTGCAGATGGGCGGACCCTCCGGCGGCTGCATCCCTGAGCATTTGCTCGACACGAAGATCGACTACAAGGCGCTCGGCGCGACCGGTGCGATCATGGGTTCCGGCGGCATGGTGGTGATGGACTCCCACACGTGCATGGTGAACATGGCGCGCTTCTTCCTCGACTTCACGGCGAAGGAGAGTTGCGGCAAGTGCGTCCACTGCCGCATCGGCACGAAGCGCATGCACGAGATTCTCACGCGCATCACCGAGGGCAAAGGTCGCGAGGGTGACGTGGAACTGCTGCAGGAACTTTGCAATGGCATCAAAGCCGGTGCGCTCTGCGGTCTCGGTCAGACGGCCCCGAACCCCGTTCTCACCACGATCCGCTACTTCCGCGACGAGTACGACGCGCATATTCGCGAGGCTCGTTGTCCTGCGCACGAGTGCGCCGCACTCAAGAAGTACTCGATCGACCCGGCGAAGTGCAAGGGTTGCACGATGTGCGCGAAGAAGTGCCCCGTACAGGCGATTACGGGGGCGGTGAAGCAACCGCATGTGATCGACCAGTCGAAGTGCATCAAGTGCGGCCAGTGCCATACGGTGTGCAAGTTTGGTGCGGTGGTAGTAGGGTGACAAGGTCGTGCGGCTGATTCTTCCGATGGCTCTCGATAGCAATCGTGATTCAGCTGCGGACCATGACCAAGTCAAAGAAAAGGAATTTACAGCAATGGAAACCGAACTGATAACTCTTGAAATCGACGGACGGTCTGTCAGCGTGCCGGCGGGGACGACGATCTTTGAGGCGGCGAAGGTGGCTGGAATCGAGATTCCCAACCTGTGCTACCTAAAAGAACTCGGGCCGTATGGTGCTTGCGGTGTGTGTATCGTTGAGGTGAAGGATTGCCCGAAAATGCTCCGCGCTTGTTCCGCGAAGGTTGCGCAGGGCATGGTTGTCTATACGAACAGCGAAAAAGCTCTTGCTACGCGCAAACTCGCGTTGGAGTTGCTGATGGGCGACCACGACGGCGACTGCCTGGGACCTTGCAAGCTTAACTGCCCGGCGCACACGGACTGCCAGAAGTACGTGAAGGAAATCGCCGAAGGACGTTTTGCCGACGCGGTGGCGACAATCAAGGAGACCTTCCCGCTTCCTGCCGCCATCGGTCGCGTCTGCCCGCATCCGTGCGAGAAGGCGTGTCGTCGCCGTCTCGTCGAGGCACCGATCTCCATCGCGCAGCTCAAGGCATTTGCTGCCGATCAGGTGCGCAAGGACGGCAACGAGCATCCGATCAAGGTTGCCGCACCGACAGGCAAGAAGGTTGGGATCATCGGCGGCGGTCCTGCCGGACTCACAGCTGCGTTCAAGCTCGTGCAGTGGGGACACCAGGTGACGGTTTACGACAAGATGCCGGAGATGGGCGGTATGCTCCGTTACGGCATCCCCGAATACCGTTTGCCAAAAGCAATCCTCAAGGCTGAGACGGATGCCATCGCCACGCTCGGAGTCAAGTTCGTCAACAACTTCAAGATCGGACGCGATGTGGACTTCGAGAAGTTCCGTGCCGATTTTGACGCGGTGATCGTGGCGAACGGCGCGTGGAAATCCACCGCCATGCGCGTGAAGGGCGAGGAGCTGCAAGGCGTGTGGGGCGGTATCGACTTCCTGCGTGCGGTCGTCATGGGCGAAAAGCCCGACATCGGCGCACGCGTGGCGATCGTCGGTGGTGGCAACACTGCGATGGATGCTTGCCGCACCGCAGTTCGCGTAGGTGCGAAAGAGGTGTTCGTCGTTTATCGCCGTACCCGTAAGGAAATGCCGGCAGAGGATATCGAGATCACGGAAGCTGAAGAGGAAGGCGTCCAGTTCAAGTTCCTCTACGCGCCGGACGAGATCCTTGGCAAGGACGGCAAGGTCTGCGGGATGCGTCTCCAAGTGATGGAGCTCGGCGAACCCGACGAGCGCGGACGGCGCAAGCCCGTACCGGTAGCTGGCAAGTTCGAGGAAATTGCGCTTGACAGCGTCATCGCCGCCATCGGTCAACGCAACGACCCCGACGGCTTCGAGGCACTGCCGCAGACGCAGAAGAGCACGATTGCCGCCGACGAAGGAAACTTCGCGACGACCATCTCCGGAGTGTTCGCGTGCGGCGACACGGTGAACAAGGGCGCAGGCATCGCGATTGGCGCGATCGCGCAAGCGAACGAGGCTGCGCTCGCGGTTGATGCATTCCTGCGCGGTGCCGAGCATCATCCAGTCCAGCCCGTTCTCTCCGAACGCAATCTCACAGAGAAAGATTTCGAGGATCGTCCGCGCATCGCGCGCGCCGTGATGCCGCAGCGTCCCGCCGAAGAGCGTCGCAACGACTTCAAAGAAGTCAACCTCGGTCTCTCGCCTGAAGTGGCGCAAGCGGAAGCGAAGCGGTGCTTGGAGTGCGGTTGCCATGACTACTTTGACTGCAAGCTCATCCGCTATGCGAATCTCGTGAAGGCGGATACGCAGCGGTTGCGTGGCGACTTCCATCCTGGCTTTGTGGAACAGAAGCTCGTCACGATCGAGCGTAACCAACGCAAGTGCGTTCTCTGCAACCTGTGCGTACGCGTATGCGCCGAACAGGCGAAGCAGGGATTGCTCGGTCTTGTCGGACGCGGTTTCAAGTCCGTGATCAAACCCGAGTTCAAGGATCCAGCAGCCACGGCCGTCTGCAAAGACTGCCGCCTCTGCGCAGAGAACTGCCCGACGGGCGCACTCCGAATCCTTGGATAGTTTTTGTTCTAAGTTCTTCAAACAGGATGGACGCGCTTCTGCGCGTCCATCCTGTTTCCTCACTTCGTTCGGAATGACGAATGACGAGAATAATGACGAATGAAGAACGGGAGGGGTGCGCTTGTCGTTACTGCCTACTCTCTATTGCCTACTACCTTCTTCTCAACTTAACACGCTGGCGGCTTTGCCGCCTTTCGAGAGGCAACATCCTCTTTGACTCTCCAATCACTACCCGTAAAACGGAATGGACAAAGGTTTGGTTTTTTCGGTATGATGGTTACGTCTTTTATGAAAAAACTGATTTTATGTTTATTCCTGATTTCCCTCGTGGGTGGGATATGCCGTTCGGATACGCGTTTTCCTCCCGCGACGTGGAAGGAGTCTGTCGATCCGATCGCCAGTCCGCACGCCCGTAAGGGCGGTATTCTTCGCTTCTCTGCTTTCCAGCAACCGAAGAGCTTGAACTATTACATCGAGCCGAGCCAGTTCACCTCCGCCGTTTTCGATCTGATGTACGAGACGTTGCTGGGGTTCGATCCCATCTCGTATGAGTTCGTTCCCTGTTTGGCGAAAAACTGGACGCTTTCCGACGATAAATTGAGCTTCACCTTCGAGCTGGATCCGGCGGCGAAGTGGAGCGACGGAAAACCTGTGCTGGCAGAGGACGTGCTGTGGACGTATGACGTGGTGATGGATCCGAAAAACGCAACGGGACCGTTCAAAGTTTCGCTGGGTCGTTTCTCCCGTCCCGAGGTGTTGGGCGAACGTACGATTCGTTTCCGCGCCAAGGAGAACCACTGGCAGAATCTGGCTAGTTGCGGGAATTTCTCGATTATGCCGAAGCATGTGTATGAGGGGCAGGATTTCAATCGTCTCGATCTCGGAAGCCCGGTCGTATCGGGTGCTTATACCGTGAGCGGGATGAAGGAGCAGATTGAGGTACGGTTGGCGCGGCGTCCTGACTGGTGGCAGGTTGATCGTCCGTGTATGCGCGGCACGATGAATTTTGACACGATCGTCTTCCGTTATTTCAGTGACCAGTCGAATGCGTTTGAGGCGTTCAAGAAAGGTTTGACTGACATTTTCGCCGTGTATAGCGCACGGATGTGGGCGAACGAGACTATCGGCGAACGGTTCGATAAGAACTGGATCGTGAAGGCGAAAGTCCACAATTACGATCCTTCGGGCTTTCAGGGGTTCGCCATGAACACGCGCCGACCGCCGTTCGATGACTTGCGGGTTCGCAAGGCGATGGCGCACCTTGTGGATCGCGAGACGATGATTCGGACGATGATGTACAACGCCTATTTTCTGCATCGTTCCTACTGCGAAGACCTCTACGATTCGGAACATCCCTGTCGGAATCAGGTTTTTGAGTACAATGTAGAGAAGGCAGTCGCTTTGCTGACGGAAGCGGGATACCGGAAGAATCCGCAGACGGGAAAGCTGGAGAAGGACGGGCGTCCGCTCGCCTTTACGTTCCTCACGCGCGAATCCTCCTCCGATAAGTTCATCGCACTCTGCGATACCGTGTTCAAGAAACTCGGTATCGAGATGAAGATTGAGCGCAAGGACTGGGCGGCGTGGATGCGCGACATGGACGAGTACAATTTCGACATCACTTGGGCGGCATGGGGCGGTTCCGTCTTCCGCGATCCCGAACCCATGTGGTCGTCCAAGATCGCGGATCATCCGTCGGGAAACAACATCACCGGATTCAAGAATGCTGAGGTCGATGAGTTGATCACACGGCAAAAGACGCTTTACACGGTTGCGGAACGCAACGAGGTGATGCGCCAGATTGACAAGATCCTGACGGACAACGTTCCCTACGTTCTGCTCTGGTACACGGATGCCACGCGGATGCTCTACTGGGATTCCTTCGGTATGCCGGATACGGTTCTTTCCAAGTTCGGTGATTGGCGTTCCTGCCTGACGTATTGGTGGTATGATCCCGACAACGCCGCCGAACTGAAGGACGCAATGGAGAACGGAAGCGTTCTTCCGAAGCGAGAAGTGGATGTGTTTTACGAAAGGATGATGAAGCATGTTTCCGATTGAGTTGGATCGCCCGCTGGTGATCTTTGATATTGAGGCGACGGGACTCTCCCCGCGAGTGGATCGCATTATTGAGCTGGCAGCAATTCGGATCGATCCGGACGGGACGAAAACGAAGGGCTACTGGTTGCTCAACCCGACCGTCTCCATCCCGCTGGAGACAACGGCACTGCATGGGATTCGCGACGAGGATGTCGCGACCTGCCCGACCTTTCAGGAGAAGGCGTTGGAGATTCTCATGTTCTTCGGCGAAGCCGATCTCGGCGGTTTTAATGCCGGGCATTTTGACGTCCCCATGCTAGAAGAAGAGTTCGCCCGCGCGGGTGTGAAGTTCGATGCCGATCGGCGTCGTCTGCTGGACGCGCAGAAGATTTTTCACTCGCGTGAGCCGCGCAATCTCGCCGCAGCCGTGCAGTTTTACTGCGGGAAATCGCACGAGGACGCTCACGGTGCGGAAGCAGATGCGGAAGCGACGCTGGCGGTGCTGGAAGGGGAGTTCCAAAAGTATCCCGACCTGCCGCACGACATGGAAACGCTGGACCGGACATTCAATCCGATCGATCCCTTCAATGCAGATCGTCGCGGTTTCATTCGCTGGGTGGATGGGAAGTTAACCGTGAACTTCGGGAAGAAAAAGGGACAACTGCTTTCGGATCTGGTGGAGAAGGATCCGGGGTTCCTGCGTTGGATCACGAAGAACGATTTTCCCATGGATACACGCACGATTTGTGAAAATGCACTGAAGGGAATCTACCCCGCCCCACCTCGTGTACGGTATGTGCCGATTAAGGGAGGCAGGTAAGAAGACCGCAGACGGGAGACGGAACATGAACACGAAGCTGACGATTACGCTCTGTTGCTTGGCTGCCGCCCAGTCGAGTTGGGGATATGAATGGAAACTGTCGAAATACGCGACGATTTCCAACGATGTCTTGACTGTTGCCGTTCCGAAAGATGCCGCGAGAGAAGGTGGTGCAGCACGTACTGTGATCGATCTGCGTCCCTATTGCGGAAAAATGCTACGCGGCGAAATTCAATGTCAGGGAACGGACATCTCGCGTCCGAACCAGAGCTGGAACGGGTTGAAGTTCATGCTGCATTTTACCGACCGCAAGACCGGTACGCCGATGTGGCCGAATACGGGGCCGCGATTGGGATCGTTCCCGAAGCAGACGATCAAGGTCTCATGCAATCTAATGGATATCGATGCGCAATCTGCCGAACTGACACTGGGCTTGCAAGATTCTTCCGGTACGGTCGTCTTTGATCTCTCGACCCTGCGTTTCTTCGATCAGGAATCCTTCTACCCGAGGACGAACCAAAACGTAGTGGTGAAATATCCATCGCGCATCCAGAACCTGCCTCCACTTCGAGGCGTGATGTTGCCTGCCGGACCATGCAAGGAAGATGACTTTCGGACGTTGCGCGAATGGGGCGCGACGCTGGCGCGGTACCAGATGACTCGCAACTGGTTCGGGGTAGATACCGACCGTGATTTGACGGAGTACAACCGCTGGTTGGACGGCAAACTCAATCACCTGGAACAAGTTCTGGTTTGGGCACGGAAATACGGAATCAAGATTGTGGTCGATCTTCATGTTCCGCCGGGGGGACGGAATGCCGCGCGCGACATGAATATGTTTTACGACAAGAAATTCGCCGACGCCTTTGTCGCCTGCTGGCGCAAGATCGCCGCACGTTTCAAAGGGCGTCCTGAAATTTTCGGGTTTGACCTAATCAACGAGCCGCTTCAAAGCGACCGTGCCCTTTTCGATTACTGGAATCTCCAGCGGATGGCGGCGGAAGCGGTGCGCGAGATCGATCCAGACACCCCCATCATTCTTGAGTCGAATGAGTGGGATTCCGCGAAGGCTTATTCCTACCTTTCTCCGCTGGCGATGGACAATGTGATCTATCAGGTTCATATGTACGTTCCGGGAACCTTTACGCATCAGGGAGTGGGATGTGCCAAGCGTGCCGATTTCAAGCCCTGTCGCTATCCCGATCCTGAAAAAAAGTGGGACATCTCCTACCTGCGCAAGGAACTGGCACCGGTCATCGCCTTCCAAAAACAGCATAAGGCGAGGATTTATGTCGGGGAGTTTTCTGCAATCTCTTGGGCGGAAGGCGCGGAGAACTACATCCGAGACTGTATCACGCTCTTCAACGAGTATGGATGGGACTGGACATACCATGCGTTCCGCGAGTGGCAAGGCTGGAGCGTGGAGCATGAAGGAGAGTTCCATGATTCCCTTCGTCCCTCGGCTGACAATCCGCGTAAGCGAGCCTTGCTGGAAGGATTCCGCACGGGAAAGTAGAGTAGGGGAGCAGGAAACAGGATTCGAGAGGAATGAACGAAAGACGCCATTTGTTTGATCCGTTCGACAGCGAACTCTGCGTGATTGGAGCTGCCACCGTGGAGGGGCTGATCGCCGAAATCGCGCGGTTGATCCGGTTCCTGGACCGGACACCTGATGCGTCTCTAGAGGATGTCGCCTACACCTGTGCGGTGGAAGCCAAAGGCAAATCGGAAGTGATCGCCTTGGTTGCCCGCTCGATCTCCGAGTTGCAGTCTCGTCTCCGCAATGCCCAGGCGAAACTGAAGGAGGACTGCACACGGATTCGAGACAAGGGCGGGATCTATTACTCCCACGAACGTCTGCGGAAAAACGGCGGCAAGATCGCTTTTTTCTTCCCCGGCGTGATTTCGTTCTACCCCGACATTTTGCGCGACCTCTGCCTGCTCTTCGACATTTGTCGCGAGTCCTTCGATGTGCTGACCGAGGCTTTGGAAGATTCGGGAATCGGCGAAACGATTGCCGTACCCGACTATCTCTTCCCTCCGACCTCCGCGCATCGTCCTGTTGATGCGCCGTTCTCGCCTTCCCATTTTGCGGAGTCGTTCTTTTCTGTTCTGGCGGCGAACACGGCACTGTACACGCTCTTCGCCAAGATGGGGATTCGTCCGGACGGCGTGATCGGATTCAGCGGCGGCGATTTCTCCGCCTTGGACGTGGCGGGCGCATACGGCAAACTTTCGCGGGAAAAGCGCGTGCAGTTCATGCGCGAAGGATACCGGATGCTTGACCGTCTGATGCATCGCACGGACCTGCTTTCCTGCCCCATGTTCTCTGTATTCGATGCGCCGGAAGGTTTTCTGGATCGCCTCATCGCCGACTATCCTGGACGTATCGTCGTCTCCATCTTCGCATCGTCGCGTTATCAGGCGATTGCCATTGGCGAGGATTTGGAGGAAGAGGTCTCTCGGCGCTTCTCCAAGGAGGGGATCAAGGCGTATCGCATTCCCTCCCAAAGCCCCTTCAACACGCCCTGGTGCGCGAAAGTCTTGCCGACGATCAAGCAATTCCTCTCCCATTGGATTCGCCACAAACCGCAGTTGCCCGTCTATTCCTGTGCGACCGCAGACATGTTGCCACCGGAGCCAAAGAAGATCAACAGTCTGGTCGTCGATCAGTGGACGCTTCCCATACACTTTGACCGGACGATTGAAAAGATGTATCGTGACGGGTACCGAATCTTTATCGAAATCGGCGCACGCGGGAACATGGTCTCGGTTATCGACGAGATCCTTCGCGGTCAAGTCCACCAGTCGATCGCTGTCAACCGAATCCATCGTTCCGGCTTGACGCAGTTGCACCATGCGCTCGCCGTTTTGATTTCGCAGGGCGTTCAGGTCGATCTCTCTGTCCTGCACCATCACCGTCGGCAGAATCGGCTGGACTTTGACAAGCCGCTGCTAGCCGATGCGAAACGCGAGGTCATGCTAGCTACCGAGTATCCCTCGTTCCGCAAGTTTATCCCGTCGGATGGTTTCCGTCGTGTCGCACGGCAGCTACTGGACAACGGAGGCAAGAAGGCGGTTGCGTCCGTTCGGACAAGGAAGGAATTTGGCGCCGACTTCCCGATGTTGATCAATGCGGACATTCTGCTGGAGGAGCCTGGCGTCCGAATCTCTCTTGCCAAGACGCTGACCGTTACGGAGTATCCGTTCCTGCAGGACTATGCTATCGGCACCAGCCAGTTGTCCTACGCCCAGCCGGAGATGTGCGGCCTGACCGTGTTGTCGCTCATGTCTTCGTTGGAGCTGATGGCTGAGGCGGCGAGGAAGCTCTTGCCGAATTGCCGTGTGGCGCAAGTTGACAACTTGCGGGCGAAACGTTGGATCGGGTTCACCAACGGCGCCGTGCGCGTCAGCATCCGTGCCGAGCGCGTTTCGTGGAATGCCGATCCCAGCGTGACCGCCGTGCGCGTAGAGTTGCGCGAGGATGTTCCGAACAACGCCTATACCTCTCCGGTCGTCGAGGCGTTCATCCTGTTGGCGAAGGGTAAACCCAAAATGCCGTTGCTCGAACCGATTCCGCTGGAACGAGCGCGCTCGGTCAACTGGTCTGTGCACGACATTTATCCCGAACGACTCTTCCAAGGCGCCAGCTTGCAGATTATCCGGCACGTGAGCCTCTGGAGTGAAGGTGGAATCGATTTTGATATCGAGGTGCCGACGCGCGAAGGTACGGTGAGGGAAGTTCGCATTCCGCTCTTTTCCGTATGGCCGCAGTTGCTGGACGGCGTGTTTTCCGCATTTGCGCTCTGGCGTTCGCACGAACGGTTTGCGGGTGCGATCTCCCTCCCGTTTCGCTGCCGTAAGATTATCTTCCATACCTTGAGCTTGCCGGAAGGCGCGCGGATGCGAGGGTATTTCCGACTGTCGGCAGTAACTCCGCGTTCGTTGGTTGCCGACATCCAGATGACCGATGGAAACGGCAATCTCCTCTTGGAGTTCCGTGGGTGTGAAGAATTGTGCGAACGTGTTCCACCCGAATACCAGCAGTTCATCCTGCGTCCCTCGGAGAAGTTTATCACGCGCCCGTTCCCGCTGGAATTTCTCGGGAATCCCGCGCAACCCGTCGAAGCGCGCATGGTGACAGAAATTCCCACGGGGATTTTCGAGCCGCATCAGGAACTTTGGCTGAAGGCGCTGGCGTGCGTGTTGCTCTCCCCGATGGAACGCGGGGAGTGGTTGGAGATGCAGGGGGCGATCGGGCGTCGCGTGGAATGGTTGTTCGGACGTGCCGCCGCGAAAGAGGCGACCCGCCGTTTTCTCCAGCGTTTCCAGCAAGCGCGTTGGACGGATGCCGACATCCCGATCTGGGCGGATGATTCGGGCAAACCCCATTCGCTCGGTCCGTGGCGCGAACATTCGAACGTGAAACTCGATCTCTCCATCGCTCATACCGACAAGCTGATCGTGGCGGCAGTTGCCGCCAACTCCTACATCGGAATCGATGTCGAGTCCGTAGGGCGCACATTGAGCGAAGAGTTCACCAAAGGCGTCTTCACACACGAGGAACTGGAATTGGCGGTGAACACGGGCGATTCGCCTGTGACGATCCTGCGCTTCTGGTGCGCCAAGGAAGCGATTTCCAAAGCGGTCGGTACGGGAATCCGATTCAGTCCGAAAGACCTTTGCATCACCTCGGTCGATCTCTCACGCGGCAGGCTGGAAATCGAGTTGCGCGGACAATGGCTCGATTCGTTCAAAAATTTCCGGGGACGGAAAAATGTCGTGTACACCTCCCTCTACAAAGACCACACTATCGCGTCCTGCCTCCTCCCCGCCGTCCTCTTCGAAAACTGATCAAGGACGACGCCCTCATCGTTCTATTGCCCGCAATCGACGGCTACCGAATGACACGTGACGCACGACTTGCTCTGCCGAACCAGGGGACGAGCGGGACATACGAGACATCCGGGACGGATCCGCAATCCTAGGTTTCTAGGTGTGTCCATTTGTCATTTGTCATTCCTCAATGGCGACTCAGCCGCCTTCCTCCCTTGCCGAAAGTGTGAGATTTTTTTGCCGATCTTGATATTTCCTTTTTTCGTGTGAAATGCTATTCTATTGGCTTGGAGATGATAGCGATGAATGTGAACCAAATCAATCCTTCGACTTTGCGGATCACCGATGTGCGATTCGCCGACATTGACGGCGCACCGAAGCGCTGTACGTTGATTAAGGTTTATACGAACCAGGGGCTGATCGGATACGGCGAGGTGCGCGACGCTTCGAGTCGGACGTATGCGGCCATGCTGAAGAGCCGGATCATCGGGGAGAACCCGTGCAACATTGAGAAGATTTTCCGTCGGATCAAGCAGTTCGGCGGTCACTCGCGTCAGGCTGGCGGCGTCTGCGGAATCGAGGTCGCGCTCTGGGACTTGGCTGGCAAGGCTTGGGGGGTTCCCGTCTGGCAGTTGCTGGGGGGCAAGTTCCGCGACGAGATTCGAATCTACTGTGACACCGACTCCGAAGGTGGCGGTCGCGACATGGGACAGGCGCTGGTAGAGCGTATGAAGAAGGGATTCACCTATCTGAAAATGGATCTCGGCATTGAGTTGCTGATGAATCAGCCCGGTTGCCTCAGCGCACCGCTCGGTTTCTTGGAGACGATGAAACGCGAGAAGAAGGTGTTCGTCACGCCGCATGGATCAATCAATCCCGCTGCGATGCGCGGTGAGGCCTACGAGCTGTTCAGCACGGCGCATCCGTTCACGGGCATCCATATTACAGAAGCCGGACTGGATTATCTGGAGAACTACATGGCGGAAGTCCGTAAGGAAATCGGAAACGAGATCCCGATTGCCATTGACCATTTGGGACATATTCCGCTGGAGGACTGCATCGCGTTGGGGCGTCGGTTGGAGAAGTACCATTTAGGGTGGATGGAGGATCCGCTACCGTGGCAGATGACCGAGCAGTATGTTCGTCTCTCTCGCGCGCAAAACACGCCGCTGGGTACAGGCGAGGATATCTACCTGAAGGAGAATTTCCTGCCGCTCCTGCAATCCGGTTCGTTGGCTGTGGTACATCCGGATGTGTTGACTGCGGGTGGCATTGGCGAGACCAAGAAGATCGGTGATCTGGCCGAGTCCTACAGCGCCGCGATGGCGATTCACATGGCGGAAAGTCCGATCGCCTGCATGGCCGCCGTCCATGTTGCAGCGGCGACGCGGAACTTCACCGCACTGGAAGTCCACTCCGTGGATGTCCCGTGGTGGGAGGACTTGGTGAAGGGACTTCCCAAGCCGCTGATTCGCAACGGCTTCATCGCCGTACCCGATGCGCCCGGTCTCGGAATCGAGTCGCTCAACGAAGAGCTGATTTCCGAGAAACGCCACGCCGATTTCCCGCCTCCGTGGAATCCCACCGACGAGTGGGACGGAGAATGGGCGAATGACCGGCAGTGGAGTTGAGAGACGAATCTGGAGTAGGGTAAACGATACCGAGAGGAGAAGTTATGGATACGAAAAAATCGAACTACAAATGGCTTGCGTTGGCGTTGCTGTGGGTGGCGTTCTTCCTGCAACAGGGGACGCGTCAAGTGTTCAGCGCGACCCTGAGCTCGATTCAGGGATCGCTGGACGTGACATCGGCGCAGATCGGTCTTGTCGCGACCATATTCACATTCGCCTACGGATTGAGCGTGCCGTTCGCGGGCGTGGCGGCTGATTTGCTGAACCGCAAGTGGATGGTGGTTTCGGGCGTATTCGTCTTCTGCCTCGGTATCTTCGCGTCGGGGTTCGTTGCGGCGCTCGGACTCTTGATCGTCACCTACGGTCTGCTCAACGGATTCGGGCAGTCGTTCTACTATCCGTCGGCAACCTCCATTATCAGCCAGCTCCACAAAGAGACCCGTGCGACGGCACTTTCCATTCTGCAGATGGGACTGTACACGGGTATCATCGGATGTAGTGCGGCGGCAGGTTTCCTGGCTGAGTCAGGTGCGGACGGTTGGCGAACCGCGTTCCGAATTTTCGGTGGGATTGGCATCCTGTGGGCGGTCGCACTCGCGTTCCTGCTCAAGGATACGAAGCCTAGCGCGAACGGGCAAGACGCGCCTTCTCCCAGTGCGAAGCCCTCGCTCAAAGAGGCGTTCGGCGTGTTTATCACGAACCCGACTGCGGTCCTGCTGGCGGTAGGACTCGGCATGATGATCTACGTGGATGTCGGATTCAAGACATGGATGCCCAACCATCTGGAGAAGATGTTCGGAATGGCGAAGGGATCGGCGGCGTTGAATGCCGTGTTGTGGCACTACCTCGGCGCCTTTGTGGGCGTAACGCTGGGCGGACGTTTCTCCGACCGACTGGTGGCAAAGCGACCTTCCGTGCGCATGGAGACGAACATCCTTGGACTCGCATGTGCCGTACCTTTTATCGTATGGATGGCGTATGCGCCGTCGTTGACAATTTGTTGCGTGGCGATGGCGCTCTTCGGCGTCTTCCGCGGCGTGTACGACTCCAATCTCATGGCCTCGCTCTTTGACATTATTCCTTCACGCTATCACGCCTCGGGTGCGGGCATCATGCTCTGCTTTGGATTCGTGTTCGGATCTACCTCGCCAACCGTGCTGGGTATCCTCAAGGAACGTTTTTCGTCATCGACGGGACTCGCCACTCTCGCTGCGTTTTACTTGATGGGCGCTGCCGTGATTTTCCTGGCACGATTCATCTTCTTCCGCCGCAAGACCGTTGCGTAGTCCGTAACCCCAACGAGATACGAACATGAAAACTTCCCTAGTCGTGAGTTTCCTGAAACACACATTTCATGAGTTTCGTGTAGTTCGTGGTTTTGAAATTACCAGCGTAATCATCCTCTGCGTTGGGGCGGCATCTTGTTTTGCCGCCGACGAGCAATCCCTCCTCACGGGAGAGGAACTTGGCGCAGCCTACCAAGCGCAATGGAATCAACAGCTGAATGACGAGATTGATGCGCGCATTGAGAAGTACCGCAAATGTGACGCCTTGGCGAAGGGTTTTGCCCCGGGATCGACTGTTCGTATTCACCAAGTTGAAAGTGCCTTCCTGTTCGGAGCAAATCTGTTTAACTTCGACCAGTTCCCCGATCACGAGAAAAACCTGAAATACCGGCAGGGATTCCGTAACCTCTTCAATGCGGCGACAATCGGTTTCTACTGGAAGAACTTCGAACCCGTGCGTGGGCAAAATCGTTTCCAGCCGGGACCGCATGACACGGAGGAGTTTTGGGCGACCTGTCCGAATCCGACTGCGCAGAATGAGTGGCGGCGTCCCGCACCGGAACCACTCCTGCGCTTCTGCGAGGAGAACGGGATCGCTGTGCATGGGCACGTGATGATTTATCCTCCGTACCATCCTTCGTGGCTGTTGCAGTTGCACGGTGCAGATCTGGATGCCGCCTACCGCAAGAGGATCCGCGACTTGGCGGAGTACTACAAGGGACGGATCCCGCAGTGGGATATCGTGAACGAGAGTGTCAACCGCAGTTGTACATCCGAAGCACCGAACGACGACATCTGCTGGGGACGTAAGAACCTCGAAGTTCCGAAGGACTACACCTTCACCTGTTTTCAGGAAGCTGCAAAAATGCTACCGCCTTCGGTCAAGCTGGTGATCAACGATTCGTGGCGACCGATCTACCCGCCGTTCATCCGTTCTCTCCTCGCGCGGGGAGCGAAGATTGACGTCGTTGGAATCCAGATGCACATCTTCTCGCGGAAAGCCGCCGCACAGATCGCGCGAGGCGAGAAGATTACGCCGAACAACACGTCGTGGGATCCCGCCGACCAAATTCGGATGTTGAAAGACTTGGATACGCTCGGTCGTCCCATCCACTTGAGTGAAATTACCATCTCCGCACCGGAAGAGAATCCGCGTGGCGAGGAAATTCAGGCGCGGTTGTTGCGTGACAACTACCGTCTCTGGTTCTCATGGCCGTCGATCAACCGGATTACCTATTGGAATGTCGTGGATCATGTCGGCTTGGAGATTCTGCCTTCAGGATTTTTCGCGAAGGATATGCGTCCCAAAGCTGTAGCGTGGGCACTTGATCGCTTGGTTAATCACGAATGGCGTACCAACATGACCTGTCCGGCGGATGCGGACGGCGCGGTACGTTTTCGCGGTTTCAAAGGAAAGTACCTGTTGAGTGGAACGGGTGTCGATGGGAAACCTTTGGATTTGACCATCACGGTTCAATAACGAAAGTTTGAAAGGAGAGATGAAATGGATAAAGACGATATCCAGTTGGCAAAACGTTTTGACTTGCACGGAAAGACCGCGCTCATTACCGGATCGGCGCGAGGCATTGGACGCGCCATCGCAATCGGTTTGGCGGAATTCGGTTGCCGGGTCATCGTGCACGGCTCCCGCGATAGCGAACCGTTGCGCACGGCACTGGAAAAGGTGAAGGCATTCTCGCCAGAAAGTTTTTCTGTCTATGCCGACCTGAATAACCGCGATGCGGTCGATGCGATGCTTCAGGAAATTGCGGGGAAGGGGATCTCGCCGGACATTCTCGTGGCGAACGCCTCCGTGCAGTACCGTGTTCCGTGGGACAAGATCACCGAGGAAGAGGCATTGACGCAGATGCGCATCAATTTCCATGCGACCCTGCAATTGGTACAGGGACTGGCTCCCGCCATGATCGAGCGGAAATGGGGACGCATCGTCACTGTCGGCAGCGTACAGGAACGTCGTCCGCATCCGCAAATGGCGGTTTACGCGGCGAGCAAAGGTGCACAGGAGAATCTCGTGCGTAATCTCGCATTCCAGTTCGCCCAGTATCGCGTGACGGTGAACAACCTCTGTCCCGGCGTGTTCGCCACGGATCGAAACGCAGAAGCCCTTGAGAATCCGGTGTACGCGAAGCAGGTGACAGACGCGATTCCCATGCACGACTACGCGCTTCCTGCGGATGCCGCCGGCGCTGCGCTTCTGCTCTGTTCGGAGGCTGGACGGTACATCACCGGTGCGACCCTGATGGTTGACGGCGGATTGTCTTTGCCCAAATGATTTCGAATTGAGGAGGGATTACCATGAGTGAAGAAGGCATGCTTCAAAAAGAAGCCAAGATGATGAAGCTGGAAAACCTGATCCGCGAGCGGGAAGGGATTTCCACGAAGGAGTTCCCGATTCCCGTCGAGGAATTGCTGGCGCGTTATGAACAGCTGTACACGGGCGCGATCAGTGACGTGATGCGCGAATTCTGTCTGCTGGATCAGGCGATGCCCGGATATCTGCAGCCGTTGCGCTTCGAAGATGTCCGCGCGGGTATCGCCTTTACCGTCAAGAGTTCCCCGAATGTCCAGATTACGGGCGAGATGACCTTCCGCACGAAGATGCTCGACGACATGGGGCCGAACCACTTTGTCGTCTGGGACACCTCGCACGACGAGAAGGCAACGCTCTGGGGCGGCGTAATGACTGCAACAGCGTACGGCAAGGGCGTTCGTGGCGCGGTAATCGATGGCGGCATCCGCGATACGAAGCAAATTCTCGAAAAACCATTCCCAGTCTTCTACAAGTACCGGATTCCCAATGGATCACTCAGCCGTTGCCTCATCACGCACTACCAGATTCCGATCAAGATCGGCGATGTCTTGGTCAAGCCGGGCGACGTGATTTTCGGAGATTGCGACGGCGTACTCTGCGTTCCGCGCGACATTGCCTATGATGTGCTGGTACGCGCCGAGGAAATCCGCGCCAACGAGAAGAAGATCTTCAGTTGGGTTGCCAACGGCGAATCCATCCACGAAATCACGAAAAAAGGCGGCTACTTCTAAGGACGGGAAAACCCGCGCAAAAATACGCGGGCGCAGAACAGCTGTACGAAACCAGCTAAAGGGCGGCGTAGCCGCCCTTTAGCTTAGGGACGCCAGATGGGAATGAATAGGAAATCGGCAGACACGCCTTTCTCCGGATCGCGTTCGTAACGGAAGAAGCGCCACAGAAACGAGGTCTTCACATAACCGTTCGCTTTGGAGTCGTAGGTGAAACCGGGAAAGGCATCCAGCGACACGTCGCCATCCTTTTCTTCCCGATCCCAAAGCCAAAATAGAATCCTGTGGCGCGAGTAGTACTGCCCCGCGATCCTGTCGGTTTCACGTTTGTAACAATACGGGATGTCTAACAATACTCCAAAGTTATCCTCCTCTTGATCAGACGTTTTCAAGCGCGTCGTTGTATCGAACTCGACCGTTCGCTTGGATTTATAGAATGACAAAAATAGATTTCCACGTGTGGTGCTTCGAGTTATCTGGTAACGATTGGTATCGTTGTTTGCGAAGTCTCCGTAAACAGAATCGTACCAGACACAGAGCAGCAACAGCAAGTTTGAATTATTCTGTTTACGGAACCGGGTGGTGCGTTCAGGGACGGCTACAATCGATTCCTCGGTGTCGTTTGTTGAAACGAATGCATAGTTGGTTCTGATCTCTGTCAAATTGTCGAAATTTTTTGGCATCTGTTTTTCGTCTAAAATCTTTGTGGCTTCGGGGAAAAACTTGTCCCTGTCATGGAACCAGATCGGGAATAACCACTCGTTTCGGTCTTGGCCGGTACTGAAGCCGGCCAATGCTAAAGCGAATTTATAATCGGTTCCGTCTTTATCAACAAACCTTGAGAAGAGGGGGGTGATAAACTTGTGACCTCGTACCCATCCATACAAGGGAAACAGGTACGACGAGGTGAGATCGCGATCTTTTGACTCCCATCCTGAAAAGCCGAGAAGATAGTAATGCGAGGTGTTCCCGTCCGCATTGGTTCCTCCCCAGGAAAGCAAGGGTGGAATACACCAGCCTCTGTTCAACTGGCAGTAGAGGGGAGACAGAAAGGTGTTTCCATCGTCGTTCCAATACCATAGAGGGAAAAGAGAGTGGTGTTTATCCCCGTACTCGTCTTTCCCCCAGGAGAACGGGAAAAAATGGTAGTCATAATTTTTGTAATCCAGCTGGCAAATCGGCCAGAGGAAATTGAACTCATCGAACTTGCCGTCTTTACCGTCCTGCTTGTACTGGGAATAAATCGGTCGGAAGGCAAAATGATCATCCGAAAAGGAAACCATCGGCCAGAGGATGCTACCGACAGGTTCACGCCAATAGGCGAGCGGCCAAAGGTTGACGCGGTCTTCCGGTTTACCGACATAGGTGACGTCTGACCCAGAGTAGAATGGGGTTGATTTCATTTGTTTGGTTGCACAACCAGTCAGCAAGGCAAGTACGGGAATAATCAAACAGCATTTTTTCATAGGTGTCCTCTTTCTCACATGAGGCAATTACAAAATCTACCGACCATCCTTTTTTCAACCACAGAATACACGGAATAACTGAAGATTGCGAGATTTCTGAAAAACCATTCCGTGTATTCCATGGTTTTGAACCTCCCATACATCTCATGTCCGCCGCACAGTTGTCGGCGGCGGACATGATGTCACAGTTCGACTACTTGGCTGCGTCCGCGTCGATGTGGAAGGCACCCAACGGAAGTCCCACTTCATTGTACACGCATCCGTACCAAGGACGGCTGTAGAGGTAACGAAGCTTCTTCGGTTCTGCTACGCCGTCTGCGGAAAGGATCAACTCGCTACCTTTCATGATTCCATTGGAACGGTAGCCCTGCTGTTTCTTCACCTCTAGATTTTCTAACTTGGCTGGCACGAACTTGCCGTCGGCACCCGCGATCTCAAATCCCGTTTGCACATTCCAGTCGGGATTGTAAACGAACCAGCCTTTGGCATCGTTGAAGGTCAACTTGAACTGATTCCCTTCGACCTTCCAGCTCTTCAGCGTAGGCGAGTTATCGACAATGTCACTGAAGCCGTAGTCACGCTTGAGCGCATGGAGGGCAAGGCGCTTGCCCACGACAAACTTCTGGTTCGGATGGATGTCCGACAGATTGCCATAATCGTTGATCACCGCCATGCCCGCGTTGGGTTCTTCGGCGTCGAACTTCGCCTGTGCTTCTTGGATCAGGGCGATCTTGTCAAATCCCCACGGAGCGAGCTGCACGAAATAGAGCTTGAGGTTCGGATTCTCGAACTGCTTTGCCCATCCGCGATAGAGCGCGTGCATCAGGTCGGCGTAATGATCCGGCTGGCTCGCATTGGAGCAACCTTGGTACCAGATAAAGCCCTTGATGGCATACGGGCACCATGGCGCGACCTGTTCGTTCCACAGGACGGTCGGCTGTTGGTGTGCCCCTTTGTGGTAGGGGGCTTTGTCGCTTGCTTTCGTCTCTTCTAGCGTATAGATTTTCGCGGACGCCTCGGCTTGGCAAGCCGGAACCGCTTCAAAACCGCATTTCGGTGTCCACGGTTCGACCCGCGTGCCGCCCCAGTAGGAGCCGATCACAGCCACGGGAATGTCCAGCGCACTGTAGAGTTCCAGTGCGTAATAGACACCCATGGCGGAGAAACTAGAATTTCCCATGAGGTTCTCCTTGGTGAATTCCTTCCAGACCACCTGCTTGTCAAAGTTGTCTTTCGGCTCGACACTCCAACGGTAATTGGAGGTGTAGGCGAAACGGACTGCGGATTTGCGCATGGTCTGTGCGGTCATCGCGCCGTACGCGTCACGGAAGTGCGGATTAGCGCCCCAGAGGGGAAGTTCGGTGTTGGACTGACCGCAGACGAACCAGACTTCACCGACCAGCACATCGTGGCATTCGACCGCATTCGATTTACCCTGTGCCTTCAGCGTACGCCCTTCCTTGCTCGCCGACATGGACGGCAGTTCCGCACGCCATTTTCCTTTCTCGTTCGCAACTGCGGTTGCCGATGCACCACCGAACGTGACGGTCACCGACTCGCCCGCATCTGCGGTTCCCCACACGCGAACAGCCGTTCCGCGTTGCAAAACCATCTTGTCACCGAAAACCGATGCTAGTTTCACTTCACCGTTCGCGGCACACGCCGCCGCGCAGACGCTCAACCAAAACAATTTTTTCATTGTCATCCCTTCGCTTTCTAAGGCGTCACCTGATTCCGCACCCGCGCAAATCACGGACTCCCGTCTGATGTGACCGAGTAGAAACAATTCCCCATTGAAGAAGGAATCGCCGTTTCGCAATCACGGATTTCATTATACCATGAAAAGTACGGATTCGAAACAAGAAGTTTCCTGTGGATGTCTCGGGGCGCATCTGTGTAATTCACCCATTCCGTACGCACGAGAGGATTTTGGAAACAACCAGAACAACTTGAAGACAACATTTGAAAGAGGTGCGTGGACCAACCGG
>JAFYDR010000011.1 GCA_017544725.1 Kiritimatiellia bacterium
AAGCATTCGAATGCTTTCGAACGACACGCTTACCCGCCCTACACCTGGAGGATATCCCCGCCGAATGAAAATGTGGACGTGTCGGATTCAGAGGCGGGCGCAGGAGTATCAAACGAATCGGCGAGTTGTCCCGCGGCACGCGCCAAGAGAAGCAGCCGTTCAGCCAACGTTTCGGACGTCAGGTCGGCAAGCGGAATCGTCGCCGAAAGGATCAACGAGTCCGCGAAGATTCCAAGGTGATGTCCGATCACTTCGCGACCGAAGAGGTTAGCCTTCAGCGCACGCTTCAACGTATCGGCTGAGAAACCTTCCTCTGGCGCGGTGGCAATGGTCGTGAAGGCCAACAGCTCGTTCTCGCCTGTCTCGTCGGCGCGAATCGTCAGGGTCTGATCCTCCGCAGCGATTTCCGCAAATCCCGCGTCGTCGGGCGCAAGATCAATCCCAAGGCCCTCCCCCAGTTCGGCAATAAGTTTTTCGTAGGTAGTCATGTTCAATCCTTTTGTTGTTGACTGTTACGTGTCGCCTTCGTCATCATGACCGTACGCGATCAAACAAACGAATCTCACGCATCTGGTGCCTTCACGAAGTGCAGGTGCGAAGCCATCGAGACCGTACCGGTGAACTTGAAGGCGTCGGGCACGAGGTTTGCGGAATCCAGATGACGTGTCTTACTGGTGTACGCATGGTCGGCGGAATTGACGGGGGCATGGTCGTACGTCTGCCAGTCGGCATGTGCCAGCATATCGAGATTGGCGGCGGGGAACTTGATCTCTATCTCGTATTCGTCATAGCTGCCTTTCCCCAGCATATAGAGATTGGAGTCTCCGACAACGGTGAGGGCTTTGACAGGACGACGCATACGGGCATGAAGCATGATGTCGCCGTTACTCTCCTTCGAAAGATGGAAAACTTCGTCACGGGGAATCGAGTTGTCTGAGACCATCGAAACTTTCGCGTAAGACTCTGCAGGATCGTCGTTGATGTATTCGCCGAAAGCAGACATTGCTGTTCCGGGAATGGACTGGTTCAGGCAGGTCGTCAGGATCATGGCCTTGACCTTGGTCGGTGTATCCGCCGTGGCAAAGGTCGCCTGAGGATTCCCGGTAACGAACTGCACGAACTTGTCACGCGCAGCAACGGAGTCATCCGGAATCTGCTCGCCACTAGGCAGGAAGATCTTGTATCCGCGCTCAAGATCGAGGTCGAACTGGGTTTTTGTCTTATCCGGGTCGAAGGTACGCGCGATCACTTTGCCTTCCGTGTCACGTGTCTCGGCAAAGAGGTCGTTCGAGATCTGCGAGGTGATGTTGGTTACTATCATCGCATGGCAAATATCCTGCAATGTGTCAAACTGCGCATGCGCAGTGCCGCTCTTCTCAATCCTTTCCAAGAGAGACTTGACAGGAGTGTCGGCATCTCCGGTAATCATGGACGTCGGAACCGGGTACGGGTTGAACTTCGCGAGAATGCCGGGCGAGAGCTTGGTGACATCCACATCCATCGGCAGTACGATGGGCTTGTTCACGTCGGGCAAGCTCAGATCGGCGCGAATCAACGGAACCATCTCGTGCAGGATCGTGTCTGCCAGATGTGCCGTTTGGTTTGACGACATGTTCAGCTCGTACAGGCTCTGGAGATGCCGTCCACCCTCCGACTGGAGCGCGTCGAGGATTCCCTGCTTCTGCGCGGGCGTCATTCCCTCCAACGCGCAGCGGGCGAAGAACTTCGGAACCTCGTTCTCCTCTTCGACATCGACGACGATTCCCGCCTTGACGGTTGCCACGGATTCGCACAGGGACATGACCGCCGCATGGAGGTCGGACACCGAAGAATCGGCGCTCAACCTGGAGAGTCCCGTCGGCACTACCAGATTATGGCGTGCCGTGGCAATCCGCATCAGAGGAGCGGGATCGTTTGTTGTCGGGGGCATGGGCTTGCCGTAGGATTTCAGGAAGGCGAGAACAGCTTCCTTCGCGTCCCTTCCGTACTGCGTTTCAATCGTGTGAAGTTCGGTGAGATTCGCCTGGATACCGCCGATTATCCGGTTGATCTTGGCCGTGTCGGTGGTCAGGCTTCTATCCGGCGCGTTAAGACCACCTTTATTGATGCAGGCGGCCAGTAGCGCGACGCCATCTGGATCGCCACCGAACGAGTTGAAGAGCGTAGCCATGCGCTGATTGAAATTAGCCAATTCCCTCCCGATGTTCACCGAGGTATAACCGCCGGGCGGCATGGCCGGGAAGATGGTTTTTGAGGCGAGCTTGACATACGCATGCTCGCAGTCAGCCGCGAAATCAGGCAGACCGTCCGCCGCGAGTCGGGCGGCGACCATGTCTTGTGCGCCCTGCAACTGTTTTCCGGGGGTTGTCATCGTATCGAGCGTGTCGATGATCGACCGAATTTGCGCCACACCGATCGCGCGATCCGTACGAATCTGGCTCAGCAACTCCGCAGCCTTGGCCTGGACCTCCGGCGCAAAATACTGAGGGTCGTTGGCGATAGCCCTGTGGATGGCATCGATGGTGAGACCGTTCTGCTGACGCGCGATTCCAATGTTGAAGAAACTCTTGAACCGCTGCATCTTGTTGACGGTTGCGATTCCGCCCTGCTGATCGACAAGAATACGTTCATCCCCTGTGGAATTCTGGATGTAATTTCGAATGCCAGTAACTGTCAGTGCCATACTCTCTTCTCCTTGTCTGGTTGTGGGACACGCCCTTCTTATCGTGTGTACACGCCAACATCCAAATGGTTACACGCCAACATAAAAATCGTCTTTACTGTAAAAAAAGCCACGGGAAATGTCAAGCTTGCGTTGAAGAATGAAAAGTGATGAAAAATGAAGAATGAAGGCGGCTTGTCGCGTGTCGTTTGTCGCATATCATCGGTAACTATCGATTGCTATCGAATGCAATCGAATGAGAGGAGCGCGTTCCGTCGCGGCCGCCGCGCAGCGTCCCGCTAGCGGCTTTGCCGCTTTTCCTATTCCCTACTGCCTACCGCCTTCCTCTCGCTTAACACGCTTAACCAGCAGGGCGGCGTGCGTATGAGATGGGTGAATTACGCAGATGCGCACAGCGCGGGGTACGGATAAAAAAACAAAACGGACCAGGTTGTTACCCGGTCCGCTTCGCTTGAGGTTCCGTTCCGCGTTACTTCGAGGAAGTCCACGGAAGGATCGGTCCCTTGACGGAGGCGAGCGCGTTCGGTCCCGCGTCCGGTCCCATTGCCTGGGAACCGAGACAGAAGGTGAGACCCAACACGATCAACGCCGCGATCGCTCCGGCTGTCAGCGCAATCGCTAATGCAACCGGAGACCCGCTCCGAGCGGGCGGTGCGAAATCCAACGGCTTCAGATTCGCGAAATCTCCCTCGTTCGCATCGGCTTTCGGTTCCGCGTTTTCGTCCGCGCCAGGAGCTGCCAACGGTCCCGGACGCTTGATCTTAAGCGTCTTCTTCTGGGTGGTCGTCGCTTCCGCGCTGGGAATCGCCGAATCCGGAATGCGGGAGGTCTGGCGAATCGCCGCCGTCTTGGACTTATCGACGGCGACGGCGGGCGCGGGGGCGGGAGGCGTGCCGAGGCCCGACGGCCGCTTCAGGCGGATTGTCTTCGGTTCGGCTCCAACCGGCGCAACGCCGATGGCGGAATCGAGCGAGATGCGCGAAGTCTTCGACTTTGAGGCCTGAACCTGCGCTTCTGAAGGCGGCTTCGGTCCGTTCGGCAACGGGTTGGATCCCGGAACCGGCGGCTGGGAGACAGCGGGCTTGACCGCAATCGGTTTCAGCGGCGCGGGCTGGACTGGCGCGGCGGCAGGCGTGATCGGTGCAGGCGCGGCTGCCGCAGGAGCGGCTGGTGCCGCCGCAGGGCGAATCGGGTTTGCGGACGGCAAACCGCCCGGCATAACGGGTTTCGCCTTGGGAATCGTAATCGCATGCAGACCGCCAGCGGCAGGAGCCGCAGGAGCGGCGGGTTCCACCGGAGCGGGGGCGATTGTCGCCGCCGGAGCGGGTTCAGCCGCGGGTGCCGGAGCTGCCGCAGGTGCCGCCGCCGGAGTGATGACGGGCTTCTTCAGACGCACCGTAATAGGACGGGGCGCACCGGGCGTGGCCGGTTGAATCGGGGATTTCGGAGGAACGCTTCCGGGAGTGTTCGGATCATCTGCCATACAACTACCACCTTTCAATACTAGTACAATGCTACACAGCCATCACTTCAGATTCTTTCGCCTTCAGCATGGCGTCGATCTTGCCGACATACTCGTCGGTCAACTTCTGGATCTTCTCCAGTCCGCTGTCCCGCTCGTCTTCCGTGATCTCGCTATTCTTCTGAAGCGCTTTCACGGCGTCGTTCGCCTCGCGGCGCACGTTGCGGATCGCGACCTTCGAATCTTCCGCCTGACGCTTGGCAACCTTGACAATCTCCTTACGGCGCTCTTCGTTCAGTTCGGGAATCGGGATACGAATAACGCGTCCGTCATTGCGCGGAGTAACACCCAGATTGGCCGCGAGAATCGCCTTCTCGATATCCGCCAGAGCGGTCGGGTCAAAGGGAGCGATCACGATCAACCGAGGTTCCGGCGTGGAAATGTTCGCGATGTCGCGCAAACGCGTAGGAACGCCATAGTACATCGCCTGGACACCATCGACCAGCGCGGGCGAAGCCTTGCCGGTGCGGAGTCCCGCAAACTGCCCTTTCAGCACATCGATCGAGTTCTCCATCTTCAGAACCGCATCATCCATCACATCAGATAAAGCCATACTCCTACCTCTTCTTTCTTTTGTTAGCGTCCGGAGACCAGCGTGCCGACGGTCTCGCCGCACACGATGCGCTCCAAGGCGTCTTCATCGTAAAAGTCAAACACCACGATGGGAATCTGGTTGTCCATGCACAACGCGAACGCGGCAGAGTCCATCACCTTCAGCCGCTGGTTCAGCGCATCCTCGTACGACACTCGGTCATAGCGCGTCGCATGGGGATCCACCTTCGGGTCGGCGGTATAGATGCCGTCCACCTTGGTCGCCTTGAGCAACACTTCCGCGCCGATCTCGCTCGCGCGCAACGCGGCGGCCGAGTCGGTACTAAAAAACGGGTTTCCAGTCCCGCCCGCGAAAATCACGACGCGCCCCTTCTCGAGATGGCGCACTGCCTTGCGCTGGATGAACGGCTCGGCGACCCGGTTCATTTCGATCGCGGTCTGGAGGCGCGTCTGCAGCCCCAGCTGCTCCAACGCATTCTGCATCGCCAGACCGTTGATGATCGTCGCCAGCATTCCCATGTTGTCGCCGGTTGTACGCTGAACGCCCTTCGACTCGCCCTTCAAACCGCGGAAAATGTTTCCACCGCCAAGCACGATTCCGATCTGGACGCCCAAAGAGGCGATCCGACGAACGCGCTGCGCCATCGACGCGAGCGCATTCGGGTCGATGCATTCGCCCGTATTCCGGTTTCCCAGCACCTCTCCACTCAGTTTCAGGAGGATACGATGATACTTGACGGGTTTGTCCAAAACAAACTTCCCTTCCTTGCGTTCAAACGATACCCATAGTGTACCGAAAAATCAAGGTCAGGTAAATACGATTTTTTTAGAAATTTCTGACTTGGCAAAAGCCCTTCTTTTTGCTTTAATGGTTTCCACATACGTTACCAAGCGTAGGTGATTCATTCAAGGAACAGACTCTTGAGGTGGTTGTATGGGTAAAGTATTGCAGATTGTTGTTTACGTGATTCTGATTCTTTCTGGCGTGTCTTTGTTCTTCGCGAACAAGCTTCACGACAAGAGGGAGCTATTGATCGATCGGACTGATGAACTGAAGAGACAGATCATCAATCTTGCGAAAACGATCGAGGAGAAGGATGCCGAGGACGCGGCCGCGCCCGAGGTGAACAAGGATATCTCCGAGGTCACCGACCGTGAGATCACGAATCCGGAAAAGCAGAACGTGCTTGAGGACTACTCAATGAAGTTGGAGACGGCGAACCTGCCGACCTTCAATCTCGATTCGCGCGAGTCCCACGAGACGCTGGGGCGTTATTATCTCGAAGAGAACGGCGAGCCGGTCTGGGAGAACGGCAAGCGCGTCATCGGCGGCAAGGGCACCATGCAGGAACTGCTGGGTCGCATCGTCGATCGCGCCAAAGTCCAGCAGGGCAACTTGAACAAGACCCGTTCGGAACTCGCCAAGATGCGTGAGAACTTCTCCTCCGCGATCAACGAGGTCAACAAGTGGAAGGCCGACGAGCGCAATGTGAAGAAGGAACTGAAGTCCACGCAGGAGCAGGTCGCTACGCTCACGAAGGAGAAGGAAGACCTCAATGTCAAGGTCGCCAGCCTCACGAAGGAGAAGAAGAGCTTGCAGGAAGAGCTGGATGACCAGAAGGATCAGGTCGAGAAGCTGAACGAAGAGAAGATGCAGGTTCAGGAAGAGCTGGCCAATGCGCAGAAGTCGCTGAAGGAAATGCAGGAGCGCCTGAAGGGTAAGACGGATCCCGCTTCCCAGCTTGGTGGTGCCGCCGCCACTGCCGTCAGCACGCTCACCGCTGGCATCAAGGGCAAGATCGTCTCCGCCAACAACGAGTACAAGTTCTGCATCATCGAGTTCTCCCCGGACGCGATGATCGAGATGCTCGGAGAGAATCGTGAGAAGCCGCTGCCCATGCTGGAGATGAAGATCCTCCGTCCCGGCCGCGACTCCGCCGCTGGCAATCTGGTGACGCATGCGAAACTCTCGCAGGCCGTCGCGGGCAAGAACCTTGTGGTTGCGCAGATCCTCTCCGACTGGGATCGCGCCGATGTGGTGAAGGGCGATGAAGTTTTCTTCTAAGTTTGTCTGGACGCTCTTCCTTCTGTTGGCGGGTCTCTTCCTGTCGGGATGCATGACGAATGTGCACGACACGGAATTGCCTTGGGCGACGCCCGCCTCCTGGGAGGGAACGGCACCACTTCCCAGCAGCATGTCGAACCGATATGACTGATGGCGTTTTCGGCGCGGGATTTTCCCGCGCCTTTTTTATTTAGTCGGATAGCGCGATCTGCGAGATGGGGGCGACGACGTGCCCCGCACAAAACCTTAAACGCACGCTACTTTTTACACAGAGAATGGGACACGCTTTTGCGCGTCCGTAGCTTTGGCAGCCATTTCCCCATTCGTCATTTGTCATTCGGCACCGGCGCCTGTCATTCTTATTGAGTTTCTGTCGGACTTATTGTAAAATGAAACTGTTTTCACTTTTCAGACAGAACGACAGGGACTCTCCCCGAAACAGAAAGGATGATTCATCATGGCTAGTTACTATCTCGGTATTGACGTCGGCGGTTCGCATATCACGTTGGATTTGATTGACTCGGTTTCCTTCCGTCCGCTTTCGGGAGCAACCGTCCGCAAGGCTCTGGATACACACGTCGAACCCTCCGCCGTGCTGGCCGTCTTTGACGCGGCGATTCGCGAATGCGCAACGAAGGCGGATGGCGAGGTGCTTGGTGTCGGACTGGCTATTCCCGGCCCCTTCGATTACGAGCGCGGCATCTGCCGCATCACGCCGGGACAGAAGAAATACGATCTTTCGTTCGGCGTCAATTTCCGTCAGTCTTTGAGTCGTGCCCTTCCCGGCAAGCCAGTCCTCTTCGTCAATGACGCAGCGGGATTCGCGCTTGGCGAGTATTTCAACGGAAGTGCGAAGGGATTCCGCCGTCCGGTCGTCGTGACGCTCGGCACCGGTTTCGGTGCCTCGTTCTTGCTGGAAGGACGTCCGCAACAGGGTTCTGCCAACTGCCCCGCTGTCGCCCAGCCGCCCGCCACCCCGAATTCCGACCATCCTGTTGTGCCGACCGGCGGCGAACTGTGGCACATCCCGTTTCTCGACAAGATCGCCGACGATATCTTCGGCACACGCTGGTTGATCGCCGAATACGCTCGCATCACGGGACAGACAGTGCCCGGTGGGAAAGAAATTGCGCAAGCTGCGTTTTCGGGCGATGCCGCAGCGCGTCAGGTGTACGCCACGTTCGCCACCAACCTTGCCGAATTCATCGCGCCCTGGCTCGCCGGATTCGGAGCCGACGCATTCGTCATCGGTGGTAACCTGGCTCGCGACTGGGAACTCTTCGCACCGATCTTCGAAGCCGAGCTGAAGAAGCGTCTTCCGAATCAACCGGTCGCCGTCAAGCCCTGCGCATTGGGTGAAGGCGCACCGGTCGTCGGTGCGGCGTTGGCGCAGACGCTGGTCGATCCGCAATCCCTTCTCCCCGGCGAGCTGCCGCCCTCGTTCAAAGGCTTCGACTTCATTCTCAAGGAATTGGTCAAGGCCGCTTCCACGGTGAAGCGGTTGCGGCTGGACGGTTCCGAAAAGATCGCGTGGGGTGCGCTGGTCAACAAACTAGACACGGCCTTGCTGAAACAGGGAATCCGCACCGTCTGGTTCGACGCCACCTCGCGGCCCCATACCGACATCCGTGCAGACAACACGGCGTTCTCTGTCGCCTACGGTCCGACCGCTGAACAGACACCGTGGGGTGATGATGTCCAGACGCTTGTTCTGGGTGTCGATTGAGAAACTGCCGATGCGGTAATTCCAAAACCACGAAACTCTCGGAATGGGTAGTTGGTTGAAGAGATTCCCGATGAAAAAGCGGTTTTGTTTTTATGGCGTGTTGATTGCGGCAACTGTCGCTGTTCTAGTCTGGAAGGCGCAAACCATGCGAGATTTGGTCGAGCTAGGAAAGGGTACGGTTGCCACCAAAACAAATCGCGCCACGATCGCCAGCCGCATATCGAACATCGCAGCGAAAAAACCGCACCTCGCGGAAGTAGCGCGAAAAGCGGGCGGCAAGTTGCGGATTCTCGCATTCAAGACTGAACAGCTCGTGGAGGTCACGGCACCGGGATGGAGTAAACCGCGCACCTATCCGATGACGGGGTTCAGCGGAACGCTAGGTCCGAAACTGCGCGAAGGCGACGGACAGATTCCGGAAGGCGTGTACGGAATCGAATACCTGAATCCGAACTCGCGCTTCTACCTCTCGTTGAAGGTCTCCTACCCCAATGCCTCGGATCGGAAACGCGCGAAAACCGACGGACGTACCCAACTAGGCGGAGACATCATGATCCACGGAAAGAACGTTACCATCGGGTGTATTCCTATCGGTGACGACGCGATCGAAGATGTCTTCTATCTGGCAAACGCCATCGGCATCCGCAACATCACCGTCGTAATCGCCCCATACGATATGCGCAAGGGACGCAACACCGAACTGGAACGCGCCGTTACATTGCCGTGGTATCCCGACCTCTGCAACGAAATCGCCGCCGCGCTTCGCGTGAAGTGATACTGTTAAGCTGAAAGGCGCGTTGCGAGTCATTCGAAAGCAGTCGAGCGCAGTCAAAATCGACAACGAGAACGGCGTCGTTACGCGGCGGACGCGCAAGAGCGCGTCCCTCCCGCTGTGGGAAACGGGGACGTTGCCCTTCCCGTGGGTGGCTAATGCCGCCAGCTGAATAAGCTGGTTAAGTGTCCCTTCGGACTAAGTCTCTTCAGGGCGAAGCATTTAAAATGAAATGGTTAAATCGCAGTCTTCGACTGCTTTCAATCGGGCTTCGCCCTTTCAATGGATCGTGCCGTCAATTTCAAGCCGCATAGCTGCGATTTAACCTTTTAACCATTTCATTCGTTACTTCAGGGCAAAGCCCACTTAATTCCATCTCTCGTCACTTTTCACTCGTCACCGGCGGCATCAGCCCTCTCATTTTCTAATTTCCGTGGGTTGGTAGAATGTGGTATGATAGGCGCATGATTTCGAATGTTACGTTTGTGGTGGAGAACGAAGAGGCGGGGAAACGGTTGGACATGGTGCTGACCGCAAGGTTCCCGTCGTCGTCTCGTTCTTTCTGCAAAGAGGCGGTGTTGCACGGTGCTATCTCGATCAACGGTAAAGTCTGCCGGAACAAGGGCGAGAAGCTGGCGGCAGGGCAGACCGTCGTCATCGAGCAATTGCTGGAGGCAGCGGACAACCGGGTACAGCCGGATCCTTCCGTGTGGGCGAGCATTCTGTTCGAGGATGATTCGCTAGTTGCGGTGAACAAGCCTGCTGGAATGCCTGTCCAGCCTTTGCGTCATGATGAGACGGGAACGTTGATGAACGGGCTGGTGAACCGCTACCCGGAACTCGCGGGGGTTGGCGACCAGCCGCTGATGGCGGGCGCATTGCATCGGATCGACACGGAAACATCTGGCTTGGTGATGGCTGCGCGGACGCAGGAGGTTTTCAATGAGATGCGACGCCAGTTTCAGGAACGGTTGGTCACCAAGGTGTATTTAGCATTGGTGGAGGGACACGTTGCTTTGCCCGGTACGTTGCAGGGCGAGCTGGCGCACGACCCGACCGTACCGTATTGCCGGATGATGGATGCAGCCAAGTTGGATCATCCGGATCGTCGGATGTTCGCGGAGACGAGTTATCGTCCCGTCGAGTGGATCGGCGGATGGACCTTGCTGGAGGTGACGATCCGCACGGGTGTGACGCACCAGATCCGTTGCCAATTGGCGGGGAACGGAACGCCGATCGTGGGGGATGCGCTGTATGGCGCACGACCGAGGTTGGATACTTCGCGTCACTTCCTCCATGCGTTTTCAGTTTCGTTCGAACATCCGAAGACTAAGTGTCCGTGTCGGATCGAGGCTCCGCTGACGGGAGACTTCGTGCGGTTTCTAGAAGAAGCGGGCGGCGCAACCGCATAAGCCTACCCCGCTTAACCAGCTAACAAAAGGAGAATGGAGATGGAACAGATTGTACGATTCAAGAAATTGGTGCCGGAGGCGGTCCTGCCGTCGTATGCCCATCCTGGCGATGCAGGGCTGGACTTGACTTCGGTCGAGGATGTGGAGCTGCCGCCCGGAGAGATTCGGTTGGTCAAGACCGGATTGGCGATGGCGTTACCGTCCGGAACGGAGGCGCAGGTGCGTCCGCGCAGCGGACTTGCCGCCAAGCACGGCGTGACAGTCGCCAATACGCCCGGTACGATTGACGAGGGGTATCGCGGGGAAATCCGCGTGATTTTGGTGAACCTTGGAAAGGCACCGTTCCGCGTGGAGAAGGGAATGCGTATCGCCCAGATGGTGATCGCACCCGTATTGCGCGTGGGCGTGGCGGAGGTGACCGAACTCTCCGACACCGAACGTGGAACGGGCGGATTCGGTTCTTCGGGCGTGTGACGGGATTATTCTGTTGAGGAATATCGCGGTGTCGAAAAGAACAAAAAGATTGTTTCTTCTGCTTGGTTTGACGCTGGGCGTAATCGGAGGTGCGGGATTGCTTTTCCGTCTTGCCGCCGACCGTCCTGCCACGCGTCTTGCGTCAGCGCTCCGTGCGTGGCGCGAGTTGCCGACACCGCGACTCGTTACGCGATCAACCGAAAAAACCAAGCCTTCATCATCGTCTCAATCCGCGTGGGTCGCGACGAACCGCGACGAGATCATCGCACGTTGCCTTTCCTCCGACGAATTGTGCCGACTGGAGAAAACGTTCGAGTGGCAAGCTGTGCGTCCAGACCCGAATGTTCCCCTCACACGGCAAGTGTTGCTCGCAAATCGCCGAATCGAGTTCCCGACATCGCGTTCGTTTCCTGCTTCCTTCTCCGCTTCGCAACGCCTTTCCGTTCGGAGAACCGTTCCGTTCATCGTGCTGTTCAATCAGGCGGTGGCAGCTGATTGGGCGTCGGGCGTTCCCGGCGTAATTCCTCGCGGCTATCTACCGAATCGTGCGTGGTTGACTGAGTTGACAGAGGACGGTCTGCGCCGACTGACAACGTTGCCTGAGGTACAGGGCGTGGCGGAGTGGTTGCCGTCCGACAAGCTCTCGCCTTTTCTCCATCACATGCAGAAGGCGGGCACGTCCGAAGACGGTCGGTTGTTGCGCATGACCGTGCAAACGTTCGCCCCGGAGGATGTGGACGAGGTTGCTATGCGCATCCAAAAGGCATCGGGCGAACTCCTCGTCACAAGCGCATCTCCGCGTCGCGGCGTCATCCAAGCGGCGGTGCCGATTTCCGCGTTGCGAGAACTTGCACAATGCGGCGAGGTTCAGTGGATGGAACCAGCACCAGAGTTCCGCCTGTCGAACCATCTTGCTGTACAGCCCGGACGGATGAACGTCGTGACTGCGTGGGAGACGGCAGGGCTGACGGGCGAAGGACAGATCGTCGGACACGCGGACAGCGGAATCGACACCGGTTCGCTCGCCACAATGCATCGCGATTTCACGAACAACGTGAAAGACTTGCTCTTCTACACGACGGACAACAACCGATATGACAAGAACGGTCACGGTACGCATACGGCGGGATCGATTGTAGGTGACGGCACGTTGAGCGATGGTGCGATCCGGGGCGTTGCGTGGCGGGCGAAACTTGTGGATCAGCGAATTGTCGATGTGAATGGGGTGTTTGCCTCGGTGTCGCTTCGTACCCTCTTCGCGGATGCGTATGAACGGGGTGCACGGATTCATTCCGACAGTTGGGGTGTCGCCGGAGAATTGTACTACGGAACCTATCAGCTGGACTGTATCGACGCGGACGAGTTTACATGGGATCATCCCGATTTCCTTCCGGTTTTCGCGGCGGGGAATACGGGGACGGATGCCAATTCGGATGGCGTGGTCGATCTGAACAGTATCAATCTGCCGGCGGCGGCAAAGAATCTCCTCGCGGTCGGTGCGACGGAAAATTCGCGTCCGCGCAACGGTCAAGGATACTCCAGTTACACGTGGCTCAACTTCAGCAACCAGTGGATCTCGGACAACGAGATATCCAAGTTCTCTGCGGAACCGTTGCAGTCGGACTGCGTGGTCGAAAGTGCGGATACGGAGAATGGCAGGATGGGAATGGCTGCGTTCTCGGCGCGCGGTCCCGCCAGCGACGGACGCATCAAGCCCGATGTCGTAGCGCCCGGTTCCGATGTCGTTTCGTGCCGAACCTCCTGCAACTCCTTCTCGTTGGCGATGCTGTACCCGGAGTACAACAACAAGTATGTGTATATGTTGGGGACAAGTATGTCCACGCCACTGGCGGCAGGTGCCGCCGCCTTGATACGCCAGTATGTCGTATCGAACACCACATTCGTAAACCCCTCTGCCGCGTTGGTCAAAGCGATGCTCGTGGGAGGTTCTCGTTCGATCACGCCTGGACAATACGGTACGGGTGCGTACCGCGAGATTCCTGCCGCTTCACCCAATCCCGTGGAAGGATGGGGACTGCTCGATGTCGGAGAGACGGTGTCGCCGTCCGATCCGTCCCTGTCCATCCGGTTGTACGATCAGATCCGCATTTCCGTGGGAGAAACGAAGGTGTTCCGCTTTCTGGTGAAAGAACCGGGGAAGCCGTTGGATTTCGTGCTGGATTGGATTGACTATCCCGCAACGGCAGGTGCGGCAGTTGCGCTTGTCAACGACTACGACCTCTCGGTGGTTTGTCCCGATGGGACGGTCCGTTATCCCAACGGTGGCAACTCGCCAGACCGAGTCAACACGGTAGAGACTGTACGACTCGCGGCGGCGGACGCAGGGGTGTACGAAGTGCGGTTGACGGCGACAACCCTACCGCAAGAGGGCGGTGCAGTCGCGCTCTATGCGCGTGGTGCGTTCGATCCTGCACAGGATAACCTGACGCTAACCGTACGGTACCGCGATGCGGCGACAGATGCCGTGTTGTACGAGTCATTCAGCTACTGTACCAACGCTACCGAGTTGTCCATTCCCGCTGCCCCTGACTGGTTCGCAGACGAAGAGACAAACGAGCAATACGCTTTCTGCGAGTGGACGCTTGACGGGACGCGGCTGGCGACCACTAACGGCGTGGCGGTCAATCCACCCAATGGCGTGTCGATGGAGACCAACCATGTTCTGGAGGCGGTCTATCTCCCGTTCTGGCAAGACGAGAACGAAAATTTCCTGCTGGACTGGTGGGAGTACCGATACTATGGTACGTTGCAGGATTCGCTTGGTGCGGGGGACGATTCTGACGCAGATGGTTGGGAGGCGTTCTTTGAAATGCTCGACAACACCGATCCGTTCGACACGCAAAGCATTCCGCAGTTACCGTCTATTGTTGTAGAACCGCTGTCGGTTTTTCAGAGTGAGCGGTGTCCGTGGACGGTACGTGCGACGGTACGGGACAACTTCGCGATTACGGGTGTCTTTCTCTACTGGCAAGAGAAAGGCGACGCGAAGGATAACTGGCGGGGGGTAGCGATGACCAGCGAGGACGGCGAACTGTTCACCGCGCAGCTACAACCTGAGAGTTACGGACGCAAGCGAGTCGATTATTTCGTGGTGGCGATTGATCTGTGCGGGTACTATCTAGGCGACTATGTGAGTAGTCCGACGTATCAGGTGATCGGTGACTACGACACGCCGTGGATGCGCCTGACACCGACGGAGGAGTTCCCGACATTGCAGTTGGCGGACGAGACGACCAACCTTTCGTTTACGGTTGAGAACCTCGCGGGTGCAGATCTAGTTTGGACGGCGCGTGTCAGCGAGTCGCTCTCGCCTCTTCCCACCAACGGATGGAGTAGCGGCGGCCAAAACAATCATTGGCACTTGACGACACGTCGGACGGAGACGGGCGATCCAGTCTGGTATTGCGGAAACGAGGAGACGGGAATCTACGACAACTCCTGTCACGCTTGGCTTGACACGCCCGCGTTTCAAGTCGGTGACCGAGGCGGTTTCACCGTACGGCAATGGATCGCGACGGAATTTGACGACGACCAAGCAGACAACCACTACTGGGACGCGGGCGTGGTGAAGGTATCGACCGACGGTGGCGCAACTTTTACCGTCATCGCGCCTGTCGGTGGTTATCCCGACGCCGTGACATCCAATCCCGCCTCACCTTTTGTGGCAGAGCAACCCTGTTTCGGAAGTTCGTCCGGCGTATGGCAAACGGTGCGGTTCGACCTCTCGGATCATGCTGGAGAAACGGTAATCGTCCGTTTTGAATTCGGTGCAGATGCCTATACCGTTGCGGAAGGGTGGTATATCTCGTCCGTCATCCCGTATGGTTTTTCCGGCGAGACGCCGCAATGGTTGCGGACGGAAGATGCGAGCGGCGGTTCGCTGGCGGACGGATGGTCGGCAACCTGTCAACTAACCATCGATTCCGCCCCGATTGAACCGAACACAGAAGTCACCGCCTATCTGTTGATCGAAAGCAACGATCCGGAACAGCCGGAGAGCTTCCTTCCCGTAACCGTGCAGCGTGGTTATCGGTTGACCGCCGAAATCGCGAAGGGAGAAGGCGAGGTGACGCCTACGAGTGCCTTCCTCTTCCGAAATCATGCGGTTTCCGTGACGGCGCGTGCGAACACCAATGCGTACATTTACGCGATCCTCATCAACGGGGAACCGCTGAACGGAGAGATATTCACCCGATACACGAACGAGAAGGAATTGTCCTTCACGGGATATGACGGACCGCAAGAAATTCGCGTGTACATCGCGCCACGAATGTGGACACTCACCATTCAGACCGTGCGGGGAGATCCGATTCCCGCAGTCGGTACGCACGAGGTGGTGGAAGGTGTCTCTGTGGAGGCATCCGTTTCTTCGCCAGTCATGCAGGGAACGGCGGGGAACCGCCGCTACACCTGTACCGGTTGGACGTTGGTGGAGGAGTGCGGGATCACCAACCGAGGTGAGGGCGCATCGGTCGTTCTTGCGTTGACCAACTCCGCCGTGTTGACGTGGGAATGGGCGAACCAATTCCTCGTAACGATCCAGACGATTGGTGACGGTACGGTTGAACCGCCCTCCGCCTGGTGCAACCGTTCGGGCGATGTCTCGTTCACCGCGCAGCCCGGTCCATATGCGCATTTTGTTTCATGGAATCGAGGAACGGGACGGACACAGACTTACACGACGAACGGTATGACAATGACCGTGACCAACTTGATTCTGCCGAGCACATTCATCGCGACCTTTGCGGACAACCTGACACCGACGCATCGGGTACCGGAACGTTGGCTGGCGCAGTACGGATTCGATGGTGACTGGGAGACTGCGGCAGAAGGGGATGCCGACGGCGATGGCATGGAAACGTGGAAAGAATGGTACTCCGATACCGACCCTACCAACTCCGTGTCAGTGTTGACATTCCTGAATTTTGCGTTCGTCGATTCGACGCATCCCTTCGCCATGTGGACAGGCGGAAGCGCGGTCACGCAATACGTACAGTATGCCGAAACGCTTGCAGGGCCGTGGACGACCTTCAGCACCAACTTGCCGCCCACGGCAATCACGAACGCGATCGCACTCCCCTATGCCCCCGCTCCACGCTTCTACCGTATCTGGGTCGATGAACGATAGGGCGGCTGGCACCGCCAAGGCGGCAATGAAGAATGAAGAGATAGGAATATGGCGTCGTTACGCTGGAGAACGCACTGAAGCATGTCTCCTGATTGGATGTCCAGTGTGCGGGTATTTTTCCCGCGTCCTCCGCCTTAGCTGCCGAGGACACGCTCCAGACCGACACCGCGTGAAGCTTTGAGCAGTACGCTATCGGAGTAGCGGATTTTGGAGGCGAGGAGCGGTGCCGCGCTGTCCGCCGTATCCGCACGGATGATTGCGGAGGCGGGGAATCCGTGTTCTCGCGCTTCCTGCGCGGCAAACGCCATTGCGTTGCCTACGAAGAAGGCGAGGTCGGGCTTGCAGTCCGCCACCAGCAAACCGATTTCGCGATGCAGCTTTTCGGACTGCGAGCCAAGTTCGAACATATCACCCAATACCAGAATGCGCCGTCCTCGGCAGGGGAGCGCCATGAACGTACGGATCGAAGCCGCCATGCTATGCGGGTTGGCATTGTAGGCATCGTTCACAAAGGTGATACCGTTGCGTTCCGTCACCTGCCACCGCATGCCCGGCAGGGAGAAATCGCGCAGTGCGCCCGCGCAGGCCTCCGCCGAAACTCCCAGCATCCGCGCCGTCGCAAATGCGGGAAGAAGATCCGCCGCATTGTGTTCACCCGGCAAGCCGCTGCACAGTTCCGTCTCGATTCCCGTCTCCCGTTCCTTCACCACCACGATGCCGCGCAGGACATCCGCGATTCGTCCGATGAAATCCGCCTCGCGGTTCTGGAAGGAGACGGTGACAATGCGTCCCGCACATTGCGCGGCCAGTTCCTTGTAACATGCTGTTTCCGTGTTTAACACAGCAAACCCCTCGGCAGGGATAGTGGCAAGCAACTTTCCCTTCTCGCGTGCGATACCCGACTGGTCACCAAAAAACTCGATGTGAGCGGTCCCGATGTTGGTGACGATCACCGCATCGGGCCGCAGGATCGAAGCAAGCCGATCCATCTCACCGGGGTGATTCACCCCCGTCTCGAAAACGCCGAACGAGGCGCCCTGCGTCATGGAGAGCAGCGAGAGCGGAAGTCCGATGTCGTTGTTCAGATTGCCCGATGTCTGGCAAACCTCCTTGCGCGAAGCCGCAAGCAGGGCTGCGGTCATCGCGCGGGTCGTGGTTTTGCCCGAACTGCCGGTCAGCCCGACAATGCGAGTGGCGGGCGGACGGAAGGTGTCGCGCCACGCGGAAGCGAGATCCGCCAATGCTTGGTAGGTGTCCTTTACGCGAATCAGCGGGGCAGACGAAAGCGCAGGAGGGATCCGCCACGACTCCTCGACCAACGCGGCGGCAGCTCCCTTCGCAAAGGCGTCAGAGACAAACGAATGGCCGTCAAACCGACTTCCCTTGAGTGCGACGTACAATGCCCCGAGCGAGATCTTGCGCGTATCCTGCGTGACAGCCGCGCACCCGGCGGGCAGATTGCCAGAGGGTTTGCCGTTCGTCCATTTCACAACATCCGAAATCTTCATGATGCCACTCCTTTCGCATCCCGTTTCTTCAATACCTTAGCCAGCAGATCGCGCGTCAAATCGGAGAGTTCTGTGACACGCAGCAACTTGGCGCAAACCAAATAGGAAATCGCAAATACGGCACCCGCAGCTGCGAGTTGCACGAGGTTTTTCTGTTTGGCGAACAGATGGAGGCATCCCCATGACGCAGCACCGGAAAGCGCGGAGGCGAGACAGAGCCGAATCAGAAATCCGCAGGTTTCACGCGGCGGGAAGACGGGAACCGTACGGCGGAAGAAGACGACCAGCACCAACGTCTTCAGCGAACGCGACAATGCGAATCCGCCTGCGATGCAACCGAGCAGGATCAGGCTGTTTCGGGTACCAAACCACACCAAGCCCGCCCAGCTGATCGCGACACTCAACGCAGAGAAGAGAATGCCGATAACCGTCACGGAAACCATGCGGCGACTGGCGAAGAACGCCTGCATGAACAACGCCTCCAGCGCGGCGGCCGGCAATACGGCGGTGTAGCAAGCGAGGGAGACAGAGGTGCGTTGCACGGCGAGTGCATCGAAGTGTCCACCCTTGAACAGCAGAGCTGTCATCGGGACACACGAAACCACCACGAAGACTGAAAATGGGACGAAGACCGCCAGCAGAATGCGCCCGAACTTCGTCAGCAGTTGCCCCATCTGCTGGTGATCGCGTTTATCGACCAACTCGCAGAAGTACGGGAACGCCGCAACGGACAAGGTATAAGGAACCAGAAAGAGGAAGGTCGCCTGCAACTTGCGCCCCATCGAATTCGCTTGTAGCAACCCTGATTCTTCCAGCGCGGAAAGTAGATAGGCGTTGTTCACCACGTCGCGCACCTTCGACACGAGGATTCCCGCCAACAGCGGGAGAATCAGCCAGCAGAGACGGCGGAACGCGGGATTGGAGAAATCGAGCATCGGACGGAAACGCGGCAGCTTGTCGCGCAATCCGAAGAGATGTGTGGCGACTTTGCAAAACGCGCCCGCAACGAGACCCCACAGCAACATCATTGTCACATCCCGCGAACAAGCCGCACCAATGATGCAGAAGGCGATTGCGCAGAATTTCCAAACCGCATCGCCAAACGCCGCGAGGAAGAACCGCTTGTATCCGTTCAGCAATACGTAAGTGGTGGTGCCGAGGGAAAGCCCGACCACGGCGGGTGCGAGAATCCGTACGCTCTTCACAGCCAGTCCGTACTTGTCGGGTGCGTTTTCCGCAGTCCAACGCGTTAATATCCGAACGAAAACATCCGGGAATGCGACCAACAGACCTGCTACGCCGAGAAGGATCAGGAACTGAACAGTCAGAACAGTGTTGGTGAAAGACCAAGCCTTGTCCTCGCCGTTCTCGTCGAACTCGCGAATGAAGACGGGGAGGAACGCGGGGCCGATGATCTCCTGCACAATGAGGAAAAGCATGAAGATACAGTTCTCGAAAGCGAAGGCATAGACCACGTCAAACGTGGCTGGATCGAGATAATGCCCCATAACCTTCGCCTGGATCAGTCCCGCAAGCTTGAACAGCAGATGCGCAAGCAGCACCAGCCCGCCCGCCTTGAAAATTTTCTTTTCCAGATTCGATTTCGTGTGACTCATCCGGTAACCCCCGATTTCAAAAGGTCTATCTTACTGGATTTTACGCCCGATGTACAGACAAGAGTTGAGGGAGTAGGATTGTCGGGTATTGATGGAAATCGGGGGTGACTTGCCTATAACTTCGTAGGGCGGCGAAGCCGCCCAGCTGAGAAGCGGGGAAGCTGAGAGGCTGAGAAGTAAGCAACCAGAGGTTGCAGTGACGGATGGGAGGGACGCGCTCCGTCGCGTCCGGTTGTGTAACGACAACG
>JAFYDR010000215.1 GCA_017544725.1 Kiritimatiellia bacterium
GACAGTCTTCAACAACGACCACGACAATTCCGCCAAGCTCGGCAAGGGCAAGGACAAGGAATACATCGAGACGAGCGAGGGGCGTCCCTTCGCGATCAACGGCGTGAAGGCCCGCTACGTTCGTTTCTACAGCAACGGCAACACCTCGAACGAAAAGAACCACTACACCGAAGTGGATATCTACGGCAAATAAGCCGCCTGAGGCGGCAATGAAAAATGAAGAGAGAAGAATGAAGAATGAATGAGGCGGCGAAGCCGCAAGCTGAGAAGATGTGAGGCGGGGAAGAAGGCAGTAGGCAATAGGCAGTAACGGCGGCTAGCGCTTCGCGCCAGCATGCAAGAATTAAACCTAAAAACCTCGTTTGAAGTCTCACGCAGAGACGCAGAGGCGCGGAGGAAGCGGGAAACGCCGTACTGATAGGGGTGAAAACTATGCCCGATTCAAACATGGCAAGAAATATCATTCACCCAAATGGTGAAAGGAATGCCAATTTCAAAACCTTTTACCCATCCTGTTTTTCAACCACGGAATACGCGGAATGCACTGAAAATCGCGAGTTTCCTGAAAAACCGTTCCGTAAGTTCCATGTATTCCGTGGTTTGGAGATTCCCCAACAGAGGAATTTAGGTTAAATGGGGTTTCGCCCCGAAGTGACGAATGAAATGGGTAAAAGGTTAAATCGCCGCTTTGCGGCTTGAAATCGGCGGCGCGTTCCATTTAAAGGGCGAAGCCCGATTTAAAGCAGTCGAAGACTGCGATTTAACCATTTCATTTTAAATGCAGCGTTAGCCGCCCTGCGTGACGACAATGCCCTCGCCGTCGGCTAGAAGTCCGAAATCCTAGACACCTAGAAATCTAGATCTCTTGAAACTCGTTGGGGGTTTCGCGAATCTCCATCTCGCGAAGGACTGTGCTGTCGGAGAGGGCGCGGATGGAGAGGATGTGGTTCTCGTAGAAGCCGAAGGTTGGAATGTTGCCGCCTTTGGGCAGCGAAATCGATCCGGGATTGAACAAGATGATTCCACCGGGCAACCGTTTCAGTTCCGGGATATGGGTGTGACCGTGAACCAAAACGTCCCCAGGTTGTAAAGGCGGTAGCCGATATTCGTGAAAGAGATGGCCATGCGTCAGGAAGAGATAAATCCCGTCTGCGTAGAGTCCCGCGCTGTCAGAGAGAATCGGGAACTCCAGCATCATCTGATCGACCTCGGCATCGCAGTTGCCGCGCACCGCGAGGATGGACTCCTTGCGGGCGTTCAACAGGGCTGCCGTTTCCGTCGTGTCATACTGGAAGGGAACGCCGTTGCGTGGACCGTGGTAGAGTGCATCGCCCAATAGGATCAGGCGATCCGGACACAATGCGTCCGCTTGTTTCCACAACTGTTTCAGCCGTTCGGGAACGCCGTGTACGTCCGAGAAAAACAAGAGCCTCATGGGTTAAGTTCCTTTGCGGTAAAGTGTCATTCGACGACTGCGCCGTTCATGTTGATACGGACATGGACAACGCCGTTCGACACCGTTGTTTTCAAATCCCCTCGCCGATACGCATCCCCGCATTCGCAAGGGAGCTGAAAACGCTCCAGCAACTTGCGTCCACTGCTGTGCCGCATCGTTAGCGTCAGAATTTTGCCTGCCGCTGAAACATGGACACTATCAGGCTGGATGTTTTTACGGAGGGTGAAAAAAACGTCGAAGGTGGCTTCGTCCTGCCGCATGTCCATGGCGGGAGAAACAGGTACGTTCCGCCAATCTGACCCCACCATGTCCTGCGCGATCTCACCCAATGCTTTACGACGTTGCTGCCGCTCATGGGCGACACGGAGTCCCTTGACCAGCGGAGAGACACGGGGGCGAACGGGTTTCTCCGGTTCAGGTGATTCCGGTTCCACTTGTTTCGGCGATGGCGGCGTCGGTAATGGCTCCGCCGCCTTGACGGGTGGCGGCAACACATGCTTCTCCACCGGAGGGAGACTCCATTCGTCGTGAGACTGGGCGAAGAACGCCAAGCCCAACAAACAACAGATCGCGACCAGCAACATCGCATCCACAATGCGCCAAACCTGCTCGAAAAATCCTCGTTTTGTTCCGTTTCCCATAGTCTTGCTTCTTCTAGTCCACGAAAATATTAGCTTGTTTCATGCCAGAGGGATGCCTTTACAATGAAATGGTTAAATCGCAGTCTTCAACTGCTTTAAATCGGGCTTTGCCCTTTAAATGGAACGCGCCAGCCAATTTCAAGCCGCACAGCGGCGATTTAACCTTTTAATCTTTTCATTTTTTGATCGCCGTGTCATCTTGTCGCGATTAGTTACGGATATGCGAAAAAAAATCACACCAGGCGGGCAATATGTCGCAGAAACGGGCGTTTATGGAAGTAGGCATCATTTTTGCATCAGGGGAAAGTGTGAAACGGTTGTATCAGATTTTGAGGTCGAGGGCGTGGCGTCTGGAGTGGATTTTGCTGCTGGCGTTGCTGACGGCGGGAACGTGCGCGGCAATTGCGTTGGTTTCGCTACGACAGCGGCAGGAACAACGGGCGCGCGTCGCCGCGACGGAAACGGTGTTGAAGGAGGGCAACTCGTTGCTCGACACGATTTGCGGGTCTGGCTTTGCCTCCGTGCCCAATCCCACGCCCATTCTGTGGCGGCAGTTTTCGATGCAGGTCGATAGCGCGTTGGCGGTACGTCCCGAAATCCAGTCCCTCTCCATCGTCCGCAACGGCGTGAAGGTTTTCCACCGTCAAGCGGGAGGCGTCCCTTCTGCTGGACAGACATCGTCCCCGCGCGGCTTGTTGCAGTCTAGGCTGCCGTCCGTTCCTCGTGCCTCGGTAGTCGAGTCGGACACGGACATCACGCAGGGAACGGTGGAGACAGCTGCGGAGACATCCGTCCCCGTCTTCGTCATCACCAGGACAGAAACGCTCGATGATGGGACGCAGATTGTTTCCGAGGCGACGTTCAAGCGCGAGGCGGTCGGTGCGCAGGAGAAAATCGCGCGGGAGATGGTTGCGTCACTCTTCCTCCTGTCGATTATCGTGCTGGTCGTTTCGTTCGCAACCTGCGCATTGGTGCTGACATTGGCGGTGGTACGTGATCGCCGTCGCGAACGGAAGGAGCGGCAGGAAGAACACCTCGCCTTCTCCGGTGTCTTGGCGAACGGCATCTTGCACGATTTCCGCAATCCGATGTCCGCCGTGCGTCTTGACGCGCAGATGCTCACCCGCGAGATGGCGCGTACGGAAGGATTCC
>JAFYDR010000216.1 GCA_017544725.1 Kiritimatiellia bacterium
CCTCCCGAGGCTCGTCACGCCGGCGGGGGTCGTCACGCTCGTTAGATTTGTGCAGTTGTAGAACGCAGAAGAACCGATGCTCGCAACGCTGCCTGGAATCGTCACACCCGTCATCCCGCTGCAATCCGTGAACGCACAGGAACCGATGCTCGTCACGGGGTAGCCGTCGAGCGTGTCGGGGATCTCCACCAGTCCCTCCGGCACAGGCGAAATCGCCGCCTTGCCTGACCCCTTGTAGATTCTCGCTCCGCCGTTTTCGATGTAGTACGACCATGTGTACCCGCCGACGGTTTCGGTAAAGATTTCGGCGCGAGCTGACATGGTCGCGATGGACGCAATCGCGACAAGTGTGACGAGAGCGGCGCGGAGGTGTGAGTGTTTTTTCATGTGTGTTGCTCCTTGGTTTTCAAACAGGATTGTTGGATTGTTGCCAGTTTCCAGTTGCAATGGCCAATAGGGATTGGGAATTGGCAATTGACAACATTTCCATATTGACAACATTCCCGTGCGGTTCTGGTCGATTCTATGACGCGTGGCGTGTGCATGGTTACAGCCCCTTGATTTCGTCGGCGGTGAGGCCGGTGAGTTGAGCGGGAACGGTTCGTGTCAGGAACGCGAGAATTTCAGCGGCACCTGCGTCAATCTCCAGCGCGATTCGTTCGATACGGGACATCAGCATGGCGTAGAGAACATGGCACTCAATCGAAACGAGAATGCCCGCCAAGACACAGAGGATCGCACGAGTCAGTCCACCGCTGAGATCGGTTGTCACCACAACCTGCGATTGCGCCGTGAGTGTCTGCGCAATCTGTAGTGCGGAGAGTACTGCGCCGAAGAGTCCGCAGAGAGGCGCGATCTCGCAACTCAACGAAAGGAACACGAGCCGCCGTTCCAACAGGGAAAGTTGGGCATGTCCCGTCGTTCCCACGACATCGCGAAGCGTCTCATGCGATTCGTTCCGATGAGTGACGGCAGCATCCACCACCGCCGAGACGGGACCGGGTGTCTCCTCGCATAACATCAAAGCTTCGTCCGTGTTCCCCTTCTCCAGCACGTTACAGACGCCCTTGATGAAGTCGCGGTAATCAATCCGCGCACGACGTAAATTGAGCAACCGTTCGAAAAAAACGAGCAACGCCAACGCACCGATCAAGACGATCACCCAAAAAACGACACCGCCTTCCATCCACATCACACACCTGCCTTCTGACCTTTTTCGAGCCGGTCAATCCGTTGTTTCAGTTCCTCGCTTGCGCCTCCCTGCACGGGAAGGGCCTTGCGCAACACGCTGACCGCCTGTTCCCGTTCTCCCTGTTGCTCGTACAGTTCGGAAACCGTCAACACGGAGCGGAGAAAGATTGCGGCAGAGCTGTCGTCCATCCAAACTTGTTTTTCACGGTTTTCCAAATACCGCACGATCACGCCCGCGTAATACTCGTCAATCGCATCCTGACGTCGCCGGAGTTTTTCCAGACAACGAGCCATCTTGAAGTGGAGCTGAAGAACCGCAGACTCCGGCAAATCGCTTTTCTCTAACCGTTTCCGATAGGTCTGCAGGGATTCCTCGTAGCGTGTCTCGTTGCTCGCCCCCATCGTAAAGAGGCAGTCGCCCTTACGCAAAAGCGCCTGATGTCCCCATTCGCTTTCCGGGTCGAGAATGATCAACCGATCCAACAACAGGATCGCCTCGTCGAAACGCGCCAGCTCGATTAGGGCATTCGCCTGAATCAACATCGCCTCGGGAATACGCGGGGAGTTCGGACGGAGCGAACGGAGTTTGGAAATCAGATCGACGCATCCCGTGAAGTCGCTCGCTGAAAACGCGGAACGTGCCGCCCAGATTGCGGCGAACTCCGTCCAGCGGTTCTCAGGCCAACGCGTGATGAACTCGAGGAAGTACTTCTGCGCGGTCGCGAACTCTCCGTGGTTGAACGAGAACTTACCCAGCCAAAGGATGAGGTCGGGCAGTCGGGTAGACTGCGGGAAATCGACGAGGAAGGCCGACGCCGCGCTTTTCGCTTCGCCGTCGCGTCCCAGTCCGTAGATACAGAGGATCATGAGGAAACGCGCCTCGTCCCGTTGTCCCCCCTGATCTTCCGCCACCGCAGCAAAGTCCTGCAACGCCTGACTGAACCGATACATACGATACAGCACTTTCCCGCGTTCCATCCACGCCGTACGCAAGGTTTGCTTGTTCGCGAATTTGGAGGCGATCACATCCGTATAGGTCTGGATCGCGTCTGCATACTGCTCGGATTTCGTCTGCAGGCTGGCGAGTCGCAACATCGCCTCGGTCGCAATCTCATCCTGCGGAAATGCGCGAATGACGCTCCCGAAACGCGCAATCGCCTCTTTGGACTGCTGCGCACGTTCGAGCGCGTCCGCGCTTTGGAAGAGCGAGAAGGCCGCCAGCGGCGAATTGGTATTCGCCCGATAGGTCTTTTCATAGACAGATGCCGCCTCGGAAAACTGCTTGTCGGCAACCAACGCATCCGCCTGTTTCAGACGGCACTGCACGCGGTGAAGTTCCTGTGTACTGCGATCGGCAGCCTGACCAAAAGCGGTACCTGCCGCCGCGTACTGTCCCAACTTGAGCAAGGCATATCCACGTCCTTCCAAGACACGTGAGTCCAGCGAGGAGGCAGGATAGGTTTCAAGAAAGATTTTGTATTCATCGGCTGCCTCCTTCGGCTTATCCAAACGAAGGAAGGCGTCGGCAACTTTCAACATGGCTTGCATCGATTGTTGCGATTCGGGATCTTCGCGAATCAGCTTTCGGATAAGCGAGGCACCTTCAGCCAGCGTTTCGGGAGAGGCGATCAGCAGATCGCCCAGACGGAATCCGGCGAGATGCCGCGTTTCCCGTTGCGAAGCCCGCGCAAGGGCGGTGCGAGCAAACGCGACCGCCTCGTTCGTCTGCCCGCCGTTCCAGCTGAACACGCTCATCTCCAGCAAGGCCTCAACACGCGAGGATTCGTCAGCATGACCGTCCATAGAGAGCTGGTTGAGGAGTGATGCTGCTTCCGTCGTCTTGCCCTCCTGCATCAAGAGACGCCCTCGCATCAATTTGCCACGACTGACGGAATCCGTTACCGCCGGGAGTTCGGACTGGTGCTGCAAAACCTGAAGGGCCTCCTGTCGCTTGTCCTGCTGGAGCAATGTCTGCGCCCATTCCAGCGCGTTGTCTGCCCGCGTGACGGAATTGGAAGAGGTCGTGTCAATCAGCTTGAAGAGCTGGAGCGCGTTCGCGGGATTTCCCTGTTTCACCTCTGCGCGTGCCAGAATCCGCAAGAAGGAGTCCAACCGTGCGGAGGGACGGTTAGTCTCCGCAGCGGCGAGCGAAGCGGCTTGTTCCAAATCGCCAACGGCAAGAAGCGCTTGAGCCGTCCAATAGGCGACCTCGACATCATCGCCGATGATCTTGCCGGTCGCCTTGGCGGTGGAAACGCGCGCCAAAACTTCGCGATGATTCCCTTCACGCGCATACGATTCCAGCAGGATCAGCAATGCCTCGCGCACCGCCGACTTTTCAGCCGTCTCCGCCTGAAGAACCGTTTCGGCGTGTTTTCTCGCAATCGGATATAGCCGATCCCGAAGCGCACTGCGGGCCGTTGACAAATCATCGGCGAAGGTCATCCCCGTCACAAACAACAGGAACACCGTCACCCAAGCTCTACTCATTCCAAAAAACATGCAAAATATTTTACCCATTTTCGACCTCAAAGTCTATTCGGAAATGCACATGATGTAGGCAGTGAGGGCTTTGCCGCCCACGGGAGGGGCAACGTCCGCCCCGTCGCGTCCGCTTGATCCTTCGAGGTCTGTCGAAAGTTATACCCATGAATATTCCCACGGGAGAGGCACTTATCTGTATCACGCAAAGTCAGCAAAGCTCGTAGCGTAATTCTAAAAGCAGAACTTGGCGTGAAAAATGCACGTGTGACCGTGAGCAATGGCGGCACAGCGGTATTGATTTCTCGGGGGGCTTTTGCTATACTGAAACGCAACTGTTATGAAAACGTTTCAAACATTCCTAAGCTTGGCAATTGCGGCTGGTGCCGCGTTTGCGGATATTGATCTGGGTGGCAGCTGGTCATTCCGTTTTGAGGATGGCAAGCCGCTCGAAGAGGTCGCGAATGGCGACTTCACGGCGACCGATGTCGTACCCGTCCCTGCGTGTTATGACATGATGCCCAAGTGGTACATGAAGCGTGGAACGGGGTTGTATCGACGTACGTTCACTCTGGATGCGCCGATGGCGGATGCACTCCTTGTGGTTGACGGCATGGGCGTACGCGCAAAATTTGAGCTGGATGGTAAGGACTTTGGGGTTCATCCCTATCCGTACGCCCGACTGGAGATTCCCGTGGGGGCGCTTTCCGCCGGAGAGCATGTAATCTTCGCCGCTATCGATAACATCCTGAAATGGCCCCGCGTGAAGTTGGCGCGTCCATACTATGACTTCTATTTTTACGGCGGATTCTATCACGGTGTGAAACTCGTGGAGAAACGCCCCAAAGTATTCGTGCGGACACTCGACTACAAGACTGGCAAGGTCGAAGTCGAAGTGGAGGGCGGCGAAAAGCGTACGATGGAGATTCCCGACTTTAAGTTGTGGAGTCCCGATTCCCCCAACCTCACGACCATTGACGTAGCTGGACGTAAGGTGCGATTCGGCATACGCCAGATTGAGGCGAAGGGCGGCAAGATCTACCTGAACGGTGAAGAGTTGTTCTTGAAAGGCTTCAACCGCCATGAATCGGAATGGCTCAACGGTGCGGCCACTTCGGATGCATTGATGATTCAGGATATCCAGCGTCTGAAGGCGCTTGGCGGCAACTTCATACGCGGTGCACATTACCAGCAGTGTGAGCGATTCCTTGACCTCTGCGACGAGAACGGCGTCTTGGTTTGGGAAGAGTCTCTAGGTTGGGGGAACGGACAGGACTACACCTGCAAAAGTTTTCCACCAAATGAGCTGACGGACGCCGAGTTCTGCGATATGCAAATCAAGCAGACACGTGACATGGTTCGTGCGAGCTTTAACCATCCGTCCGTTGTGATCTACGGTTTTCTCAATGAGTGCGCAAGCGGAAAACAGGAATGCAAGGTGCTGGTGGACAGGCTGATCGAGACGATTCGCGCCGAGCGATCGGGACGATTGGTGACTTTTGCGTGCAACGTGGGTTCCCGCGATGTCTGTAACGAGAACACGGATCTCGTCTCGATCAACGCCTATCCAGGCACCATCCCCATGCAACCTGGAACGGAAGTGGAACTGGAGGAAAATGTCCGTAAAACCTTCAACGAGGTCGTCGCAATGTTCCGGAAGCGTTATCCCGAAAAACCCATCATGGTCTCTGAATGTGGCTGTGGTGCTGTCTTCGGTTTGCGCGGAGAGTACGCCTCTCCAACCACGGAAGAGTTTCAGGAGGAATACCTGAAGGACATCATGGAGACACTTTGGACAAACCCCGACGTAAGCGGATTTTCAATCTGGCAGATGAACGACGGACGCACGCGTGAACGTTTTGGCGGCAAGGCTGTCTCGTCGATGTTCGGTGGTTCCGTGGCAGGTGTTTTCGATCGGCAGCGTCGTCCGAAGCTCTCCGCCGAGACCGTGCGCAGATTCTTCAACATGAAACCGCAGTCCAAGTAGAAAGGAAAACGGGATGAAAGTGAACAGGCGTAAATTCATAGGGTTGGGGTCGGCATTCGTCGCCGGCTGCTGTACGAAGAACGGAGGGTTCCCGGCGATTACAGCCGTGCGTAGTCCGAACGGGTTACTTTGCCATGCGAGTATCGGTACCGGAAACATGGCATGGGGCGACATCAATTCCCTCTGTACCCACAAGAAAATCGAGATGGCTGCATTCTGTGACGTAGATGCGAACTTCCTTGCACGTGTCAAGACGAAGTTCCCCAACGCTCACTTCTACCGTGACTGGCGTGAGTTGCTTGAGACCGAAGGCGACGCCATCGATTCCTTGAATGTCTCCGTTCCCGACCATCACCATGTGGCGATCGACACGGCTGCAATGAAGCGCGGCAAGCACGTCTATCTACAGAAGCCAATGGCGAAGACCATCCAAGAGGCAGAGTTCCTGCGGCGGACGGCAGCGGAGTGCGGTGTCGTCACGCAGATGGGTACGCAGTACAACGCCTATCCGGCAGATCGCCAGACTGTGGCAACGCTCAAGTCCGGTATTCTGGGGCCGGTGGAGCATGTGTATCTCTTCTCCACGCGCAAAGGGCTCTCGCGTCGGCGGCGGCAGGTACCCAAACTAGCCCCTGTTCCAAAGACGCTCGACTGGCAGCTTTGGCTGGGTTCTGCCGCCGAGCGTCCTTACGCCGAGGGTGTGTACCATCCGCTGATTTGGCGTATCTGGCGCGATCTCGGTAGCGGCTGGATCGGGGACATCGGATGCCATCTCATCGCCGCACCGTGGCGCGGACTAGATCTGGGCAAGGGTGCTCCACGTGACGTGTGGGCTGAGACGCTTACCGATGCAGAGGATAGCGTGAAGGACAAGGTGTGGCCAACCGCCGCGCACATTATTTGGAATTTCGACGGCATCCCCGCCTCGGACGGTAAACCGTTCAAGTTCGAGTGGTTCGATGGTTGCAGCGAACCGGACAATCTTGCGCCGGCGCAGTTCCGTCCCCCCGCCGAGATCGATGCGCTTTTCGCCGCCTCGTCGTTTAAGAAGCGTCCTCACGAAGGAAAGGCGATCAAGTGTGTGAACGGCTGGCTCTTGCAACCGCACGCATCGCAGAAGGCGATTGCTGTTGATCTCAAGGGAAAGGAAGTGGAGATCCCATCCGTATCCCCTGCCCCGACGCACTACCACGAGTTTGTGGACTGCTGCCTAGCAGGGACGCGGGCGGCTACGGACTTCGCATGGTCCACCTATATGCGCGAATGCGTGATCGTGGGCGAGATCGCCGAGCGAGTCGTGGGTTCAAAACTCGCATGGGATGCCAAGACCCGACGTTTCGATAATCCTGCCGCAAATGCCTTCCTTGTCCGTCCTTACCGCAAGGGTTGGGAGATTCCTGGGTTGCCGATATGAAACAGTTACTCGGTATAGACTTCGGGACCGGCGGATGCAAGGTGACCGTGATTGGCGCGGACGGCACGTTCGTCGGTGAGGCGAGCGTGGAGTATCCAACTTATCACGACCATCCCGGCTGGAGCGAGCAGGAACCGTACGACTGGTGGACCTCGCTCTGCGAGGCACTGAAAAAACTCGCTGCGAAGGGCGTGGATTTGAAGTCCATTGCCGCCTGCTCGCTCGACGGCTCCACGCACAACGCCGTGCTGCTGGACGCGAATTACAAACCGGTCCGGCGCACGATCATGTGGACCGACCAACGCGCCACCGCGGAGTGCGAGATGCTGCGTGCGGGCTGGAGCGAGAAGGTCTTCTCCACCTGTTACCAGATGCCCGCGCCCACGTGGACCCTCCCGCAGATGATGTGGCTCAAGGCCAACGAGCCGGAGGTGCTGGAGAAAACCGCGCACGTGCTCTTCGTGAAGGACTACGTGCGCTACCTCCTCACGGACGAGGCCGCCACCGATTACATCGAGGCCCAGGGCACGCTCTTCTTCGACATGGCGAAGAG
>JAFYDR010000217.1 GCA_017544725.1 Kiritimatiellia bacterium
CTTCTCGTCGTACCACTTCGTGCCGCCCTGCTGCTGGAGCTGTCCGTTGGAGTACACCGAGACGTGCAGCCCTTTCGCCTGGAGCCGCTTGATTCCCGCCACCAGAGCCGCACGCCCGCCCATCGCCGGGTCGGGGTCGTACTCGGGATAGAGTGTATCGTGCCCGCCCACGCCCCAACCGTGGAACTCGACATGGCGGAACCCGTGCGCCAGCGCGGCGTCGCCAAGGGAGTCGAATTCGGTGTAGGGCCACGCGATCTCGCCGTTCTGCTGCTTGAGGATCACCATGAAGAAGCCCGTGAAATCCTTTGCCGACGCGGGGAGATGCACGACCTTCCGGCAGCTGTCCCACCAGCGGCGATACATCTTCGCCGCCGTCCGCCAGGTTCCGGCGTATTCCTTCATCACCACGCGCGGAACGGAGAACGTTTCGCCCTCCGGCAGGAACATCGGGAAATTGAATCCCATCGTAACGCGCTTCGCGTTTGAATCGTAGACGACCTGGATGTCCTTCGCGCCGGCAAGCGGGTCCTCGGAGGCGAGATAGAAGCCCTTCTCCCCGTCGTTCAGCGTCGCCCACTGCATCGTGGCAAGTTTCGAGGGATACGGCAGCGGGGCGGGACGGCTTCCGGTGGAAACATCCCATTTGCTCATCGCCGGAACGAACACGCCGTTCTCCGTCTCGCGCCACATCTGGACGCCGGGCTGCGTCACGCTGTGCACGGGCCAGTTGCGGATTCGCCGCCCATAGACATGTGGGAGGTAGAGCGCGGACTTTCCCTCAACGACCTCCTGCGGATCGGCCTTGACCTCGAACCCCAGCATGATCGCGCCTTTCTCACGGTTGACGATACGCCCGCTCCATCCGCCGCCAATCTCCGCAAGCGAAACGTCTATCGCGAACGGATTGCCTGCCGCCGTCACGACGTTCGTTGCGCCGTTCTTCTCCACAGTCAACGACCATTCGACCGCGCCTGCGGGCGACAGCGCCGCACAGGCCATCGCCGCGAACGCCAGACACTTTTTGTACTGGGTTATCATGGTTATAACTCCTTTTAGAGAACTGTTAGTTTGTTGCTCCGATGCGTATTATCGCATATCCCCCGCCCGGAATCAACAGAACGTGAAACGGTTTCAAACAATAAAAACGTCAGTCTTCAGACAAAGGATATTCGGTGCGCAGGGATGTTGCTACTCCCTGAAAAGGTCGTTGAGGGTCACTTCGGACTGAACAACACAACTTGCCTTCGTGCGCTTCAAACCGTATGTCGTGACAAACGTCAAATGACAGGTGTCGTTCGTCGCGGTTTCACGGATGAATGCCGCAACCTTTTCGCGCAGGCGAATCGCTTCCTCTTCTCTGATTTCATATTCTCCAGCAGAGTATTTGATCTCGCATAGATTCGTGACACGGTCGCCACGCCTAATGACGAGGTCGATTTGCGCCCCTTTTACTCTTGGATCGTCTGACACAAAACGCCAGCTCGACTCCTCCGTCGCAACACCACTGATGCCAAGTTTCCACTTGATCTGTTCGGAATGGAGCAGACAGACGAGTTCAAAGGCAAGAGCCTCCCATACTATTCTCTTCTGGTCTTTGACCATGTGCATCCAGTGCTGTCGGTCTCGCCCGCCGTAGTCCTTGACAAACGAAAAATAGAACAACGTGAAATTGTCGACCAACTGGTACACGCTGCCCTTCTTCTTCTTTCCGGTTTCCGCATAGCGCCGAATGAACGCACTGGTCTCCAGATTCTCCAAGATGTGCGTCAAGGTGCCGTCATTCCTCAAGGTCGGCACATGGCCAACCAGTTCATCGCGCGTGAGTCCTGTCCTCTTTGTCGCAAGCGCGGTCACAACGGCGATGTATGGTTCAGGTTCTTTGAACACGGATTTATACAGCCGTCCGAATTCGCGTCCGAGTTCAGCCTTTGGGGCGAAGAACAGACGATCCACGCTCTGCGAGAGGCTTTCGCGTTTGTCCAGAAGACTCCAGTAATACGGGACGCCGCCAAAGATCATGTAGGCTGCCGTGATGTCTTTCCTGTCCATCGGGTTGTTCTGTTCGGCAAGGTACTGTTCGCATTCGTGAAGTGTCCACGGCTCAAGGTAGATTGTCCTATTTGCCCGGTTGAAAAGCCCCCCGCGATTTTGAAGAATCCTGTTCACCATCCATGAAGCCGCGCTTCCACACACGATCATGACAACATCCTTGCGGGCGCTCGCCCAGCCGTTCCAGAATGTGGATACGGCTTTGACAAACCCGGAATTCCGCGTATCCATCCACGGAAGCTCATCAATGAATATCGTCTTCCTGTCGTCCGTACTCTGCCTGATCGCCTGCTTCAACAGTTCAAATGCCTCCATCCAGGATTCAGGCTTGCGACAGCTATCATCCCATTGTTCCCGAAGACTCGTCCAAAAACCGAACAACTGCTCGGAGAGTTTTCCGTCTTCAATGCCAGTATGGGTAAATGTGAAATGATAGTCAAACGCCTCTCGGACAAGGAACGTCTTCCCTACACGACGCCGACCATACACAACAACGAGACGCGAGCGGTCGGCGGCAATACAGTCCTTTAGCGTTTCAAGTTCTTTGGTTCTTCCTATCCTGGCAAACTTCCTTGTTGCGCACTAAATTATACCACAAATTCGTGATTTAGTGGCGATCAACCTTCATCAGCACTAA
>JAFYDR010000218.1 GCA_017544725.1 Kiritimatiellia bacterium
CACAGAGCTTTTCCCGCTGCGAGATTGTCAGCAGCGAAGCAGCAAATTGCGCCGGCACGGCAAGCATCGCCCGCAAAGGCTTCCCCTCCAACAACACGCCGGGAGCTTCCTGAACGAGATCGTTCCATTGACGGATCAGCATCGGCTTCAAGGTTACCTCCCGGAACGACGGGGTTGTCAAATACCGTTCCGCCGCCACCGTCAGCAACTTGGCAATGTGGAGCTGGAGTTCATCCAAACTCTTCGCCTCCTCGTCATGAGTCAGATGGTCAATCGACGGAAGAGGACGTTCCGAGAGTTCACGGAAAAGCGTCTCGATACTGTCGTGGATAGATTGGATCACTGCATCCGAACGGAGACGAGCTGCCACCTTCTCCGGAGTCATCAGTTCCTCACTGATCACCTTCTGCACCGCTGCGGCGATCTGGTGTTTCTTCTTCCCGAAAATCGCGTAGAAAACCCAGCGGATCGCCAGATCGTTCGTACCCGCTCCGATCAAAAAGCCGATGCCACCTTGTATCAATGATGTGACGATGGGATTCATTTTTATTGTTTGGGCGTCACGTTAATCACCTTGCCCGTACTGCATTCCACGACGCGCCTTTCAGAAACGATCCAGTCCAGTTTCTTGTCGTGGGACTCTTGAGGAAGCGGCGCCGTCTGCAACTGCCAATCGTAGCAGACCCCGATCAACTTGGCTGCCTTGGTCGCCCGTTGCAGAATCCGATCATAGTATCCGCCGCCATAACCGACGCGTCCGCCGTGAATATCGAAAGCCAATCCGGGGAGAATAAAGGCGTTGACATCCCATTCCGGCACGGGAAAACGGACAACCGGTTCGCGGATATCGAACTTGCCTTGGACGACGGGGATGTGCGGGTTGAAAGCGAACACGCGATATTCCTGCATTTCCTCATCCCACGCGGGAACGCAGATGGTCTTGCCATAATGCCAGGCGCGATCCATCACGAACCGCATCGGGATTTCATGTTGGGTGCTCAAATAAACGCAGATGGTAAGAGACCGCGAAAAGATATCCAGCGGCGCTTCGGACAAATTGCTGGCAATCTGTCGTCCTGCCTGCATCCGGTCATGTTCCAGAATCTCAGAACGCCTCCGTAACGCGGCTTGCCGTATCACGGTTTTTTCGTCGTCCAAGACTTCCTCGTCCGGCTTTTCTAAAGGATCCTTTTCTTCTTCGCTCATTTCAACAAAACCCTGATAGCCTCCACGATCTCAGCTGGTTCCGCCATGCGCCCCTTGCCGGAAGTCCCACACGCCAACTCACCGGTCCCCGCCTCCACAAGCTTGATCCCTCGCTGGCGCAACGTCCGCATGTTAGCCTGCGTGGCGGCGTTCTCATACATCCCCGTGTTCATGGCAGGGGCCAGCAACAGCGGGGCTGTCGTCGCGAGACAAGTGGAGGTCAACAGGTCGTCCGCAATCCCGCACGCGACCTTGGAAAGCACGTTCGCCGTACAGGGAGCGACAACAACCAAGTCCGCCAATACTGCGAGAGAGATGTGACCGGGAACCCATGTGGCAGGGTCTTCAAAGAGTTCACAGCAAACCGAATTGCGCGACAACGTGCGGAATGTCAACGGCGTGACAAATTCCGTCGCATTCCGCGTCATGATCACATGGACGTTATGCCCATCCTTGACCAACAAACGCGTCAGTTCGCAAGCCTTGTATGCCGCGATCGATCCCGTAACCCCTAGCACAATCTCAGACATCAATACACCTTCTCGTACTCGCCCTTGCTGATCCGTTTCAGCTTGGTGAAACCTGCCGACTTCGCGCGGTCATCCAGTCCGGACTGCGATCGGCCAATCGCGGGTGCACAGATCACGCGATGAATCGGCGCACCACATTCGGGACACACCGTCAGTTTCGGATCGTGTATCGATTGCACGATATCGAATCCTTCCCGGCACTTCTCGCACCCTGCGGAAGGCTCCACCGCTTGATACTCGTATGTAGGCATTGCTCTCGACCACCTTTCCCGGAACAGGCAGACTTACAGACCGTACGGCGCAACCTCTTTCTTCAAAAGCTTCAGCGCTTCCGGTTCCTTGGCGGATTTCTCCAGAGCCTCTTTGAAATACTTCTTCGCCTCTTCGCGAACCTGCTTCGCCTCATTCGGCATCCGAATATCGCTGTACAGTTTGGAAATACGATCTGCATTCCTACCCAGAATCCAAGCCTTGCAATACGGGATACCGCTGGTCGGGTCGTACTCCTCCTGCCGTTCTGAACGAATCCAAACATTCATAAACGCACGGAAATCCTCAATGGCGGAGAGAACCAACTTTTTCTTGGCCGCCTCGTCTTTCTCCTTGTCGGCAAGTTTCAAGCTGTAGTGCGCACGAACTTTCGGGAGCGTCATCTCGTGCCACTCCTTGTCCTTGTCGGGAATCCCCTTCTTAAGCATTTCGATTGCCTTTGGATAATCGTCCAGAATGAACGCCCCGTCAAGCAACTTGACAATGACAATCTTGCGCGTGCCCTCGTCGTTCTCCGATTGAAGCATCCGTTCGCCGAACTCGCAGAGCCTCTTTAACGTCGCCTG
>JAFYDR010000219.1 GCA_017544725.1 Kiritimatiellia bacterium
CCAAGTGATTGCGGTTACTGATGTCCTCCTGTATCCAGATGCTTCAGCAATCCTTTTGCCATCTCAACCATTCCGGTTCCTGCATTCTGGGAGAGTGGAAGGAAATCAGGACCGTTCAACAATGTTCCGTATTCAATGGCCTTCTCGACTTGCTCCCGGGTGGGGAATCCCGCGGGGATGTGCTTGTCGTACTCCGGGAGATACATCGCAAGACGACCGTCCACACTGTGGTCGGATATGCATCCGGAAATTGGCTCGAAATGCAGCAGCAACCAAAGCTCGAACTTCGGATTGCTGAGGGCGATGCCGCGCCGGATGCCTCCCGTTTCGGATGTCATCCAGTCCAAAAGCGGACGCAACTGGTCGTCCGTCCAGCGGTCGCGATCTAGGACGAGCCAGGCCTCGTCACCCTTGCGCAGGGACATGCGGTTCATTTCAAGTGTCATGCGCTTCAAGACGGCATCTGGGGACGCCCCGTCCGTTCCTCGCGGGACGAATCTGAAGGTAACGGAGTCCCGTAGCACTTGACGGCCAAACGCGTGAAGATACTCCGGCTCCGTCACCCTTCCCTCGCTGCTCACGAGGACAAGCGGGCAATATCGTATGAATGGTCGACGGCGCTTAAGCATATCGCCTCCCTACGGTTCCGCCACGTACGGTTCGGTACGTTCCGCCACCTGGATTTCCGGTTCGGGCTGCAGGGCCATGCTGGGCGAAATGTGCGGGATGCCGCCGAGGCGTCCTTCCAGATAGGATTTGCGGATGTCCTTGTCGAAGCGAATGTCCTTGAAGTCGCCGAGCGAGACGAGTTCGGAGACGCCCTCGGAGTCACGCCGGACGAGCCACATCTCGTCGCGACGGAAGATATCCTGCGTCAGCACCTGCACATTGTGGGTTGTGAACAGAATCTGGGAGCGGGTGCCCGCCCCTGCCGACTGGAGGAAGAGACGGATTAGGTACTCCATCAGTGACGGGTGGAGGCTGCGGTCAAGCTCGTCGATGACGTACACCTTCTTCGCGGTGGCATCGCCCAGCGTGAAGAAGGCGGGCAGCAGATCCAGCAGCCGGAGCGTGCCATCGGATTCTGCCGACATCGCCAGGTGAACCTCCCTGCCGTCGGCGGCCCGGTGAACACTCACGATGCGGCGCATCTTGAGTTCCCCGCCTTCACGGGAGAGGATGAGAAGCTCCTTGCCCTGCCTGAACCGGACCAGCATGCCCTCCTTGAGGTTGTTTTCCAGATTCTGCACTTCGGCGGGATGAAGAGCCGCAGTTGAAAACGGCTCCTCGCGAAACTCGATGCCGACGATTCCTGTGTCGAGGTCGCTCAGCGCTTTCGCAATGTGAGGCCCCAGCGGGGAATTGTGCGATACGAACTGCTCCACCGGAATGAAGCTCGAACCGGGCTCGATGATTTCCAACTGGTCGCGGAACCAGTTGAAAACCGGGAGGAAAACCCCGATCTTCTGGTAGATGGCGTTGTTCAAAAAGAGCTGGTTGGCGCGGGTTCCCTGAAATGCCATGCGAAGGCGCTGCTCTTCCGCGATGCCGGGAGCGAGGAAGAAATCGTCGGCGGCCGGCAGCCCCGTCCCGGCATCCGACGCCGGTCCTCTGCGAAACAGGACTTTGTTTCGCTTCGGTAGGACTTCCGCCAGTTGCTCCGACACCACACGGTCGGCGAGAACGGAAAACGCGTACTGAAACAAGGTCTCCTCCACGAGAATGGTAAAGGAAAAAGTGGAGGGGGCGCGAAGGCTGTCCTTGTCAAACATGAACGGGCGTACCGGAATGAGATCGTTCATTCCGGCGGCATTCGTAATAAACGCCTTGGCGAAGGCCATCGCCTCAATGAGTTTGGATTTGCCAGAGGCATTCGCGCCAAAGGTCGCCGCCACAGGCAGCACTTTCACATCCCGGCATTTGGGAAGCACCGCCAGATGCTCCTTGTGCTTGCGTTCTCCCGAAGCAAGCATGGAGAGGGAGACCTCGCTCTTGAAGCAGGCCCAATTGGAAACGGCAAACTCAATCAACATGGTAAATCTCCGTGAGATTTTCTCTCATTGATCAATATTCTAGCCAATTTTCGCCAAATGTCAAGATACTAAGGTGAAATTTTCACGCCACTTTACGAACATCCGTTGAAAAACCACTGGTGACTCTCTATGGTGTCAGACACTCGGCGCGCTATGGTGTCAGACACCCGGCGCGTTTTGCGACTACGGTGCGGACCATTTTTCATTCATAATCTAGAATATTTGAAGCGCAACGATGTTTGGCAAATCTCACCTTCGCCAGAATACGGTGCGGAAATCTGTCTCCGCCGTGGTGTCAGGCACCCGACGGGCTGGTGTCAGGCACTTCCACGGCCCATCACAATAATCTCCTTGCGGAATACTTATGGGATTGATATTATTATGCTGCGAAAAGGAAGGATTAAACTGATATGTCTGAATTGGGAGAACGTTTTGCCCGCGAGGAAATGGAGCGGGAGATGCGCGACGAGGAACTTGC
>JAFYDR010000220.1 GCA_017544725.1 Kiritimatiellia bacterium
AGATGTGAACACCCATAGGAAAACCGCCAAACCACGAGTTTTCGGAAAACGAATTCCCCCACTTGTTTCTGGAAATGCGATTTGGTACAATACGCGCCATCTAACCCCCGAATAGCTTCGGCGAACGGGTGCAGGGCCGTTCCGAAAGGGACGGCTCTCGCTTTCTGAAAGGAACTGATGAGAACTATAGTTTACGTTGACGGATTCAACCTCTACTACGGGGCACTCAAGGGAACGCCATACAGATCCAAGACCGTCGGCGTGATCAACCCACAAAAGGTGGACTGTAAGGTTCTCCGATGCGCAGCATCGTTCTACAAGCGCATACGAACATCCGACCTTGCCGCGAGCCAGCTGCCAACAACCCTCACGGATGCGACGGGGACGTTCCACAAACCCGCCAGCTGGTAGCCGTTTCCTATCTTCCGCCCTACGCATCATCGCGCCGCCCCTCCGCTCATGCCCTGAACCACCCTTGTCCGCCGTAGCGGAGCAATCCGTGAAGGAGGACCGCCGAGGCGGATTCTCAGCCCCCGACATCAACGAATCTCTTGGCATGCGCCGTTCGCCTCTCATGTCGTGCCCAAAAGGAAATCTGGCAGATATCGATGAACGATTCCAGAGTCGGAGAAATCCACCCTGTCCAACGAAAGCACCATCTTCGGATACTGGTCGGGGACTGCCATCAGCGCAGAGAACTCCCTATTCCTCGTCGCCTCGCTTTCCATGACATACGCCACCTGCACATATATCCGGCCATTGCCGTTCTCGCATACAAAATCAACCTCCTTCTCCTTCACCCTGCCAATCCGCACGTCATAGCCACGCCTGACGAACTCCTGATACACGATTGCCTCAAGCGTCCTGTCAATGTCGCGCAATGCGCTTCCACCCACGACCGCCCGACGCATGCCGTGGTCTACCGCATACACCTTTTCGTCAACTGACAAAATTCGCTTGCCCATCAGATCCTCCCGCTTGACGGACTTGAACAGAAAGGCCTCTTCTCCAAACCCCAGATAGCTCATCACGGTGTCAAATGCAACTGCCCTGTGTTCGCTCCTCAGATAGCGCTGTATGCTTGCCGCCGAGAACACATGTCCCGTCTCGCTCATCGCATATGACATGATCCGTTCAAGAAGATCAACATCCCGCACCTTGTGTCTGCGCACGATATCCTTCAGGAGAATCGACGAGTAGAGATCCCGAAGGTAGTCGCGGGATGGCTCTTCGCTGTAGCCAAGGTGGGACAGAAAAGGCATTCCGCCGAATCGAAGATATGCATCAAACGCGGTCGCAGTATCTTTAGTCGGCGAAACCTCCACGAATTCGCGGAATGAAAACGGCGCAACTCTTATCTCCACAAAACGCCCGGTCAGGTACGTTGCAAGCTCTCCTGAAAGGAGCTTGGAATTTGATCCTGTGATGTAAAGGTCAATGTCGCCACGCGTCCGCAAGGAGTTGACCGCCCTCTCCCATTCCTCAACATCACTTATCTCATCAAGGAACACATACGTCTTGGCAGGCTTGTTGCCGTCTGCCGCTTTTGCCACATAGTCGTGGAGGACTCCCTTGGGAATAAACATCTTGTTCTCGTCCTCTTCGAGATTAACATAAACGAACTTCCCTGTTGGGTCAATCTCAGATAGAATCATATCTTGAATCTGTCTCATGAGGACAGATTTCCCGCTTCGTCTAAGACCTGTCAAGACCTTGACAACATCCAAACCGACAAAAGGACGAACCTTTGCCAGAAAATCAATTCTTTTTACCATACATTTTCCCTCTTGATACTGAATCATTTGCCGTGTATTGTACCAAACCCATAATCGAATTACAACGCCATCTGTTAAATTATTAGATTATAGGTTGAATCGCTGCATGGGAGGCAAGACGGCCCTACGCATCATCGCGCCGCCTCTCCGCTCATGTCTTGAACCAACCCGCCATCAGCATTGGTCTCACCTTCTGGCTTCAGGGGTACAAGGGGCTGTCCCTTCCGTGGTTCCAGTCTATTCTCTCCGCATTTCATGTCTGCCAGACGGGAAGGTTCGCGACTTTCCGCAGAATGTCGCCTCAACCGGAGCTGGCGAAACAAAGACAAGCCTGTCCGGCGTGGCTTCTATCTTGACAGGACCAAGGGCTGTGGGCACCGTGCCCGCAATCCGTTTCAGTCCGCCCAGCTGCGGACGGATGGCCACTTTCCTGAATCCCGCCTCCAATGGCGTGACGCCAAGTATGTAGCGGGAAATGATGTTGAGCGGTGCCGCGCCCCAGGCATGGTTGAGATCGAGGTTCGGCTTCGCCTTCACGTTCCACGCCTCCATCGACACCGTGGAGCCGAAATCCATCATCCCCAACCAGCTACGTTCTCCCTTGGAAACCATAAGCTCCACGGCCAGATCGGCGCGGCCAACTTCACAGAATGCCTCAAGCAGATATTGCGCGAAATAGACACTGCACGAAAGCCCTTTGCGCTTCAGGAATGCAACGACTCCAGGGCGAACGACAGCCGGCACCAAGCCGAACGCAAGAGCGGCCGCGTTGGCGTGGAGCGAGCAATGGTCTGTGCCTTCGCCGTCAGCGTAC
>JAFYDR010000221.1 GCA_017544725.1 Kiritimatiellia bacterium
GCATGCCGCACAGCTGGTCAAACCTCTAACCGATGCGGGTATTAAGCTTACCATCGGAATGGGGAATCATGACCGACGCGAAGAGTTTCTCGAAGTATTCCCAGACTACGCAAAGACCACCAAAGTGCCCGGTAGAATTGTCTCCATAGTCGAGACACCCCATGCAGACCTAATCCTTCTGGACTCCCTGCAGCAGGGCGAGAAAAACAAGTGGATCACGCCTGGCACATTGAACGAAGAGCAGCGAGCCTGGCTTACCGAGACTCTGCACACATATCGGAAACCTGTTTTCGTCGGCGCACACCACCCGATTCAGGAACTCAAAATCGAGAAACTCCTCTTCGACTCACCAATGGCCGCAGGATACATCCACGGGCATAACCACCAGTGGGAACGTCTCTGGATTCAACAGGGATGGAAATACCAACGCGTCCTCCGTACGCTAGGCTTGCCCTCGACCAGCCACTGGGGAGACATCGGATACAGTTTCTTCCGTCTCACACCACGCCAAGCCACTGTCACGTTAAAACAGATCGATTTCTATTATCCGAAACCCGTACCCGCTCAAGAACGTCCCGCAGACTGGGATATTCACGTTGCCGAGAACAACGGTCAGACTTGCACCTTCCAGCTTCCCACCATGTAACACGGTAGTTGACTGGTTAGGTGGTTGGGGAGTTGGGGTGGATTGTGCCGCTGCTACGCGGCTTCATCTGCATTTGTTTACGGCACACGTGACCCACCCGTTCGATTGCATTCGCTAGCAATCGATAGCTACCGATGACACGCGACAAACGACATGCGACATGCCGTTTTTGACTGGCGAGACTGGCGACTAAATACCCGTCCCCATCGTCCCAATTGTCCCCGCTTCTTACCCTCACAGCTTAATACGCTTAACCAGCTTAACACGAGAACAAACCGGGCAAGCTCTCTTCGACATCCCGGACTGGACGAAAGGTATGGCGGTGTTCGGGTGTAGCACCGTAGCGGAAGAGAGCTTCCATGTGCAATTTCGTCCCGTACCCTTTGTGAATTTCGAATCCGTATTGCGGATAGCGTTTCGCCAACTCTGTCATGTACCGATCACGAGAAACCTTGGCGACAACACTGGCTGCCGCAATCAGAAAACTTTTGGAATCGCCTTTGACAATCGCCTGAGACGGTACAGGCAATCCCTGAACCGGCAATCCGTCAACCAACGCAAAGCCAACCTGTACAGGCAAGGCCTCTAACGCCCTGCGCATCGCCAGATGCGTGGCAGCAAGAATGTTGAGATGATCGATTTCCGCCGCCGTACAGACACCGGTAGCGAAAGCAATTTCAGGATGTTCGCTAATCTTCTGAAAATATTCATCACGCTGGGATTCCGACAACTGTTTCGAGTCGGTCAACCCCACCAGATCGCCCTCGTAAAAGCGTTCAGCAACGGCACGGGGCATCGACACCGCACCGGCATAGACAGGGCCAGCCAAACATCCGCGTCCAGCCTCATCGACCCCCGCCAAAACGATTTCAGGCACCTCGTCCCAATGCGTCGTCTCGAATGCCAACGTACTCGTTTTCATCCTCGGCGTTCTCCGCCAAGAGAAAGTACACCTTCCGAAATCAGTTCGCGCACCAAGTTCTGTGCGGCGAAAGACTCCGCCAAATGTTTACTTCCTCCCGTTCCCTCGGCAAACTTTCCCGATTGGATCTGGACACGCACAGTAAAGGTCGGGGCATGAGACGGTCCGCTGGAGTCGAGTATTTCGTAAACCGGATTCGCCCAATGGCGACGCTGACAAAACTTCTGCAACTCCCCTTTCGGGTTCTCCAGCAGTACTTCATTCATCGACGTGCTTTCTTCGCCCACATGGAGATGACGGTAGATGCGTCGAACGGCTTCCAGTCCGCCATCGCACCAAGCGGCACCGAAAACAGCCTCCATGGCATCCGCGAGGATTTTGTCTCTTGTTCGTCCCCCAGCCTTCTCTTCCCCGTTTCCGAGAATGAGATAATCACCCAAATGAATCTTGTGCGCCAGACGGGCAAGTGCAACACCGCTCACCAAATGCGTACGCCGCGCAGTCAAGCTGCCTTCGTCATCTTTGCGATGGTTGTCGAAGAGCTGCTCCGTCGCAAGCAGACCGAAAACGGCATCGCCCAAAAACTCCAGCCGTTGGTTATCCTGTAAGTTTCTCTCTCGCGGTCTGTCGGATTTGTAGGATGGAGTCGTCAAGGCGACCTGCAAAAACGAAGAATCAACGAACTCGTATCCGAGTGCGGATTCGAGTTCGTTGATCAGATGGGACGGAACTTGCCGCATAGCGATCAATCGAAGTAATTGCCCATCGCACGGAATTTCGCGTAACGCCGCTCGACGAGATCATCCAACTTGACTTTCGCAAGCTCGTCCAATGCCGCCACAATCGCCTTCTTCACAGCGAGAGCAGTAGCTTTGATGTTCTTGTGTGCACCGCCAGCGGGTTCCGGAATCACGCCATCGACAACCCCCAGCTTCAGCAACGAGTCAGATGTAATCTTCAGAGCCGCGGCGGCATCCGGCGCTTTCTTCCCGTCACGCCAAAGGATAGACGCGCATCCTTCTGGGGAAACGACGGAATAGACCGCGTTCTCCAGCATCAGAATCTGATCGCCCACGGCGATACCGATCGCGCCGCCACTGCCGCCTTCGCCCACGACCACCACGACAATCGGTGTCTTCAGCGTGGACATGAATTCCAAGTTGTGCGCAATCGCTTCCGCCTGTCCGCGCGCTTCCGCCTCTGCTCCGGGATAGGCACCAGGCGTATCAACGAACGAGACGACAGGGAGATGGAATTTCTCAGCGAGCGTCATCAACCGTTTCGCCTTACGGTACCCTTCAGGAGAGGCCATGCCGAAATTCGCCTCGACGTTTTCTTCGACGCTCTTTCCCTTGTGATGACCGATCAGCATCACCTTCTTGCCACCGATCGTCGCAAAACCACCGATCATTCCGCGGTCATCCCCGAACAGACGGTCACCATGCAACTCGGTGAAGTCGGAACAGACGTTCTCGATGTACTCGTAGATATTCGGGCGCCCCGGATTCCGTGCCAACTGCACAGACTCCCACGCCGTTGCCTTCGAACTAGTTTTCTTCGTAGCCATAGTCTCAGAACCCCGCGTAATCAAGTGTCTTGGCGAGAAACGCCTTCAGGTTTTTCCGCTCCACGATTGCATCGACAAAACCATGCTGCAATGTGAATTCGGAAGTTTGGAAATCGTCCGGCAGTTTCTGCTTGATCGTGTTTTCGATCACGCGACGTCCGGCGAACCCGATCATAATTTTCGGTTCGGCAATGTTCAGGTCACCCAGCATCGCATAGCTAGCGGATACACCGCCAGTCGTCGGATCGGTCAACACGGAAAGGTACGGAATACCGGCTGCCTTGACACGCGCGATCGCCGCACTGGTCTTCGCCATCTGCATCAGGGAGATAATGCCCTCATGCATCCGCGCCCCGCCAGAGCAAGAGACGATGATGAACGGACGACGTTCTTTCACAGCCGTCTCCGCAGCACGCGCGATACGTTCACCACAACCACTCCCCAAGCTGCCGCCCAAGAAAGCGAAATCCATCACGGCCAAAACCACGGGATGCTTCTCTATTTCCGCGCGTCCCGTTGTGACGGACTCCGACTCCTTCGTCTTGGCTTTCGCCTTCACGACCTTATCGACATACTTCCCGCTCGCGTCCTCGAAACGCAACGGGTCACTCGCCGTGACAGTCTCGTTGATCTCCTGGAATGTCCCCGCATCCGCAAGCAACGCGATACGCTCCTGCGCGGTCATACGCCCGTGATAGTTACATCTCGGGCAAACCTTCTGCGTAGCCTTCCATTCCGCTTTCGTGATGTAGGCCTTGCAATGCGGGCAAACCGTCCACAACGCTTCTGTCGGTATGCGCAACGGCGCCTCCGACGCTTTTTCAAACCATGCCATACTCTGACTCCTTAAAACAAGAATCCATCGTCAAAAGA
>JAFYDR010000222.1 GCA_017544725.1 Kiritimatiellia bacterium
ACGGGAAGTTCCGCCCGAAATGAATCCGCGGGGGTCGCGGCGCCGTTGTACCGCAGGCAGGCGTCGAAAACCAAATCGTCATCCCCGCTTCTCAGTTTCTTTGCCTTCCAGCTTATCCTGCTTTTGTTGTGGCTTGGATGCCTTGTCCGTCCCGCTATGCGGTTTTGTACCCGAACCTTGGGAGGCGTCAGGACGTGCCGGTTCCGTCTTGCGGGATTCAAGCGGCGCGACCGCCTCGCGGCTGCGTTTCAGGATGTCCGCGTCAATCTGCCTCGCGATGGCCTCGCCCGAAAACGGGGCGCGGATTCCCATCAAACGGATCATCACATTGTTCCGGCAGAAAGTAAAACTTTCGGCTTTACCTCTCTGCGTTGTATCCTCGACCCATCCGTCAGGGGTCCATTTTGTTGTGTCCGGATAGGTGCGCCAGAAACATTTGTCACCGATCCCGTTTTCATAAACGAAGTCTATCACCGGAATACTGCAATCTGCGAAGTTTTCGATAATCGCTTTCTGCGCGTCCAGGACAGTTGGGAGAACTGACCAGTTAACATACACCAGATGCTTATGATCCTTGCCGTAAATTTCCAATGTTCGGCCCATTCTCTGAATATACACGTTGCCGACTACGCCGTTCGTGGGAAAAGGAAAGTCCAGGGGCGGAAGCGACCATTCCCGCAAGGGACAGGGGTAAGGCTCGGCGGTCTTCCCCTTCCACTCGTCAAACCGGTATTCCTTGGCCGTCATTTTGAAAAGCGGTCCTTCGGGGTCGGTTTCCCAATCCAAGGCCGCCGAACGGCATGCAACCATAACAACACACAAGCAAAAAATCCGTCTCATTCCACATTCCTCCTTACCTTTAATTCCGGTATCGGGCGACACCTTTCGTATCCATCCGCACCCGGACTACAAAGCCGTTCCCGATAAACGAAGGGGCTGCCTTCGTCGCCGTCGCTGAACAAGACACCGACGGGAAGTTCCGCCCGAAATGAATCCGCGGGGGTCGCGGCGCCGTTGTACCGCAGGCAGGCGTCGAAAACCAAATCGTCATCCCCGCAGTCCCCTGTCCAGGCAACGCGATGGAAGCGGAATCGCCATAGCGACATTTGACGGGTCGAAAAACCTATCGGGATCACCGGTCGGATACGGAAGGAAACTCCCATGTAGGACGACCAGAGCCGGCATCCCAAGAGGTTGGAAAACGACACGACGAAATTGGAGCAGTCCGTGCAATTGACCTTGGGGATATCTCTTGTCGGCTGTGTCAATATGCCGATGCAGGTGGAAAGCTGCACAACATAATTTGAGATATAGTGATGCCCCCCCCCTTCAATGTCATATACAAATGGACTGTTTTCGTTGATGGCGTGGGTCACCCGCGAGGCGACATCGATTTCCGCCGTCTTCCCCCTCGCCCACGAGCACGCCAATTCCAGCGCGTTCGTCCAGGGGGTTCTGGTTGCTGCCTGCGGTTTCCCCCGTCCAGGGCGCCACAGGCGTGTCCAAGATGGCGTATGTCTTGTGGGGGCCCGTCCGCGCGGCCTCAAGAACGGCATCTCCATTCCCGTTGATGTCCTGAATCAGCCAGGCAATCCTCGGCTTTTCAAAAATACCGACGGCGGAAGGAGCCGCTCCCTGCATGGTGAATTCCAGTTCCGGGGAAACGCCTCCGCTGAAGGTGACGGTCCGCCCGTTGAAAGTCCCGAATGTCCAGCCCTCGTCCGACTCTATCCCCTCCGCGCTGATACTCGCGCTCGACAGGAAGGCGGAGTTTGTCCGGAATCTCGCCTTGACGGTGATGTCCTGGCTCATCCTGTAGCAGACCGGCGCGAGAGCACCGTCCGCGGCGGTCCATTCCCCGTTTGGAATCGAAAAGCCCTGACTGTAATTTCTTCGGATTTCTATACCGTCGTGGCTGCTGTTCAGCGTATGGTTGAACTTGACCCCGTCCACGATAAGATCGTAGGTGAACGCCTTGACGAGATCGATCGCCATGGTGTGGCCGTAATCGTCGGGAAGGGTTTTCGCCGTGAACGTGATTTCGGATTCGGAGACTGCGACCGGTTCGACGCGGAACGCAGTCTCCCCGTCAATAGTCTGATAGGATCCGCTCCAGATGGGGATATTGTCCCGGTAAACGCGGACGGACCGCGTGTCCGTCCAGAAAAGCTGCACGATCAGAGCGGCGTTGCTCTTCTCCCTCAACGTGACAAGCAGATTGCGGTGCTGCGTCGCGTCCGTCGTCACCAAAAGCGCGGCCGGCGTCTGATGCTCCAGGTTTTCCCGAGACGCGATTCCACAATCAAAATCCCACGAAAGGTCAATCGCCGGGACGGAAAGCCGGGCGACGGGCGGCACACCGTTCCCCCGCCCCGGCTTTTGGAGTTCACCCTTGATCACAACGAAAGAATTGGGGGCATAGGCATTGGAAAGCTTGTAATAGGTTTTGTTTTTGCGCATCCAAAGGGAGAGGTCGTCTTTTTGTTCAATCCATGAATCGCGAATAGACCAGGGGAACTCTGCGGTAAGGTAAAGATCGACCGTTCTTTTCTCCTGCGGGATCGGGACGGCCTTTCGCTTATCCTGCCCCGGTTCCAGTACGACGGTCTCCGCGACGATGAAAAAGGGAAGCAGGCAGAAAAGAACAGCGGTCTTGGCACAACGATTCGTCATTTGATTATTTCCTTTCTTTTCTTGATTTCCTGTATTTCTTTGTGAGCAAGCTTCCGTACTCATCCCGAACGATCCCAAGATGGTTGGAACGGGGATACCTTTTCATGAAAACTTCTCGGAGTTCAGACGCCGCTTTTAAGTTTCCCGTCCAAAGATTCACCGTCAATCTGTAGAAAAGCGCCTGTTCCGCTTGCGCGGTTAACCGCCATCCGTCTTCTACAGCTTTGAAGTAAACACACCCGCGATCGGGCAATCCCATCGCGCCCACGCAAAGGACGCCCGCGCGCAACAAAGCGTCAGGTGCGCACGACGATGTCCGGTAGCGTTTCAAAAAAGTGCCGTAGAGAGAGAGAGCTTTTTCAAATGAACCCATTTTCGCCAGGCAACGGGCTTGCTGCATGGTCAGGCGGGCGCACACATCCTCCGGCGCCTGCCGTGCGGCGAGACAGTTCACGGCTGCGGTTTCGGCGGCCTTGAACCGTCCCGCAGCGAACATCAGTTCACTCACGGCAGAATCGCGCTCCCATGACACCCTGTCATGGGAACGGACCGCAAGATTCGTGCAAACTTCCAGCAGGGCCTCCCACTTGAGGAGGTCTGCCGTCAAGCGTTTTTCCGCAGCATCTCGCCGACTTTGGAAATACCCGATCGCTTCCGTGTAACGTCCCGCAAGCGCATCGCAGAGCGCAACGCCTTCATCGGCCGGATCTGTCGGGAGGACTTTCGACTGAACGGCACGGGATTTCGCCTCCGCAAAAGACTTACGGGCCGAATCGAAATCATAGAGGTCGGTCATCAGAAGATCGCCAGCCCGGAGATCTGCCTCATAAAGTACGGAAACTGATTCCGTTATTCCCTTAAGGGATTTCCAGACGGTTAGCGCGTCATTCGGACGCCCCTCCTTCCGGTAACAATCACCGATCAGGAGCAACGAGGAGTCCCTTCTTGCCTTGTTCTCTGTAGAACTCACCCCCTTCAAACATTTTCTCGCCTCTCCATATTTTCTTGCCTGGATGAGTGAGTTTGCGCGGCTCCACAACTTTTTCTCCGCCGCCCCTTTCCCGTTTGGGGATTTTGCGGAAACCCGGCTTTCCGGATTGCCTGCCGTTCGTTTTCCTCCGTCATCGGCGCACTCGTGATAGAGTGCGGTCGCCCTGGCTTTCCTTCCCGCTTCACGTTCCCATTCGGCGACTTTCCGAAGAAGAGCCTTTTTTTCGGTTTCCCCCATGCGTTTTCTGGCGAGTGCAAGGAGCGTATCCAGATACGGACTGCCGATCTCATGGAGCTTTTTTAGCGGGGAAATGACGGAATCGGCGGTTACCGGTCGGTCTCTCGAGTATAGGGCTCGCAATACCCCATATATGTTCCTGCCAGCCTCCGACGGTTTCATCCGTTCCTCCGAGTAAAGACGCCATGCGGCATCTGCATTGCCTTCCCGCAATAAGAGATTCGCCTCTGTCTCATAGAGGCGGAAAACCTCCGTCGTCCAGCCGAGACGCGCGACGGCCGTTTTCAGAAGCGAACTGCGAACGGACGGCTTCGCCTTTTCCCTGAACAGGATTTGCTGTTTGAGGAAAAAAGCCTCGCCGACGGCGGAGTCATGGACAGTACCCCGCGCCTCGCGAATCACGAAATTGGCCGTCTCCAGCGCACACTTGGTTTCCCCGAGGCGAAACCTTGCGAACGCCCCCCTGACAAGGGCAATCCACCGCCCCTTCCCCGTCTCCTTTTTTGCAGCCTCGTCATAGGCTTTCGCGGCCGCCAACCATTTCCCTTCCGAAAGGGACTGTTCGGCTTCGACAAGCAACGGCGCAAGGGCAACGGTCTCTTCCGAAAAGCCGGAAGAAACGCTCAATAATACGGATAGAAGAAGTGTCAGATATTTCACGGCGCCCTTTCAACCACAAATGAATTGAGCCAGTTGTAAAACCATTCAAGTGGCAAACCAGCATGGATTGCTTTCGCTGCTTGGAGGCTGGGAGACTTGGAGTTTCGGAGGCTTTTTTGAAGTTTTCTCCCAATCTCCTAAACTCCGAATCTCCCAGTAGCGAAAGCAAAGAGAGGTTTTGCAATTGCCTCAACTATTCATTCAGCTTATTACAAACGTTCGGAAAAGTCAAGCGAGAAATATGAAAAATATGTCATTTGGGTGGGATTGCCGATTGTTGATGGTCAATTTGGGGTGACGCGCCTGTTCGTTCACCGTCCCCGTAAAAACGCCCCGATGTTTTCGGTGTCACCCGAATTTCTATGAGAGGCTTTGTCAATAGGGAGTTTTCGTCTAGGGCGAAAAACCGCTTCCTCCGATGCCTTGTCACCTCGTTTCTATCCGCACTCGATTCCGGCGTGATGCCGGGGTGCATACTGAGAGCCGTCTTCGGGCAACCACTTTACACCACGAATCTATCTCACCCCAACTTCGCCTCGTACGCGAAGTTCTGCTGTTAGAATTACTTTGTGGACTTTGCGAGGGACAGACAAGCAGGTTTAACTTTCGACAAGCCCCAAGTAGGCGTGTTCAGCGTGTTAAGCTGGTGGATTGAAAAAAACGTGGCACGGCGGATGCGCAAAAGCGCGTTCTTTCCGGTGACGGCAACTGCTATTGCCTACTCCCTGTTGTCTTCTCTCCACTCTTCATTCGTCACTGGCGGCTACGGCATTCTGTGTCCTCTTTCTCATTCTGTCTCGTTTCGGTGTTTCCGTGATGGAGAAAATGGTATATACTAGAGGCAACAGGTAACGGAATGGGTAAGAGGAAACGGAAATACGAAATACGGATTCCCTTGACTGTGAAGGGGGGAATCCGGGCGCAGTTCGGGCGAGTCGGCGTGCATCGCGCGTCGAAGCAGGGACGTCGTGTCTGGTGGAGCCGTCGCTGGACGGACACGCTCGAAAGTTTTCGAATCGGGGCGCGTTTGGGGCGCGGACGAAATTATGCGGTTTCCGGTCAGGTCAGCGACCTGCAGATCGAACCCGGACTGGTACAGGCGACTGTACAGGGAACCGAAGGTGTGCCGTACCACGGTTACATCCGATTCCGTCTGCCGGAGGGGAAGACGCGGGAAGCCATCGTTCAGGCGTTGCGCGAACAACCGATGCTGATTGCCCGTCTTCTCGTAAACGAGCTTCCTTTTGAGATTGAGGAACTGTTCGACTCGTTCAAGGCACCGCTGTTTCCGTCGTTGAAGAATGATGTCTGGAGCCATTGTTCGTGTCCCGATTACGCGAATCCCTGCAAGCATCTCGCCGCCGTGTACTACCTGCTGGGCGAGGCCGTTTCACAGCAACCGGTTCGACTTTTGGAATTGCGCGGAATTCCGCTTTCCGATTTGGTAACCGATGCGCCTCCTGCGGTGGCAGATAGCGTGTCCGCCGAGAATTCGTCCGAAGAGGATTCCGTATCTGATTTCTTTGGGAAAGAGTTTGTCCCGTTCCCTGTGTGCGGCGATCCGATTCCTTCGGCTTCCGAGACTGGCGCCCTCCTTGCGCGATTGGGGGTGTTGCCATTCTGGCGTGGGGAGGAGCGGTTCGCGGAGACCATCTCGCATGTGTATGCGCGCGCCATGCCGAAAGGTGTGACGGCATGGACGGGGGAACGGCTGGACTTGCGTCGGGAAGATCAGAAAGTGATGATCGTCGGTTCCGCGCTTCATGAGAATTCTCGGCGGTTGAAGGTTGATTTTTCTTGGTTCGAATAAGGAGAGGTGTTTTTGGCAGAATCTGGCACAGCGTTGCGTAAAGACAGGCAGATCCGGTTGCTTCCTCTGCAAGTGGCGAACAAAATCGCCGCAGGGGAGGTGGTGGAACGTCCCGCGTCTGTCGTCAAGGAACTGGTCGAAAACGCAATCGACGCCAGTGCCACACGGATTGACATCAACATCACAGCCGGTGGCCGTAAGTTAATCGAAATCCGCGACAACGGTTGCGGAATGTCGCGTGACGATTCTCTGCTCTGCATTGAGCGACAGGCGACCAGCAAGATTCGCGACGTGGGCGATATCGAGCAGATCACCACCTTGGGGTTCCGTGGCGAGGCAATTCCGTCCATCGCTTCCGTCTCCCGCATGACGATCAAGACGCGTCGAGAGGAGGACGAGGCGGGAACGCAGTTGGTCATCGTTGGGGGAACTTTGCAGGACGTACGCGAGATCGGAACCGCACCGGGAACCACCATCGAAGTGCGAGACCTCTTTTTCAACGTGCCGGTGCGCCGAAAGTTCCTGCGCGCATACCAGACCGAACAGGCCCACATCAAATCGGTGTTCACGCTTCATTCTCTGGCGCATCCGGAGATCGGTATGACGCTGACTGTAGATGGGCGCGAACTGTACAACTTGCCCGGAGGTGCGAAGTTGGTCGAACGTGCCGCAGGTCTGTTCGGGCGTGACTTCGTCGCAGACCTCAAACCCATCCGGTACACGGCGGGTCGGATTCAGTTGTCCGGTTTTGCAGCTTTGCCGTCGCAGGCGCGAAACGACCGCAGCGAACAGTACATCTTCATCAACCGGCGCCCCGCAACCGCACCCGTCATCGCCTATGCGTTGCGCGAGGCCTATCCGAAGATGGAGGCGAACCGTAAACCTATCCTCCTTCTCTTTATCGAGATGCCGCCGGAAGAGGTGGATGTCAACGTCCATCCGACCAAACGCGAGGTGCGGTTTGTTCACCCTGGCGATGTTCGCGAGGCGATCATCTGCGCGATTCGCGAGGCGATTGGCGTTGTACAGCGTTCCTATCCCGAAGAGGTGCCGCCCCTGGCATCGCAACCGCAGAACACGGTGCCGTACACGCCCTCGACATCGCAACATTCGCAGCGGGAGGATGCGAGTCCAGTTCTTTCCTCCGTTCCCGTTACCCCTGCGGTCACGCCTCCGCGAACCGTCGATCCGTCGCCGCCTCGTCCCTCGCAACATGCGGGCGACCGAACGAACCCGCTGGCACCGCGTATCGCGACACCGCAAGCTCCGATAGTCCCATCGCCGTGTGTACAACCCAATCCGCTCGCGCCACGTCCGTTCGTTTATCCGAAACCCGATCCATTTGCGACGCTGACTCCCGCGACTGAGATACCTGAAGCACCGAGCGGATCGGGAATCCCCCTCTTTGCCTCCCCCGCCCCAGATGGTGCACCGTGGAAGTGGTCGCGGTTCGTGGGGCAGGTCGCCGACCGTTTCGTGCTGCTGGAGACGGATTCCGGAATCGTGACGGTCGATCCCCAGGCGGCGCGAGAACGCGTGCTGTACGAACAACTGTTGGAACAGATGAAAAGCGGGCGGCAGCTTTCGCAGAAGTTGCTCATTCCGGAGGCAATCCAGTTCCCTCCTGCCGATGCCGCACGGTTGCGCAAACATCTGGACGCACTACGGGGAATCGGATTCGAGATTGAAGAGTTCGGGAACGACCATTTCAAAGTCGAAGCGGTTCCAAATCTTTTGGAACTGGAGAGAACGCCTTGCCGCGAGTTGCTGGCGGACATCGCGCAAGATTTCGAGCAGGCTGGAAACCGTCGCGGGGCGGAGAAATGGAAAGAGGAGCTAGTTGCTCGATCCATCTCCCATACCGCAGTCCGACTCGCCATGAAACTGCGACCGGAAGACGCACAGAAGCTCGTGGATCAGCTGGCGGCAACATCAATGCCCTACACCTCGCCGCGTGGCCGTCCCACCATGATTTTCACATCCTTCCGCGAACTTGATCGCAAGTTCCGTTGAGGACGGGCGGTTCACCCAAATGGCGAAAGGAAGGCCAATTTCAAAAACCCTTTGAGTTTCACACATTGAGCGGCGAAGCCGCCTCCGACGAATGACGAGTGACGAGAGATGGAAGTAAGTGAGCTTCGCCCTAAGTGAGCCTTCGGCTCTAAGTGGGGCGTCGCCCCTTAGTCCCGCAGGGACACTTAGACGTCTAGCGGCACTTAGCCCCATAGGGGCATTTACCCACGAATGGGAGGGGCAACGTCCCCGTTGCCCAACTGAACATGCCTAACACGCCTAACCAGCTTAACACGCTCACCCAGCTTACCCGGCTTTGCAGCCTAGCGGGAACGTTGGGTTTCCATGCGGAGTTCTGGCGGTTCGAGTTCGATCGAACCGGCGAATGATCCGTCGATGCGGAACCGGATATGGGTGACCGTTTTAGCGAGCGGGATTTTGCGGCTGACCGTGAGTATGTCGCTCTCGCCACGCTTGCGGGATTCGCGTAACTCGAAAGGTTCAATCTTTTGTTGGATGCGGTTACCGTCTTTGTCCGTCGAGTAGGTCACCAGACTGTACTGCACGCTACCTTGAAATCCTTCTCGTTTCCGTGCCCGTCCGTTCAGTCGGACGGATGCCACCTGCGTGGCGGAGAGATCAAAAATCGGGGAGAGAAGGGATACGCGCAACGGTTTTTGGTGACGGGGCACAAGCGTGATGCGGTGATTCAGCAATCCTGTGCCGAATTGCTGCTGGATTTTGTCCTCCAACTCGTATCGCCAGCCCGTCAGCATTCCGCTGTCATCCAATCCCGCCGGCCAGGGAGGCAACCAGTTCTTGTCAGGTGGTTGAAGCGGATAGGGTGAGACGACGGAGAGTTCGTAATCGGGAACCTGAATCGCGAGTTGCGGCGCGACAGTTGACTTACCGTACTGGAATGCGTCGATCAGCAAGACGGTTCCAGTCGCGAGGATCAGGATGGCGACCGCAAGAAGGAACCACCAGCGCGTCAGGAAAGGTGGCAGGTTCACAGGTTGCCTCCGGAACACGGGCGTTGCGCCACGTGACGCAGGTACTTTGTCGGGAGAGACGATTTCCTCTGAGACGACGCGCGGGCGAAGCGGTTTGGCGAAGGAAACATGTTCGCGGACATTCTTGACTTGATGCTTGCGTGCCTCCTCTTCCACCCACGGGTCGTCTGTGATTCCCAGCGACTTGAGTTTCGCTTGGTATCCGACGATGTCGAACGGCAGGGAACGGAACTGAACCGTGTGCGTTTGCGAATCGAAAAGGCAGTAACTGGAACGGCATTCACCCGCGCGCGGGAAACCGACACTTCCGGGATTGACGATGTACCGTTTTCCCTCCTCCAACTCGAAATCGCACGGATCAAGGCGATGCGGTGTGCCGCTATTGCCGATTACGAAGATTGCCGGTTCGTGCGTATGGCCGGTGAAGAGAAGTTGTTCCGATGTCGCCTGCCACGAAGGGACGGCATCCTTCGGTTCCAGGATGTACCTGAAATCCTCCGGCAGGGAGAAGTCGCCATGTACGCAACGAAAGTTTTTCCCTTTACAGGTGTACGGGAGTTTTTTCAGCCAGGTGAAAGCGCGAGAGGAGAGCATCTTACGGTGTAGGCGAACCGCTTCCTGCGCACGGGGTGTGAAATCGTCGGCTGTACGAACCCCCGCCACGGCGGCATCGTGGTTTCCAAGAATACAAATGGGGACGTGCTGGTACACGGATTCCAGCACTTCAACTGGATCCGGACCGTATCCGACAATGTCGCCGAGGCAGATTATCTGGTCGGCGCGATTCTCCGCCAGATCGTGCAACACGCTTTGCCAAGCTGCCAAATTGGCGTGGAGGTCGGAAACGATCGCGTATCGCATGGATTCCCTTTCTTTCTCCGTGGTTGCCGTCCAGTTTCCTTAGTGTTGTTTTTTCCTAGGCTGACGGTTGTAGATGAAGACTTCGGAGATTTCGCGGGTGTACCCGGGATAGAATCCCTTAACCATTCCCAGCACAATCCGCGAACCGCGATTGTAATGCACCAGCAACTGGTTCGTCTTGGGGTTGACCGAAATCCCCTCGATTTCCCCTTGGAAGGTCACGTCATCCAACGTCCGTTCCAGCACGACAGTGGCGTGGGATGCGCTGGGCTGGATTTCAACGCGGTAGATGTGGTCCGGCTCGCGTTCGTCCGCCGTACCGTCGTCCGCCGTCAGGTAATACGCGCCTTGGTTGTAAACGAGTCCCTGCACCCATTGGGGAGGGCATTGCAGGTGAACCTTGCGGAGAAACTTCCCGCTGTCAAGATCGTACTCGTAGAGGTAGCGTCCGCTTTCCTCCCCGACCCATGAACACATCCAGACCGTACGTTCATCTGGATTGACCGTAATACCCGAGCACTCCTCCTGTCCGCTTTCGGGAGAGAACGAGAAAGTCCGTTTCAACTTCAGCGTGTTTGCGTCGTGTACGGCAATCTGGATATCCTTGCCCACGCCGTCGAGAAAGTTTTCCGCACCGATGAACAGTTCGCCGTTGAAAACATCGATGTCGCCGATGTGGTTGGCAGGAATCTTGTATCCCTCGAAAGGCGAGGTGTTGCGCGCAACCTCTTTCCAATCCTTGTCGTACTTCACCAACGACTTGCTGCCGCTGACCCAGAACGATTCGCCGTCGGTACAGACGCCCTGACGACCAAAGACGGGCACAACACGGGAAAGCCGATACTCGTATTTCGGCAACATGGCGGATGGATTCGCCTCCGGGCGTTCTGCCAACGGATGGAGCGGCGCAGCGAACGCGCAGAGGGACGCAGAGAACAAAAAAACGGGAAGAAGAGAACGCATACAAACTCCTTGCCAACTTACACTGAAAAACAAAACGACCTGTCAAACGTTCATTCGCAACGACCTAACACTCGGCAGAACCATCAGACAAGCCATGAAAAACAATTCCAATTTACCAAACACCCCCTACACCGTCAAGCGCATTTTATATCTTGTAACTTCGCTACGAGGGCGGCGAAGCCGCCCAGCTGAAAAGTGGGGACAATGGAGACGGTGGGGATAATGGGGACAATCGGGAAGAGGTTTAGCCGCCAGTCTCGCTAGTCCTGGCAGTCTCGCCAATCCACCTCGATATGTCATCGGTAGCTATCGAATGCAATCGAACGGGATTGGGCACTTTTGTCATGGACCGGTTGGTCCGCACACCTCTTCCAAGTGTTGTATTCAGGTTGTTCCAGTTGTCTCCAAAATCTTTTCGTGCGCATAAGATGGGCGAATTGCGCAGATGCGCCCCGTCACTCGTCATTCTTCACTTTTCATTCGCTATTGCGGGGAGAATTTGCTATTGTTTGCGCATGGCAAGGGAGGATACGATGAAGCGTTTTTGTTTTCAGTTGGTCTGTGTTTTGTGCGCCGCGTTGGTTTCGGCGCAGGTGGATGAGGCATTTCGGAGGGATGTCGAGCAGAAAGCCGGCGGGTTGGAGATTGTGAATGGCGGTGTTCCAGGAACAATTTTGGTCGCTGGAAAACCGGCGTTCCCGCTGGTGTCTGGACGCGTGAACGGTGCCGCCGTTCCCGTGGCGGCAGCTTCGTCTTTCGGCAAGGGGCGGATTGTTGCGGTCGGACATGAGGGCTTCGTTTCCCGCGACGCAATGTCGAAGCCGTCGAATGTGACTTTCGTATGTCTCTCGATCGACTGGCTTGCAGGGGGCGCGTCGAAGAGAACGGTCTGTTGCCACAAGCGCGACAAGCGTCTCTTTGAAACCGCAGTGTCGAAAGCGGGGTGTGAATTGCGGGTTCTAGATCGGTTTGACCAACTGGGGGAAATCGAATTGCCCGCAATCCTTTTGATCAATCCGGAGTCCTACGGCGTTTTCGAAATGCCGAAGGTGAGCCGCTTC
>JAFYDR010000223.1 GCA_017544725.1 Kiritimatiellia bacterium
CTAAAGACAAGTTGTTTTTTTAAGTTGTTTCTGTTGTTTTCATTTTCAAAAGACGACGGTGAATTACGCAGACGCGCCCAAGGCTCACTTAGAGCGAAGCCCTCTTAATTCGGCTTAATTCTAGCTCTCGTCATTCGTCACTACTTCGCGCAGCGAAGTTGTTGTTTTCTGTTTCAAACGAGAACTGAACTGGTAGCGAAAAACGCAGATGCGCCTCTTCGGTACGACCACCGCACCATGACGATGCCTTTACTTCACGCAGAGAGTGGGGCGCATTTACCATGACTGTAACACCCCGACTCCCGATCCAAACGCTTATTGGTTCACAAGCCAATCGCAGAAAGCAAACAACTGGTTATCATTCGTAAGATTGGCGGCATAATCCAAAAGTCCACTCTGAAGCTGCGTGTAGATTTCCTCAGCCATCGCCTTTTCAATTGCCGCACCGATGAATGCGATATAGACCTTTTTAAATGTTGCGCGAATGCGGTCAAGTGCCGCCCTTGCGGTCTTCCAATGTTCGTCAGCACCGGCAGGATCGATACCTCCCTTCAGTTCCCCCATAACAACGTAGTTTTTCTGGTCGAGAAGGATAGGGGCAAGAGACCTCGCGTCCACATTCTCCGTAGCCTTGTTGAATACTACGATATCAACGTTCTTTGACACTCCAGGAATGTTCGCATTGTGGACAAGCATACGCTGGTAGTCGCCGTTGTTCCATCGTATTGCCTTTGTATCCCGCTCATCCGCAACAGAGCATTTTGTCCCGTCTATCCACTTCCTCCCTGCGAGGTGTACGGCGAAAGGAAAACTGTTAAGGCGCAATTGGGCAATGATTTTCTGAGACAACTTCTCTCTTGCCATATTGCCAATCGCATTCCGCATTCTGCCACCAAGCTGTTCACCAAGTGACAGAAGATAACGATAAACAATCTCATCCACATACTTTCCGCCTAGAGGTCCCAGTACCCGTTTAACAAACTCTTCGAGTAATCTCACCTTGTCGGTATCGGCCATATTCCCTTGCGCCTTTACGGAATAGCCTGCAGCTAGAAGGAACGCAGGCCACAAATCTTCCAATTTTAAAATATCCTCTGCGCATTTTGTCGTTGCTTTAAGTTTCGCCCACAACGCCTTGGCTTGGTTGACGTAAGGCGTGGATTCCATATCACGGCGGAGCACAATCGCAAGGAAACCGTCTCTTCGTGCCTCGCTTGTCGTGACAAGATCCTGCGGTGTTGAAACATATGGCATTGATTTAGACATCACTCGTCCTCTTTGAAGAATTGCTCTTTGATTGCTTTTGCCACTGCCGCAGCAAGTACAGGCGGCACGGCATTCCCGACCTGGCCGAACTGCGTCATTGCCACATTACGCGCATAACTGTAGGAATCTAGCCGTACCCCGACAAACTCCCAATCGATGGGAAAAGTCTGCAAACAGGCAAGTTCCCGAACTGTTAACATACGGTCAAGGTACGGATGTATGAAGTCTCGATAGCCGCTCCGCGTCACCGTTGGTGACGGACGATTGGGATCAAGACGCCGATACGCACACCCGTAAACCTTCTCCTTGTCCGCAAGTTTCTCCCCAATACCGACCTTCTGTATCTTTGCGACTGTTGATGGCGCATGTGCCGTCGCCTCATGATTCTTAATACCCATGCTTTTCAATCCTTTCCTTAATCGTTCCCGCGACACGTAACGCAACTTTGGAGGGAGGTGTTGCCGGGGGCAAGTTTCCAATTGCCTCGTCCACCGTGACATACGGTTTCAACTGACCACCGAAGAGATCCGTTTTGGATTCCGTCTCCACATCTCCATGCGTTGGTTGCGGGAACTCGAACGGAACACGAATTCTGTTTCCAACAATAAAAATTCTCTCTCGAAACTGAGGTGCTCCGAATGATGCGGAATTCAGGATTTTGCATCGAACCTCATAACGGTAGGTGTGTCTATCATACTCTATTGGTTGCGTCGCCTCTTCAATAATCGCTTGAAGCGCTCTTCCATGTTCCCAGTTTGCAAGTCCACGAACGTTCTCCATAACGAATCCCACCGGCAAAGCCTCTCGCACGACACGGATAAATTCAAGCACAAGTTTTCCGCGTGGGTCATTCAGTCCCATCCGTGACCCTGCAAGGCTGAAACTTTGGCACGGAGGTCCGCCAATAACCAGTGCCGCTTCAAGTGGCTTCAAATGCCCTGCCGCGAGAATCGTCTTGGTGGATATTTCGTTGATATCGCCTTCAATAACTGGAATATCTGGCAGATTTGTACGTAACGTTCGGCAACAGGCGGGATCGCGTTCCACAAGAACTGCGGTCTCAAATCCCGCCTCATGGAAACCAATGTCCAATCCTCCCGCACCACTGAATAACGATATGACTTTCATCGGTGACATATTGGCCTCTCTCGCATCTGTGAAACTCGTAGTTCCGCAAACACCATCCCCCTTCCCGTTCAGTTCCTTTTACCACCCAATATTATAGCATCTCATACGCATTTGCAAAGTCGCAAATATTGGAGACTTCGGCACGGATTTTTCGCATCTGGCTACTGGCTTTTTGCCCGTCACCCACGCTTTCTCGCATCTGGCATGCCGTACAGCGTCGTCGTCACGCGGCGGACGCGACGGGGCGCGTCCCGCGGGCAAAAATGCCCACACGCTGAACCAGAGAATCCCAGCCTGTTCCTCAGCTTCTCAGCTGACGGCGTTAGCCGCCCGTGCGCAACGACGACACCCACGTCGTCGAATTCGAATGCAATCGAATGCTATCGACAATAATCGATGACACACAACAAATGACACGCGACACGCTACCTTTTCCGAGCATTCGTCACTTGTCACTCGTTACTGGCGGCTTCGGAGCTAAGGAGTTCACCCGCTTCGTGGCGGAGGGCGTCCAGTTTCTCCGGTTCAGGCAGGATGCGCGTGGAGAATCGTCCGCCGGCGTTCGGAATGGAAACGAACGTACGGAACTTGGAAAGGAGTTCTTGCGCGGCGACGGCGTGTTTCTCGTTCGGAATCGCAGCCAGCCGTTCCAGTTTCTTTAGATAACTGAAATCCTCTACGCCATCCCGTGCCGCTTCCAGTCGGATGCTGGTGATCGGTCCCTTGAAACGTCCTGGGACTCCGGGATAGATCAGGTAACCATCTCCATCCGGATACCGGACGTAATAGTTCTCTCCAGGAGTGTCTGATTGCGGGATGTAGGCATGCCAGCCGAATTTCCACGGGTTGTAGGTCAACCAGGTCGCGCCCCAGAACTCATAGGCGTCCGCATGGTGCGCAATGCAGTAGTGTGGTAGCATTCGCTCGACCGCGCAGAACGGCGTATCGAGGCACATCTGTCCGTCTGTCGTAAACCAAATGTGTTTCCCGGCTGCGGCACGTGCCTTCATCTCGGCAACAGGGAAGCACCCGTAGTGTCCGACACCCCACACATCAAGGGAATCGTTCCATTCGGGGCAGTGCCGCCAAGTACTGGAATAGATCGGAATTGCGGGATCGACCTCGTGGTACATTGCGCAGAGCGCGGTCATCTGCGGCTTGATTCCCTCTTTCCAGTAGTGCGGTTCATCGGAGATGTAGAGGACAAGCTTTCCGCTCCAGCCCTTTTCTTTCACGTGATTCCAATAGAGGCGCAGTGCCTCTTGGTAAACCCGTTTGTATTCGGGACGGAGTTTGGAGCGGTCTGCGCCTTCGTAGGGCCACTTGCCTTCGTAAGGCGTTTCGTTGAGAAAGACTTTAGGCGGCATTCCCCAGCCGAAGCTGTAAAAACACATCGGCATATAGGACACGGGGAACTTGAATTCCTCGAAGTACTCCGTCGCAATACGGTCGTATTCCGTGAAATCCGCTTGGACACGTCCGTCCTTCGCCCGCGTGAATTTGACGTTTGCTCCGAGGGTGTCGGGGCAGATGCGTTTTTCCGAATAGAACTTCCAGATCGTCCTTCTACGCGTATCCGCATCCATTCCTTTGAAGTCCTCGCTCCACCAATGCGAGGAAATCCGGACATCATAAATCGCGGGCGTTTCCGCGATTGCGGGCAGGGCGAAATTCCACACGCGAACGGTGTACTTGTCTTCACGGACAACGGCACCGTCAGCTTTCCAGCGGATCGTCCCTGTATAGTTTCCGGGCTTTGTTGAGGCTGTTGTTTTGAAGTTGATCCAGACCGGTTGCGTCGTATTCGGCGACAATTTACCGCTGTTGACCGGTGCGATCGGATCTGGCCACCAACCGCTCCATCCGTCCGAACTGGGGGAGGAAGTCGGATACTTGAGTATCCATTCCGGCGTGTGCGAGACGTAATAGGCCGTCGCATAGTCAACCGGAACGAATTCGACCCACCCCGTTTCCACGGCGATGTCGCTAGAACCGGAGACGCCACGCGGTGGAGTTACCTCGACCTCCAGTCTGCCGATCTCTTTCGGTGAACGGACGGCTAACTGCAATGGTTCCGTCTCGTTTTTCGCGAGGCAGACTTCAAAGTCGCGCCCGTCCGCAACGGGAGTCTCGCGGAACACCTTGCGGATTGGTGCGACGGATTGAACCACGAGCGCAGAAGCGCGTTCATCCGTCTGTTGTTGCGGACGGTTCTGCACTTCGCCCACCTGTGCGTAATGGTACTCGGCGAAGATCACTCCGTCGTGTGCGAACGTCCCGTGTCCGTTGGTTGTCAGATGGAGCGAGATTTTTACGTCATCCGCGTTAGCTGTGAGAGTACCGAATACCGGAGTCCACGGCGCGGTTCCGCTGATTGATTCTGGAGCGCTTGTCATCAATGTGTTTTCACCCTTGCGGTTGAACTTGTGGAGGTGGATGGTCGTGCGCGTGTCTGCCTCATCCGCCGAAATGAATCCGCCGTAGAAGTAGTGCTGTCCCGGTTTGATTGCAACGGTTTGGTACCAACCACGCCAGGTCGCATTCACCGATTCAGGAATCGTCATTTTTGCAAAACTGCCGCCGAAGAGCCCGCCCGTTTTCACGATTTCGTAAGAGATACGAGACTCTTTCTTTTCGTTTGAATGCGTCCATCCGCCCATCCCGTTCTCGAAACTGGGATTGACCAATAGGTTCAAGTTGCTGGTCAGCAATTTTGCATACGCATCTCTGTCTGAAATGTGCGTCGGAGTAATCAGCACTTGGTCTGAAGGGATAATGCTGCCCAATGCGCTGCGTACTTCCTCCGGTTTTTCCGACACCCTCTTCTTGTTTTGGTTTGGTCGGAGATAGAGCCAGTAAGTCCGAATCGTTCCCGCCGGGATGGATGCGGTGAAGAAAGCTCGTGTGCCGAGAACGCACAGGGGAATCTCCTCCGAACCGCTGTACAGCCGATACTCCGCGTCGCGCATATTGCGCAAAACCTCTGCGATATTGCATGACGCAAGAACCGAAGAAACTGGGCTGTCCGAGAAATTGGCGATTCGTATCGGTATGCGGTTTACCCACTGGTTCATCCGTTCTTCACCGACTGATGACCACGAATCATCCTCGCCCATCCGCTTTGCGGCCAAGGTCTCGACCTTACCTGTGCGGGCGGTAATGCCAGCAGGCATGGTCCCGACATCGATGTTGAAGTCGTCATACCAAGCTGCACCAGTTCCCCGTAATACGCTGCCAGTTGCCAAGCGCGTACATCCTTCCGGAACCTTTACGCGGATGACCGTTTCCTTCCAGTCGTACGTTCCGCCACCGGAGTTTTCGACGCGGTTCACCACATCCCCCTTCGACTTGTTTCCGATGTGCACGTACCAACCGGCATAACCTTTTACATCTTGGGCACGGACTTTCACGCGGATCGTCACTTCATTCCCTGGTTTGACCGTTATGTCGTGACGGGCGAAGCAAAACCAGGATTCTTTTGCATTTGAATCTGTTTCGGCGCGGAGTGCGCGCTGACCGGACAACTTGGTTTGCGAATCGACCGATAGACGGTGCTCCTTATCCTCCGACAATCTTTCCCATCCCGTAACAGATTTGCCATGACCTTTCTCGAATCCGCCGTTTACATCGAGAACTTCGCGCCGATTGAAGAAGTCCGCATAACCCCATGCGCACGGGTTGTCCCAGTAAAGCCAATAGGTGGCCGCTCCCTTTGCGGGGAGGGAAACGGGAATCGAGATTTCGGCGTCACTGGGAATCGGACCGCTTTCAATCCGCTCGTCCCCCCATACGCCGAAGAGCAGGGCATTCCCTTTTTCGTCCAACAGACGAAGTTCTTCTACGCGTACTCCTGCGATCGGAAAATCCGTTCCCGGCTTCAACGTGGCGGGGGCACCTTCACATGGTTCATCCAGCGGATTGGAGACGGTGATTGGAATACGTTTTCTCCAAAAGTCTCCGCGACCAAGGTACAGGTTCTCTTCCCATTTCACGTTGTCCGCAACAGAAGTCAAAGCAGACGACACCAACAAAACAACTTGCAAAATCACCAAAGTTTTCATGCGCCCATTATAGCAGAGTCCACCCGAATATCAAAAATAAAGTTCAATCGCGAAGCCAGTTGGGCGCATCTGCGTTTTTCACCTTCGTCTTATGAAAATGAAAACAACAGAAACAACTTGTCTATAACTTCGGGCCGCCAGAGGCGGCAGTGACGAGTGAAGAGTGACGAGTGACGAGATGTGGTAGTTTTTCCAAGTTATTCCCCATGAACGTTCCCGAGCACGGCGCGGACGGGGTGCTTGTCTATAACTTCGCGGCGCGAAGTTATGACGAGTGACGAATGACGAGTGACGAAATGTAGCAGTTTTCTAAATTATCCTCATGAATGTTCCTACGCGTAGCACACGGCGGTTCTCCGGTTCTCCATAGTGGCAAGTTACAGTCAAAGAAGAGGCGATGCGCGGATCGGTTGGTCTGCGCACCTTTTTCAGTTGTTGTATTCAGGTTGTTCATGTTGTTTCCAAAATCCTCTCGTGTGCATGAGATGAGTGAATTACACAGATGCGCCCCGTCCAATCACGAATTCATCTTTCGGCTTGTCTGCGTTTCAGGTGTTTGATAAACTGCGTTGAGTTGAATGTGAAAGGAATTTCGACAATGAACAGACGCGAATTCATCAAGGTCTCTACGTGTGCGGCGGCTGGAATGGCTGTTGCCGCAAACAATACGGTTATTCCTCCGTGGACGAAGAAGGATCCGATTCATGCGGTTCTTCTCCACCTAGGTCACAACATGTGGTGCGAATGGTTGCCTGACGAGTTGATGGGTACTCTCGGCGACGGGGCAAAGCCCGATCTCAAGCTCCGCGTGAAGGAAGAACTTTGGCGCAGGGTGACGGACAGCATGGCGGAGAAGAAGCTCAACATGCTGGTGATTGACATTGGCGAGGGACTCGTATTCCCCAGCCATCCGGAACTCGCCATCGAGGGGAGCTGGACACCGGATAAGTTGCGCGACGAGATTCTCCGTCTCCGGGCGCAGGGAATCGAGGCAATTCCCAAACTGAATTTCTCCGCCACGCACGATGGCTGGTTGAAGCACTACCACAGGATGCTGACGATTCCTAAGTACTACGAGGTCGTCAAAGATGTGATTCGCGATGTTGCTGAGATTTTCCAAACGCCGCGATTCTTCCATCTTGGATTTGACGAAGAGACGGTTGGTTTTTCGCATGGTCGCAACTACTTCGTGATGCGTACCGGGGAGTTGTGGTGGCATGATTTCCTTTACACGGTGAAGTGTGCGGAGGATTGCGGTTGCCGTCCTTGGGTATGGAGCGATTTCGGATGGGATCATCCGGAGTACTTCAAGCGTTGCCCGAAGAGCGTCGTGCAGAGCAACTGGTACTATGACGAATGCATGGGAGGATTCGATCTGGAGAAGGACACGACACCTCACCGTAAGCGGCTGAAGGAGTTCTGGGATTTGGAGGCGGCAGGTTTTGACCAGATTCCGTGCGGAACGAACTGGGTCGGGCACGTCCGCAGACAAAAGAATGTGGGTGCGGATGATGTGATCGGAAAGCTCGTTCAGCTCGGTCGCAAGATCATTCCCGATGAACGTCGGTTGGGTTTCCTGATGGCGCCGTGGGCACCCTGCGACAACGAGGAGAACACGAAAAAGAACCTGCGAGGAGTCGAACTCTTCGCTGAAGCACTGAAAGGGTAACAGGTATGAAATCAAGGACGATCATCATGGTGGCGATGTTCTGTGCAGTTTGCACAGCTCACGCTGTTGAACTGAGGGGAAGCAATACTGAGGTGGTGGTCGCTCCGAATGCCCCGGCGGTGGCACAATTCGCCGCCGGGGAGATGACCAATTACCTTTCTCGTGTATTTGGGCAAGCAATCCCGCTCGTCACCGCCCCGACCGAAGGTCGTTACGCGATCATACTCGGTACGAACGAATGGAGTGCGGCGGCGGGGCTTCATCCCGAAATGCTCAAGCGTGATTCGTATTGTGTCCGGATGGAAGCGAAGCGTACGTTCATTGCGGGATGCGACGATCTCAAGACGGATCCGGCAAAACTGATCCAAAGCGGTAACCTCCATCGGTTCTTTGAACGGGCGACACTTTTCGGCGTCTATGGTTTTCTCGACCATCATGTGGGAGTCCGATTTTACTTTCCCGGTGAACTCGGAACGGTTGTTCCGAAACGGGATTCTTTGAATCTGGCGGAGGGAGACTACACGGTCACGCCGCGTTTCTCGACGCGCGATTGTTATCTTAGCGGGGCGGGACCGTATCCCGGCATCGATCCGAATGATACCATTGCACAGCGGCGTGCCAAGGCAATGTATTCGCTGCTGCTGCGCGAGGAGACGGACCGCATCCCTTGTTGCCATGGACAGAATCGCTTTAATATCGCCGAACGGTTCAGCGAGTCCCATCCCGAATACTTCCAAATGCGCAAGGACGGAACGCGGTGCATCGGAACGAAGTTTGAATATAATTGGATGGGGCGGCAACTCTGTCACACCTCGAAGGTCTGGGATATTTTCCGTAACGAGACGGTCGAGCAGATCCGAAGTGGGAAAAAGAAATATGTCGATATCATGCCGCAGGACGGTATGGCTCCCTGCATGTGCGAAACGTGTCAGCGCACCTTCAACACTACCAACTTCTCTCTCGCTTCCGGTTATGCAACGGAACTGATTTGGTCGAATACCGTCGCGGTGGCGAAAGCGGTTACCGTAGCTGGACTGGATGGCGGTGTCTCTCAGATGGCCTACGGAACCTACCGCAACATTCCTTCTGTGGAGATTCCCGAAAACGTCAAGGTTGTGCTCGCAGTTGGCGGTCCGTGGTCGGAGTCCCATCCCGACATCCGTGACAAACAAATCGACTTTATCCGGGTTTGGGCGGAAAAACTGAAGCGCCCCGTTTCGTGGATCTGGACATACCCGATGAAAAACTACGGGCGATTGCAAACACCCGATGTGCCGCAGGTCGCGCCGCGTGCGTTCGCGAAATTCTACACGCTGGCGGAACCGTATATCGACGGTTCGTTCGTCGAATCGAACGTCGGCGAAACGCTCGTGCAGAACTATCTCAATTTCTATGTTTTCTCGAAACTTGCATGGGATGGAAAGATCGATATTGAGTCCGTCCTGTCGGAACACCATCGTCTTATGTTCGGCGCGGGAGCGACGGGAATGACGAAATTCTTCGATGCCCTTGAACGCAAGTGGATCGGGGAAATCGCGGTTCCTTCGCTCATTGGAGAGACGGAGATTGGACCGATGCTGTACGGGCCTAACGAGGTTGACCTCTGGACTTCGATTTATTCTCCCGCGTTCCTGAAAGAGCTGGATGGATACTTGAAGGAAGCTGCCGCCGCCGTTGCGGACGGTTCGCTTGAATCACGCCGTATCGCTTGGATCCGCACCGAGTTGTATGATCGTGCGGCAAAACGTGCGGAGACATTTCATAATGCGATTTCGCCGGAAATCGAACGTGCGCGGCGTGCGGCGGTGAAGGACGCGAAGGTGCTGGTTGATTCGGGTGCGGATTGGAGGGGATGGGAGCTTCCCAAAAATACTCTCCGTGACGGAACGGCGGTTGGATTTTCTGCCAACGGGAAGGTGTATGTCGGGTACAGGTTGCGTGGCGATTCTGCGCTCAAACCCAACACGAAGTATCGGCTCTCCTATTTCTTGAAGACCGATCATCTCGAACGGATTGATTCTCGGAACAACAGCGGCGCGTGCATGGAAGTGGAGCAGTACGGAAACCGTTATTCAGCCTTGCGGATACCGAATAACTACTGGTCTGGTACACACGATTGGCTTCATCAGTCGCAGGAGTTCACCACCGGGAGCGACGTGACGAACACCACGTACAAAGCGAATCTCTGGCTCCGCATCTTCCATTGCCAGGGAACAGCTTGGTTCGACGGCGTTCGTCTGGAAGAGGCCAAGGAGCAATAGACAACCAAACGCGAAGCCGTCAGCGGGTGCGCTTCGCGCCAGCGGAGAAGCAGATCGGCTGACGTTGCCAGTGGCGAGGGAGGTAGTGGTGTTATTCCTTCATCCTCCCTTCTATCCCTGTTGCTTTTCGAGGCAATTGCAAAACCTCCAGAGGGTACATCTGCGTAATTCACCCATCTCATGCGTACGAGAGGATTTTGGAAACAACCAGAACAACTTGAATATAACAACTGAAAGAGGTGCACGGACCAACCGGCCCGTGCATCGTCTCTCATTTGTCTTTACCGCGATAATCATTTGGTATCATTGCCCCGTTGCCTTGATGGAATCGACTATTGGGGCGCGGGCGAGTTAGTCCGCGCTCTGAAGACAAGTTGTTTTTATAAGTTGTTTCTGTTGTTTTATTTTCAAAAGACGACGGTGAAAAACGCAGATGTACCCTTTTAGTTAAGTGCCGCTACGCGGATAAGTGTCCCTTCGGGCTAAGTGGGAGGGGCGGCAAAGCCGCCAGCTGAGAAGCGGGGAAGCGGAAAGGCTGAAAGGCGGAGACGATGGAGACAATGGGGACGGTGGGGATGCGGAGAGGCGAGGGGGCGCCGGTCTCGTCGGTCCGTTCCGTCGCGGGCAACGGGGACGTTGCCCCTCCCGTTCGTGGGTAAGTGTCCTTCGGGCTAAGTCACTTCGTGGCGAAGCCCACTTAATTCCATCTCTCGTCACTTATCCGCGAAGCGGAACTTAGGGGCGAGGCCCCACTTAGAGCCGAAGGCTCACTTAACTTATAAGGCGGTTTCGCCTGTCTACTGCCTACTGCTTTCCTCTCGCTTAACCAGCTTAACATGCTTATCCCGCTTACCCGGCTTCAGCCGCCGCCGAATCCACCCTTGCGGGGTGGGGTGAAAACATGGTAAAATGAAACCGTTTTCAGTTCTGAAGGAGGGATGTGATTATGGCAAAAGGAAATATGCTGATTGCCCAGAGTGGTGGGCCGTCCATGGTGATCAACCAGAGTCTCGTCGGCGCGGTGTTGGCTGCAAAGGCGAACAAGCATGTCGGGAAGATCTACGGTGCGCTTCACGGTATCCAGGGGATTTTGGACGAGTCGTTCATCGATCTGCGGAAAGAGACGAAGGCGCGTTTGGAAGAGATTGCTCAGACGCCGTCGTCTGCTCTCGGTTCCTGCCGCCGCAAGCCGACGCAGGAGGACTGCGAGGCGATTTTCAAAGTGCTGAAGAAACTTCAGATTCGCTACTTTTTCTACATCGGCGGAAACGACTCTGCGGATACCGCGCGGATTATCAACGAGGCGGCTGTCAAGGCGGAATACGAAATCTGCTGTATGCACATCGCGAAGACGATCGATAACGATTTGCTGGAGAACGACCACACGCCGGGGTACGGTAGCGCTGCGCGTTTTGTCGCTTGCGCGATTCGTGGCGATGACTTGGACAACCGCGCACTCGGCGGCGTGAAGATCGACGTGATTATGGGGCGCAACGCCGGGTACCTGACTGCGGCGGCAGCTCTTGCGCGGGTTGACGAAGATGACGGTCCACACCTGATCTATGTGCCGGAACGTCCGTTCTCTGCGGAAAAGTTCTGCAAGGATGTCAAGGCCTGCATGAAGAAATATGGACGTTGCCTAGTCGCGGTTTCGGAAGGAATCGCGGACAAGGACGGTACGCCAATCGCCGCGAAGTTTTCACAGGAGGTCGATTCCCACGGGAACGTTCAGTTGAGCGGAACGGGTGCGCTCGGCGATCTGCTGGCGAAGCTCGTGAAGGAGAAGTGCGGCGTCTCGCGCGTACGTGCCGACACCTTCGGGTATCTGCAACGCTCCTTCCCCGGAATCGCGTCTGAAGTAGATCAGCAGGAGGCGCGTCAGGTTGGAATCGAGGCGGTGCGTGCGGCTGTTGATGAGGACGTTTCACGCGGCTCGATTACGATCAAGCGGAAGAAAGGCAAGAAGTATGCGGTCTATTACGAGGTCGTCCCGCTTCGTCGTGTCGCGAAGGATACCCGGCATTTGCCGGATGCTTTCCTCAACAAGGCTGGTAACTACGTGACAGAGGCGTTCCTCGATTACGTGCGTCCGCTTGTTGGTTCGCTTCCGTTAGGAAATCGCTTCGAGCAGCTGAAAGGCAAGAAGTAATTTGAATTTGGCGGAACGGGTGTTCCCGTTCCGCCGTTGTTTTGTATGCATCCCTTCTTTCGCTGGATCAAGAAGAATCTGATTGACGAGGAACCGCCGCCGGACGAGGAGTTCACCCCGGATGAATCGGAGGAGGATGAGCCGCTTCCTTCCGTGGATGTTCCGTCTCCTGTGGATGAGCCGCCTCCTGAATCGCCGCGTCCGATCCGGAAAACGCCGCGTTCGGGAGAAGGAAGGAAATCTTCTCGCCTGAAAAAAGATCCGATTCGGAAATCCCTCGAATTGTTCTCCCTTTGTCTGCTCGTTGTGGTGTTGGCTACGTTGTCTGTCTTGAACACCTACCAGTCCGAATCATCCGTCAGTCTTCTGGAACAGATGTTGCCGTTGTTTTTCTACGCCATAGGTTTCCCCGCGCTTCTCTTCGGAATGTTTTTGGCGAACTGGAAGGGAGATGCCGGACTCTTCGGCGCGATCACCCTCATCGTCGGAATCGGCTTGGTCATTCAGTTCCGTATGGGGAGTTTTTCCGAGGGACTGGATAAACCCGCTACGCTTCTTCCTTTTCCCTGCGGGCTCGGCGCGTTCTCGTTGGGCATTTTGCTCTGTTCCAAGGGGCGGTGCGCCAGCCTTGCTCGCTTTGGTTGGGTCGCTTACGCCGTCGCCCTGCTGGGGTTGCTTTCCATGCTGGTTTTCGGCAGGAGATTCCGTGGCGGTTTCTATATGCCGGGCGGAATGAACCCTACCGAAATTGTGAAGCCGATGCTGGTCTGGTTTCTCGCGTTCTTTCTCTGTCGCGTGGGAAAAGACCTCTCCGAAACCCGTTTGGGAATCCCGTTCCCGCCTTGGCGATCCGTTCTCTGGCTCGTGGCACTCTGGGGTGTTCCGCTTGTGCTTGCCGTCGTACTGCATGATTTGGGACTGATGGTGCTGTTGGCCGCGATTCTGTTGACGATGGTTTTTGTGGCGACCGGTGTCGGTTTTTATCTTTTGCTGGGGTTCGGTTCCGTCTTCGCCGCCGCGATGATCGTGCAGAGGATTTCCGATCATGCCCGCGCTCGTTTTGATGTTTGGCTTCATCCCTTCCAAGACCCATCCGGGAAAAGCTGGCAGGCACTTCAAGCGTTGTCCGCGATGTTCTCTGGCGGTTGGTGGGGGGCCGGACTCGGCGCGGGGCTGCCACAGACCGTTCCCATTGTCACCTCTGATTTCATTTATGCGGAGATTGCCGAGGAACTCGGCTTCGTTGGCTGCATCTGCATTCTGCTGGCTTATCTCGTCTTGTTCTCGCGTGGGTTCAAGGCGGCAGGAGCATCGCGCACTCCGTTTGAACGGTATCTCTGTGCAGGGCTAACCGCCGCTCTCGCGCTTCAGACGGTACTGAATATCGCGGGCGTCACCAAAGCGTTGCCGATGACTGGCATCACACTCCCGTTCATCAGCCACGGTGGTTTTTCGCTCGTCACAACCCTGTTTATCGCGGGGATGCTGGTCGGTCTCTCCGACCGGAAGGGACAGGTGTCCCGTTCATGAATTTTCCGGTCGATACGATTTTGTCGTCGGTTGCCGATGCCCTAGCGGCGAACCGCATCGTTCTGTTAGAGGCGCCTCCCGGTTCCGGCAAGACAACGCGTGTCGCGCCGTTCGTTTTGGATTCCGCCCCATCTTGGCTTGGGCGAAAGAAAATTCTCATGCTGGAGCCGCGCCGACTCGCTGCGCGGATGGCCGCTTCGTATATGGCACAGCAACGGAACGAAACGGTAGGGGAGACAATCGGCTATCAGGTTCGTCTGGAACGGCACGTCACCCGCCAGACGCGAATCGAAATCCTAACGGAAGGTCTTCTTACCCAGCGGTTGTTGCATGATCCTGAAATTGCAGATGTCGGACTCATCATTTTCGACGAATTCCACGAACGTTCCCTTGCCGCCGACACGGGACTCGCGTTCACGCTCGATCTCCGCGCCGCTCTACGCCCTGATCTGCGGATCGTTATCATGTCGGCAACCCTTGACAGCGAATCGATTGCGTCAAGGTTGGAAGATTCGCAGACGATCACCGCATCTGGCAAGTTGTTCCCTGTCGAGACCTGCTATGCGCCTTCCTTCAATTCCGCACCCGAGAAATACTGCAATGTTTCGCAGGTTGCGAATGCCGTCTCTCGCGCCGCCGCAAAAGAGGAGGGGAACATCCTGACGTTTCTGCCGGGCGAAGGGGAAATCCGCCGCGTGGCGGAGTTGTTGCGTGATCTTCCTCTCCCCGCAAACGTTCGCGTGTACCCACTGTACGCCTCTCTCCCGAAAGCGCAGCAGGACGCGGCTGTCAGTCCGACAAGACCGGGAGAACGCAAGATCGTACTGGCGACTTCCATTGCGGAATCCTCCTTGACAATCGAAGGAATCCGCGTGGTGATTGATAGCGGCTGGGCACGACTGCCACGTTTCTCTCCCAGCACGGGAATGTCTCGGCTCGACACGGTTCGAATCACCCGTGACCGAGCCGACCAGCGGCGTGGCCGCGCTGGTCGCCTCTGCCCGGGCGTTTGTTACCGTCTTTGGAGCGAAACGGTTGACCAGTCGCTTGCCGAACAGGCGTTGCCTGAAATACTCGATGCAGACTTGGCGTCCCTCGTGTTGCAATGCGCCGAATGGGGTACGACCGAGCGCACGGGGTTGCCTTGGATTACACCGCCGCCAGACGCCGCTTGGCGACGTGCGCTCTCGTTGCTCCGCGAACTGGATGCAGTCTCACCGCAGGGCGGTATCACGGAGCGGGGACGTGCGATGGTCAAATTTCCGATTCACCCCCGTCTCTCCCATTTGATTTTGCAGGCCGCGCAATTCGGATGCGCTCGTCGTGCTTGTCTGTTGGCCGCGATTGTCAGCGAGGCACCGTCCGAGTCGTCCGTCCGTCGGGAAACAGACTTTCGCCGGATCACCGATCTCGCCGTTCGTGCGCATACAGGCTTCGCATACCGCGTCAATGAACTCTCACAACGTTGGGGTGCGCGTTTTCAGGACGACACGCATCATACCGTTGCCTTGTCGGACGGGCTTCTGTTGGCGTGGGCATTTCCGGATCGTCTGGCGAAACGGCGTGACAAGTCAGGGCGCTATCTCCTGCGTAGCGGACGTGGGGCGGTTTTGGAGGAATCCGATCCGCTTTGTTCGTCAGAATGGTTGGTTTGTGTCGAACTGCAAGACGCACCCTCCGATGCAAAGATACATTGTGCTTGTCCATTGGATGCGGAGGAAATCCGCGAGTGGTTCGGAAACGAGACAGAGAATGCGACGGTTACCGCTTGGGACAAACGAACGGAGAGCGTCGTCTCTGTCCAGCAGACGCGACTGGGCGCGATTGTTCTGCGGGAGGGGGGACAGGCGAATCCCGACGCGGGAAAAATCCTCGACGCGCTTTTCGAAGGAATCCGCCAGAAGGGGATTGCGCAACTTCCGTGGACAAAAACATCCTCAGCCTTGCGCAACCGCATTCAGTTCCTTCACCTCGCCCTGCCCGAACAGGGATGGCCCGATGTTTCGGACGAAGCGTTGGCGGAGCGGTTGGCGGATTGGCTCGGACCTTTCTGCGATGGGATCCAGCGCTGGGCAAGGGTGCAGGAATTGAATCTCACGGAAATCCTGTTATGTTATCTCACATCGTTGAACTGTTCGCGGCGGGAGTTGGATCGACTCGCACCATCGCATTGGACGGTTCCTAGCGGTTCCTCCATTCCGATTCGATACGATCAGGAAAAACCCTATTTGGCGGTTCGCATCCAAGAGGTCTTCGGCATGACGGCAACGCCGCGCATTGCAGACGGACGCATTCCCGTCGTTATGCATCTGCTCTCGCCCGCGCAACGTCCCGTGCAGGTCACGAGTGATTTGGAAAGCTTCTGGAACGAGGGGTATGCGCTTGTCCGCAAAGATCTGCGCGGACGTTATCCCAAGCACTACTGGCCCGAAGACCCACGCCAAGCGGAGGCAACTCGTCGCGTCCGTCCGCACTGAGCGAAGCATACGTAGCTGTTAGCTTTCAGCTGCTAGCTTTTAGTTCAGCTGTCGTTTGAAAAACAATAGAG
>JAFYDR010000224.1 GCA_017544725.1 Kiritimatiellia bacterium
AAGGCCGTGCTTATTGACGGTAAACTTGCCGTTCGGGACTTCATCTATCTTCGCGTCTTTTAGGACCTTGCGAAGTTTCTCGAAATCGCGGACGTCGATTCGGTCGGCCCGGAGCATGTCATCGTCATAGAGGGAGTCGTCGGCGAAACCGCTCAGAATGGCACGGGACGCCAATGCGCGTTTGAGTTCCTGCATAAGCGCATCTGCGTCGAATGGACGCATGGCGGACCCCTTGAGCGCGATTACGGGGCAGAAATTCAAAAGCGCTCCCATGGCTGCTCGGCGATCCGAATCATCCCCTCCAGAGTTGCGGTTTGTATCGGACAGACGCGCAGCATCGGCAATCACCTTCAACGTGCGGTCAGGCGCGAAATCGTAAACGTAGCAGTTCTCCTTGGCGCAACCATCGAGCCAACCCGGAGACTGGACGCGGAAAATTGTCTGGAGATAACGGATGGCCGAGGTTTCGTAACGTCCGGCGAGCATGAAGACAGCTGACCATTCAGGCACGGTCACGCCTGTCGTAAGTTTTCCACACGAAAGCGTAATGGTATATTCGTGCGTTGCGATTGCGTCGCGAACAGCCGCCAACGCTTCACCACTTGGATCATCAGGATCTCCATCGCCGGCAACATTCACCACGCAGAAACCTGGCATCCGCTCTTCAATAAGGTGCTGGAGCGCAAGTGCTTCCTTCACCCCGGGAACAAGCCAGAAGGTGTGGTGAAACATTGCACGGTTTTCATCCGTCGCAAAAGGAAAACACGTTGAGGCTGACGGCGTGCAGAGAAGCGTGAGGAATCGGCGCACGTCACCTTCATGGACGAATCGACCAATCGCACCTTCCGGTGCAGCCGCATGGTCGATTTGAGCATTGCCAGTCCAGACGCGGAAAAATTCCTTGAAGTTGAAAACGGAACCGCGCACATCTTCTGCCCTGTAGCCGCCGATTTCTGCGGCAAGGTCATAGACGAACATTGCAAGACGCGGCAAATCTTCGTATGGATTAGCATCACCACCATGTTCAACCGCCCAATTCGCCTTGGCAGTCTGCTCCATCACATAGTCCCAGGTAGATACGCCACTGTCACGATAGGCATCAAGGATATTGAATGGTGTGCCAGAGAGGGCGAGGAGCTTTTGAGTCTTTTCATCGTGGAAGAGCGACTTTACAACTTTGTCGCCAAGCGCAGTCTGCGTTCCTTCGTGCGCTTCATCCACAATTACACAGTCCCAATGCGCGGTGAAAACATCTATGTTCTTGTCAAAATCACCGCCAACCACTTTAGAACCACGCAAGTCTTGTATGGACGCGAAATAGACAAGGTGTTTAGCGCCGCCCTCGCAGAGTTCGTCCACTTTCGGACGGTCATCCTCTTGAACACCGGCCTGACGGGAACCGTAAACCCAAGAAGCCGCGTCCTCCGGCCGCACAAACACCATGTCGCGGAAGTCCTTGAACCAACCATCGTTCACTACGGGCCGATGCGTAATGATAATCGTTTTCTTGAACCCCATTCGACGAACGAGTTCCAGCGCAGTCACCGTCTTCCCGAAGCGCATCTTGGCGTTCCAGAGATACTTGGACGACTTTTTTAAAGCTTTTATAGTCTCGGCTATGAAACGTTCTTGTTCCGGTCGTGGCGTGAACGGTGTACGTGTTTCAGAAGTTTCGGAGGCGGAAAGAGTCTTTCGCCCTGCTTTAACGGCGGCAATAGCGTTTGTCGAAGTCACAAGATCCGTCTTGAACCATTCACGGGCAGACGATCCGTTAGGTTGTACCTGCTCTACACCGGAGTTTTTGAGGACGCGATGAACGTGATGGTCGCGGAAACCCTCATGACTACCGTCCGGGAGCTTACGCACTGCAAGTTCGGTGCGAAGTAAATTGTATGACGCCCCTTGCGTCCTCGTGTAGGAATCGATACGTTTCTTGGCGGCAGCGTCAAGTTCCGGCGCGTTTGGCATTACACCGTCAAGGGAATGAAGCCCCTTAACAGACGCGTCACCTATCTTGAGTAGCCCATCGTGCCCCGCATCAGGCGAATTGTACACGTAAATAGTTTTCGCCGAGAATGTCGGCGCAAAAATATCGCTTCGCGGTATGGCAAGGTTTTGTTGACGACGTGGCATCATTTACCTCCTTTTGCGGTCTTGCGAGGAGCGGACTTCTTTTTCGGCTTCAAATCGGATTCGGCCCGTGCGTTCGCCATGACACGCCTAACGCCCTCGATGACCGGCGCGAGCGTCTTGTATGGCTGTGGAATTGACCTGAGCGTCTTGTATGTCGCAACGCCTATCGGCTTGGAGACATCCTGCACCGCGAGCTGGACGACCGGATTCTTCATCTCTTCGCAGAGAAGCAGTCCGATGGACTGATTCTCGTCTGCCCTCTTCACAAGCCTGTCAAGTGCCGAAAGATAGAAGTTCAGCTGTCCAAGATAGGCTGGGCGGAACTTCCCCATCTTCAACTCGACTGCGACGAGCGCGCGCAGTCCGCGATGGTAGAAAAGGAGGTCTATGAAGAACTCCTCGTCTTC
>JAFYDR010000225.1 GCA_017544725.1 Kiritimatiellia bacterium
AGCGAAGGAAAAGGGCGACTTGTCCGAAAACGCCGAATACCAGTACGCGAAGGAGAAGGAGCGCGAGCTGCTCCAGCGTCAAGCGGAGTTGAACGAAGAGATCAAACTCGTCAAAGAAACCGATTTCGCCAATATGCCGACCGACCATGTCGGACAGGGCGTCACGGTGGTTCTGGCACTCCCGGATGGACAAGAACAGACCTACACCATCCTCGGCGAGTGGGATTACGATGAACAGCTGAAGATCATTTCCTGCAACACGCGTATGGCGAAGGCTGTCGAGAACGCGAAGGTTGGGGATACGGTCAAGATTCCCAGCGCGGCGGAGGGTGAGACTTCCGCCACGATCCGTGCGATTTTGCCGTTGAGCGATGAGATCCGCGAATGGATCCGCACGTTGCCGCAGGAATAAGAAACCCGAAAACGAGAGGAGGATCCGTTTATGTCCAGTTCTCCCAAAAAGAAACCGGTGAAAGCCCCCGCCAAGAAGAAGGCACCTGAAAAGAAGAGTGTTGCGAAGAAGCCTACCGCGAAAAAAGCTATCACGCCGAAAGCCGCCCCCGCAAAGGGCAAGCCGACGAAAGCAAAGCCCGCGGTGAAAGCCCCGGCGAAGAAACCGGAGAAGAAGGCCGCTGTCAAAGTTGCCGCACCTGCGAAGAAAACCGCCCCCGCCAAGCCCGTCGCGCCAGCGAAGAAGAAGGCTGCGGTCAAGGCTGTTGCGCCGGTGAAGAAGACGAGTGTCTCCAAACCGGTCGCCCCGGCGAAAAAGGCGGAAAAGAAAGTTGCACCTTCAAAAAAGGGCGTCGCACCGAAACAGGCTGTCGCACCGAAAAAAGCCAAGTCGGAGAAAAAAGCGCCGGCCACCGCAGTTGAGAAAAAGCCGGTCGCGCCAGCGGTTCCCAAACCCAACTACGAAACCGTACCGACGTCTAGACAGACTGTGGCGAAGACGAAAACCGTCCGGCTCCAGTCCGGTCAAGTCGAGCGCTTCAGTCCGAGTGAATTGGCGGAGTACAAGAAAAAGCTGCTGCACATGCTCGACACGCTTACAAGCCGCGTCGGGGCGATGAAGGATTCGGCTTTGAAGGGAATGGAAGACGTGAATCCGGAAGAGGACGGCACGGATGCGAGTATGCGTCTGGTGACCCTCAAACAGGTCGGAAACCAGAACCAGCTCCGCACGGAGATTGAGGCAGCCCTGCACGCGATTGACAAGGGAACGTTCGGCGTGTGCGAACATTGCGGGAAGTTGATCCGCAAGGTCCGTCTGCAGGCGCAGCTATTTTCCAAGCTCTGCATCAATTGCCAGAATGAATTGGAAAAGAGACGGTGAAACGGCTTTCACGACAGTTTCTCGTCTTCGCCCTTTCCACCGTTTTCTGGATTCTGCTCGACCAGCTGACTAAATATCTCGCCATTCGTTACCTGAAGGGTGAATTGCCGGTTTCGGTCGTGAACGGATTCTGGGATCTCTGTTACGTGGAGAATCGCGGTGCGGCGTGGGGAATGATGCAGGGGCAACAGTTGTTCCTTCGCCTTTTCTCGATTGCCGCCATCGTCTGGGTTTTCTGGAATCTCAGGAAACTCTTCTTTCGGCTGTGGGGAGGTGCTTTTATCGCCTCCCTCCTTGTAAGCGGCATCGTCGGGAATCTCATCGACCGCATTTTCCGCAACGGAGGTGTGGTGGACTTTCTCGATTTCCACTGGGGGAGTTCACATTTTCCCGCATTCAACGTTGCCGACTCCTGCATCTGCGTCGGCTTCTTCCTCGTCCTCATCACGCAGTGGCGGCTGAAACCGAAGAACGCACAGACTGAAGATCTGCGTGAACAGGACGGAAGCCACGAGAAAAGCGCGGAATAAAGGTGTGGTTGCGCGAACAGGGCGATAAGAGCTTTTCGTTCTTATTCGCCTTTCTTTATTCGGTTCCGTCCTGTCAGTGCGCACCTTCCGTGTGCGCAGGACGGCGCAGGAAAAAGATCCAAAAGAGGAACCAGAGGATCATTGCCACGGCACTAATCACGATGACTGGCACAGCCCCGAAGCGAATCACCAGCGGCACCGCCATCGACGTCCAAACGCCGCCTCCCATAATCGGCTCGTGAAGCAGCTGCTTGCACCCGAATGCGGTAGGCGCGGAGGTTTTCGATTCCGGATCCACGGTACGCAGCAGTAACAGTCCCGTTGCGGTGACGCCCGTGTACTGTCCGAATTCGCAAATCATCCGTTCAAACCAGTCTTCCGTGAACATTCTCGGAGCCAGCACCAGCGCACCGAAGAGCGCCCACGCGACACCAACGGCAAGCAGGATGGTCAACGGCATCCAGAACTGCACGATGAAATCGAGCCGAATGGTGGCAACTGCGGAGACGACCAAAAAGTCCAGCGACGCTCCCCCGATACGCTGAATCTGACCGAAGTCCACCAGATTGTCCAGATGGAAAACCGAAAGCAACCATTGCAACAACAAGCCGCCAAGCATACACAGCGGGAAGAGAGGAATGCTACGCAGAATTGCGAGTGAGCGGACGGATTCGGGAAGAACGGTTTCCAGCACCACCAACAGTTGCTTCATACCGTACCCGATGAGGACTGCCAGTCCGACCACCGCCACATGCCACGCGAGCGAGTCAATCGAGTCGCACAGCACGGTCTGCTTTCCGGCGGGCGGCTGCGCGTTGACCGGGTAAAATCCCTTCTGTTCCGCCTCGGTGAGTTCCTCGAAGGAACGGATGTTTTTCACTTGCTTGCGACGCACTGCGAAGTTGATCAGCGCCATGCCCACCACGATACCGATCACCATACCGATCGTCGCAGTCGTGTATCCGAGCGCAGTTCCAGCATCCCACCCCAGTTCCTCGAAAGTCGAAGAGAGTCCACCGACCGTACCGTGTCCACCTTCAAAACCGATTTCCAGCAAGTTCCCGAAAACCGGCGGGACGTGGAAACAAGGAACCAGAATCAACGCGGTGATACCGAGACCGACCACGTACATGCCCCACGCCATAATCTGCCCGAAACAGAGCTGACTCGCGACCGAACGCCGAATCCCGCCAATCTTGGGAAAACTCCGTCCGATGAACAACGTCGCGAAGACGATGTTGATCAGGAATCCGGGAATCGCCTTCCAGCCCGCGTGCCAGGCTTCGGGGATGCAGGGGGCGCAGGAGGAAAGGAGCGCCAGCCCGATCGCGCCGCCGACGATGGACGATGGCAGATAGAGTTTGCGCAG
>JAFYDR010000226.1 GCA_017544725.1 Kiritimatiellia bacterium
CATGGCATAACCTCCTCAACAAAAATTTATTTCATTATGCCGTTTTCCATCCCCCCTGTCAAGAGCGGAATACCAACAACTTCGCTGTGCGAAGAAGTGACAGGCGGTAAAGCCGCCAGCCAGTTAGGCGTGTTAAGTATGTTAAGTTGGGCAACGGGGACGTTGCCCCTCCCAAATGCCACGTAGCGGCAACACAGGCGCAGGCGGGGGTGAAGCGAAGCGGCAACCCCCGCACCACAAACAAAAGCGAACAAAGCCGCGTAGCGACGACACCGTCACTCGGTATCGAGAGCGTCCTCGAACGTTGTAAAGCCGGTGCCCCGCCGAAAATCTGTGTCGCCGCTACGCGGCTATTGTAACCGACAGCCACCGATGACACGTGACAAACCACACGCGCCAAACGATACGCCTCCTCCAGTCTTCATTTTTCTCTTTTCATTTTTCATTGCACACCATGCTTGACTCATCGTGCCTACGGGACGCATCTGCGTATTTCACCGTCGTCTTTTGAAAACCCGCGCGAAATGAAAACAACAGAAACAACTTAAAAAAACAACTTGTCTTTAGAACACGGGCTAACTCGCCCGCGTAGCACACGGGAATGTTCATGGTAATAACTTTTAATTTCATCGACGAGGGCATCGTCATTACGCGGCGGACGCGACGGAGCGCGTCCCTCCCATTCGTCACTCGTCATTGCGCGAAGCGTTCCGCTGGTGGCCGCTTTTCCTACTCCCTACTGCCTATTGCCTTCCTCTCTCTTAACAAGCTTATCCAGCTGGCGGCTTTGCCGCCTGTCTTCAAGTTGTTCCTGTTGTTTCCAAAATCCTTTTGTACGTACGGAATGGGTGAATTACGCTGATGCGCCCGTGCCAACGCACAACTCGTGATTCGCATTGACAGAAAGGAAGTTTGGTGCTATCGTCACTCCCGATGTCGATTCATTCACGAACGATTTTTCACAAGGTTAGAACTGTTATGCAGAATCCCGATACATCTTCTTCCGATTGGCAAATCCGGCACGCCGTGTTACGTGACGTCAATGCGATTTTCGGATTGATCCGCGCCCATCAGGACGACCTCATCCTCCGTCCGATTGGGGACATCATCGCCAACATCGACCGTTTTTTCGTAGCTGAAAAAAACGGGAGGATTGTCGGGTGCGCCTCGTGGAAAATCCTGCCGGAAATCGGTTCGCCGGAAAGCGCGTCGGTTGAGGTTCAATCCGTTGCCGTCGAGTTCGCCTATCGCCGTTCCGGTATCGGCAAGGGACTGGTAGAACGAATTCTGGAGGAAATCCGCCAATTTGATTTTCCCCATGCCATTGTGCTAACCTTCGCCCCCAATTTCTTCCGTTCCCTCGGTTTCCACGAAATCTCGAAAACGAAGGTGATGCACAAACTCTACACCGGTTGTATCGGATGTACGAAATATGCGGATCCCTTCTCCTGCCCGGAAATCGCCATGCAGTACGACCTGAGAGTTACCAGAGGAGGCAATTGCAAAACCGCCTGATCATCTTTTTTGGGTTCTTCCTAGAAACTGTGGAAAGCCCTGAAAGGGCGTCATCTATACAGACGGGGGTGAGCGAAGCGTAACCCCCGGCGGTACGACTAGTATCCGCCAAGCCCGAAGGGGCGGCAGAACAATCTACCGAAGCTCGCCATACCCCTTCTGTCGCCCTTTCAGGGCTAATGTGCCTTTACTTGATTCCGGGGACTACGCTACGCTTGTCCCCGTCTGTGTACCTTCGCCCCTTCAGGGCTTATCAAAAGAGTCTCTTGCAAAACCTACTTGTCTGTTCCACGCAAAGTCCGCCAAGTCCGCAATGTTTTCTAAAAGCAGAACTTCGCGCACTTTGTGAACTTGGCGTGAGATATATTTTTGAGTTGCAATTACCTCTTCAGAGAGTAGCGGCGTTAGCCTCTCCTTCTATCCCCATTATCGCTTCAATCCCTAGCGCGGCAGCGTCAAGAAAATCGCGAGCGCAGTCAGGAAAAAGGCGAGAACCGTTCCGATCATAATCTTATCGGTGAGCATCACCTTTTCGGGACGTCCACCTTCAGCATGACGATAGACCAGTTCGAGATAACGGAAAATTCCGAAAATCACAAAGGGGATTGTCAACCCCAACCGGTTCGTACCGAACCGTTGCACGGTCTCAGGTGCAAGGGTGTAAATGGAATAGCAGACAAGCGTGGCTGCGGCTAGAATCCCGATCTGTAGATCCAGCAGTCGCTGGTCATAACCAGACAAGGCGGCACGATGTTCGTCGGCATCCTCCGCTTCCAGCAGGATCTTTTCGTGGCGCCGCTTGCACAGCGCCAGAAAGAGCGAGAGAAGAAAGGTACACAACAACAACCACGGGGAAATGCGCACGGTAATCGCCACTGCGCCTGCGACCGCACGTAACACAAAACCAATCGAAATCACGAAGACATCGACATAGGAGATCCGTTTGAGGAAAAAGGTATAGGCAATCTGCATTGCCGCATAGCCGCCCAAGACGTACAGGAAACGAAGCGGCAGGCAGAACCATGCTGCCACCGTCGAAGCGATAAACAAAACGGTAAGAAGCCACCATGCGGTTCCCGACGAAACTTCACCGGACGCAAGCGGGCGTAACCGTTTCACGGGATGTCTGCGGTCCGCTTCGCGATCATTCCAGTCATTCAGAATATAGACGGCACTGGACATTGCGCAGAAACAGGCGACCGCCAGCGCAACGCTGGCCACGGCACGCCACCCTGACGCATTCGCGGCCTGAGTCGGATCCCACCTTGCGAAGAGGTAGGCAGCACCCACGATCCCGTTTTTCAGCCATTGCGCGGGACGCAACAAACGAATCCAGGGCGGCAACGAAAAACGCGGCTGATTCTGCTGCAAGCCTTGCATACGAAATTCTCGTTTATTTCCGGTTACGTACCTTGGGCCAACGGCGCAGACCGTTCCGGAACCAAAGCTTCAAGACCATCCAGATCGCCTCCGTCGCGATATTGAGTTTCATCTTGGAATACCCAGCGCGACGGTCTTCAAAAATAATCGGTACCTCTACAATACGGAATCCGTTTGTCCATGCCGTGTGGTTCATCTCGATCTGGAACGAATATCCGTTCGACCGAATCTTGTCCAAATCGATCGATTCCAACACCTGCCGATGGAAGCACTTGAATCCGCCCGTCGGATCCATGATCGGCATTCCTGTGATCATGCGTACGTAAACACCCGCACCCGTAGAGAGCAGAAGGCGTGACATCGGCCAATTCATCACGCGGATTCCTCCGCAGTATCTGGAACCGATTACCAAATCGTTCGTCTCAGCGGCTTTCAGTAGTGACGGCAACGCTTTCGGATCATGCGAAAAATCACAGTCCATTTCGCAGATCAGGTCATATCCGCGCTCCAAGCCCCACTTGAACCCGGCGATATAGGCACGTCCAAGTCCCTCCTTCTTTTCGCGGTGTATCACAAAGACGCGCGAATCCTCCGCCGCGATTTCGTCCTCCAGCTTTCCAGACCCGTCTGGGGAATTGTCATCCGCGAAAAGGATGTTGGCTTCAGGCACGACATCGAGAACAGCTTTCGCCATCGGGCGAACGTTATCCTTTTCGTCATACGTGGGAATTACGATCAGCGTTTTCGTATCCATGATCAAAATCCTTACGGAGAAGCAGAAACATCACACGACCACCGCTTCTCCGCACAAGCTTATTCAAACCCGATGAGGAAGGAGAAGACCTCCTCGTCGGTGTCGCCGTCGTCGTCCTTGACCGGCTTGGCGAAGTCCAGGCGGATCGGGAAGCCGGGGATGTCGATGCGGAGGCCGCAGCCCACCGTCACCTCCACG
>JAFYDR010000227.1 GCA_017544725.1 Kiritimatiellia bacterium
CGGGAGGGACTTGATGTTGATGAGCGCCTTGACTGATGCCTTTTTCTTCATAACGGGGTGTAGTATAGCATACTGATATTATCATTGTCCAGATAAAAATCAAAAAAATTACTGATATTATCTATGTCCGGAACAATAACCCGCTTACCCGGCCTAACCCACCTACCCGGCCTAACCCACCTACCCAGCTTAACCTGCCTACCCGGCTTAACCAGCTTAATGCGTACTTGTCACATCCGTTTCTTTTCTTTATACTATTTGCCGTTGGACATGGTTATGATGAGAATTTTGATTACAGGCGGGAAGGGAATGCTGGGGCGTACCTTGCAGCGCAAACTGGCGATGCATACGCTTTCGGTTGCGGATTTGCCGGAGGTTGATATTACCGATGCGACTTCTATCCGGGCCGCATGTGAGGCGTTTCGCCCAGATGTCGTGATTCACTGTGCCGCCATGACGAATGTCGATGGATGTGAATCGCAGCCCGATGTTGCGATGCTCGTCAACGGCACCGGATCGGAGAATGTGGCGAAAGCTGCCGCCGCGTGTGGCGCGAGGTTGATTGCCTTTTCGACCGATTATGTCTTTCGGGGCGATTCCGATGTTCCCTACACGGAGGCAGATGTGCCCGCGCCTCAAACCCGCTATGGTCAATCCAAGTTGGCGGGCGAACAGGCGATTCTGCGGGTGTTGCCAGAGCGTTCGACAATTGTGCGCATCGCCTGGCTCTACGGACCGGGCGGTCCGAGCTTTGTCCACACGATGTACAGGCTGGGTGGACAGCAGGGGACTCCATTGCGGGTGGTAGATGACCAGCGCGGGAATCCGACCTCGACGGATGCGGTTGCGGATTTGACGCTGCGCTTGCTCGAGCGACCGATCCCTGGGATTGTACACGGGACGTGCGAGGGAGAGGCGACATGGTACGAGTTTACGCGCGAGATTTTCCGATTGGCGAAACTCCCACGAGAGGTCGTTCCCTGCACCACGGCGGAGTTTCCGCGTCCAGCTCCGCGCCCCGCCAATTCGAGGTTGGCGAAGACGATCTTGGCGAAGTACGGATTTCCTCCGATGCCGGATTGGCACGATGCCCTGCGTAGGTTTTTGGAACAAGGTCCGGTTTGTTGATGGGATGATTATTAGGTGAGGTCTCTATGTTGTTTTTCGTTCGAAATGCGGTTGTCCTTCAAATCTTCTTGCTGACATTGGCGTATGCGTGGATTGACGGCGGTACGCGTCCTGATTTCCTGCTTGCCGCTGTTCCTTGGCTCGCGGCCTTCGTGATTGAGATGATGCTGGTTTTTCCGCAAGCGCGTAGCTCGGAGTCTTTGCGCGAAGCGCGCAAACGTGTTTGGGATTCGCTTACGCATGATCCGATGTTCTATGCCACCTTGCTGTTTACCGCCTATTTGATCTTCCCGATTTTCAACGTGGCGGGAGCTCCCGTATTCGATCCTGCGACGCAGACATGGAGTTCTCCGCAACCCCCGATTTCTTGGGTGCCGTCCTGCGTTCGTCCGGACGAACATGCGGTTCTGCTGCTCTGGTTTCCCCCTGTTCTTTTCTCTGCGCTCGCCGCCAAACACGCATTGCTCAAACGTGGCAAACGGATTTTGCTTGAATGTTTCTGCTGGAACGGTGCGGTGCTCTCGATCCTCGGCTATTGGCAGTTGCTCACCCATGCGAAAGGTATCTACTGGGTTTTTGTGCGGGACATCAACACCCACTTTTTCGCCACCTTCGGGTATCCCAATTTCGCGGGGTCGTTTTTCACTCTTCTGTTCGTGATCTCGCTCGGCATTTGGTTTGGTTCGTTTATGGATGGTGTAATCGGACCTCGTGCGGGTAACGGAAAGCGGGGGAAAGACGAAACCACTTTTTGGAAGAGCTATCGGATGTTGATTCCGACCGTTCTCAACTTCTTGGGCGCGTTTGGAACCTTGAGCCGTGCGGCCATGTTGCTGAGTGCCGTATGCCTTCTGGCGTATGGGCTGTACATGGTGGTCGGAGTGTGGCAGGCTGCGTCCGGTGTCGGTAAAGCGAAGATGGGAATCGCGGCTGTGGTTGTGGTGTTCTTTGGGGTTCTCGGTTCGACGATTCTCGCCCCGAAGGCACTGAAGGCGGAGTTGGATACGATCACGGTCGCAGCGGTGCTGGACCGTGTGAGCGGTGCGGGTTACCACAATCGGATTGCCAGTGAGATCTTTGCGGATCACAAACAGTTCGGTGTTGGCGGTTGGGGGTACGTGCATTACCAGCGGAAATACATGACACCGGAAGACAAAAAACACATCCAGACGATCGGTGGAGCGAATGTCCACAACGATACGCTCCAGTTCTTGGCGGAATTCGGCTTGATCGGATTCGCTTTGCTGGTCCTCTGCCTACTGGGTATTCTCGTGCCTGTATTTATTGAGCTGGTTAATTTTTCACGAAAGATCAAGAATCTTCCAGCGGCTGGGGTGAGCCAGATCCCCAAACCGACCTGGTTCTATCGTCTCCCTCCGGAAGTCATAGCCGTCTTCCTCGGTTGTACGGCAAACATCATCCACTCTCTAGGAGACTGCCCGTTCCGTACGCCCGCCAACCAAATCATCTGGTTCTGCGCACTGGTATGCATGACGGGGTACATCCCCAAACTCCGCCATTCCAGCTAAGTTCGGAGTTCGGAGCTGACACCACCATTTCATCACGCTGAGCCGCTGAGGTTCGCACGAGGGCGCAGAGACGAGTGAGCCGCCGAAGGCGGCAATGAAGAGAGAAAAATGAAGAATGAAAAGAAGGAGGCAGTAGTGGCGGCGGGTATTTCGCGCCAGCCGAGAAGCGGAGGTGCTTCGCACAGTGACGAGTGACAGGCAGTTAAAAACGATCACTTGTCCCTTTTGTCTTTTTCGTCCTTTATGTCCCTTTCCCCTTCTCCCGCTGTCGGCAACGCCTGCCGGCCTCGGGGAATGTAATTCCCTTTTACCTACTGCCCATTGCCTTTCCTTCCTTTTCCCTTGCCAGCATGAGCTGGAATTTGCTACCCTAATCGCATCATGAAAAGATTCATTTCCTCTTTTGTGCTGTTGGTTGGCGCCGCCTCGCTGTTTGCAGCGACGCCGAAGATTATTTTTGACACCGATATGGTGGAGGACTACGATGACGTGGGGGCGATGGCTGTCCTGCATGCCTTTGCCGACGAGGGCAAGTGCGAGATTCTTGCCGTTTGTACTTGCACTCGTGACAATTCCTCTGTCGCCGCCGTGGAGGTTCTCAACGCCTTTTACGGTCGTCCTGACATCCCCGTGGGCTGCGCAAAGGAACTGGGCGTGGTGGGAGTGCCGAACGGAGATGCCAAACGTAGGGGACATCAGAAGTTCGTTCGTCTCGCAGCGGAGTATCCGCAATGGGTGAAGCATCCCAACTCCAACGATGCGCCCGATGCAAATCAGGTCTATCGCAAAGCGCTTGCCGCCGCTCCCGACAAGAGCGTGACGGTGGTTTCCGTTGGATTCATCACGAATCTTCGTCGTCTGTTGGAGACAAAGGGCGACGAGTTCTCTCCGCTCGACGGGCGCGCGCTCGTGGCGAAGAAGGTAGTGCGCTGGTACACGATGGCCTGCAAGGCGCCGAAAGGACGCGAGTACAATGCGATGTGGGATGTGGAGTCCTCAAAGATTGCCTTCGAGCGGTGGCCTACACCGATCGTCTTTTCCGAATTCGACCTTGGTCGCAACATCTATAGCGGACGTACTGTCGCGGAGAAAGAGTTCGCCTACCGTAATCCGGTGAAGGACATCTTCGCCTGGTCGTTGCCATCCCGCGAAAAGGTACGAGCGGGACAGGCGGAGGAGAAGTCTGAAGAGGGACGTTGTTCATGGGACGAGGTGACTCTCTTCGCTGCCGTTCACAATATCGGTCGATATTTCAACACGGAGCGCGGCACGTTCCGCATGGTTGGCGACAAGGGGGAGGACGAGTGGATTCCCGATCCGAAGAGTCCGCATTGTCGTCTTCTCACGGCTGAAGGACGCGAACGTTACAATTATCCAAAATGGGAGATCGGACGGCTGATTGACGAGTTGATCGCTCGCGAACCGAAATGCCGCCGAACGGATGAGGCGATCGCCGCCTTCCGTCGTTCGAAGTTGGAGACGACGCCTACGGGCGTGCGACTGTTGCGCGATGGTAAGCTTCTATGGAATTTCGAGATCGACACGCCGGAGGGCCGTCCGTTCTTCCATCCGCTCAATCTTCCGTCCGGTGCCACGGTTACTGATTTGCGTCCAAAAGATCACATCTGGCATCTTGGTTATTGGTTCTCGTGGAAGTTCATCAACGGTGTCAACTACTGGGAACCTGCCGACGCGAAGCGCGAAGGTGTGGAACCGGAGGGACGGACACGCGTGGTGAAGAAAACGATTGAGCGTGACGGTCTTGATTGCGTGGTCAAATTGAACCTTGAATACGGACCGCGTACTGCGAAGGTGCCGGTGCTGGTAGAGGAACGCACGGTTGAAATCGATCCGCCCGACCCGAACGGCGGTTATACGATCAACATCCGCCATCGCTTCACGGCGCGGGAGGACGTGACGTTGGACCGCACACCTCCGCACGGCAGTACGGAGTCCGGCAAGTGGGGTGGGGGATATGCGGGAGCCACTCTGCGCCTTGCGCCGTCTGCCGCCACTGCCTTCGGCGTACACGGTTTCGCGGGCGGGGAGACGCCCGCCGCCGTCACGGGCAACGAGACGAAGTTTCTCGATTTCACAAATCCTGCCACGGGAGAGGGCGTGACATTTACGCAGGTGGCGGCACCTGCCGCCGCGCGTTTCTATGTGTGGCCGGACAAGCGCATGATCAATCCTTCTCCCGTTTACACGGAATCGCTTTCGCTGAAGAAGGGCGAAACGCTTGAACTCGCCTATCGGCTTGCGGTTCATGCCGACCGTCGCGTGAAGGGCGTTCTTTCTGAACGTCCGCGCGAGAAGATGGATCGCGGGCTCGTGGCTTCCGTCACGCCGCGCGGCACCTACGTCTCGTGGCGGCTTCTCGACAGCGATCCCATCGGTGTTGGCTTCGACCTCTGGCGACGTGTCGGTGGTAAGGCGGAGAAGATCACTACTGCGCCAATCGTGCAAACGAGCGACTTCTTCTTGCCGGGCTTCACGGATCGCACGGCCGAGTATTCTGTCGATGGTACGAACTTCACGTCCGTGCGCGCTGAGGAAATCGACGGTGCCACTTGCATTCGTATTCCATTGTCGGATACGAATGCTACGGTGGCTGCGGTTGCGGTGGGCGATCTCGACGGCGACGGTGCGTATGATTATGTGGTCAAGACACCATCGGGCGGAACCGATCCGTGGGACCTCGTGTGGAAACCCGCGAAAGACACGTATAAGCTTGAAGCGTACACCTCTATGGGGCGTTTCTTGTGGCGACGCGATCTCGGCTGGAACATAGAGATGGGAATCTGGTATTTGCCTTTCATCGTGGCGGATCTCGACGGTGACGGCAAGGCAGAGGTGATCGCCAAGACTGCTCCGCTCACGCCTGATTATCGCGATCCCGATGGACGAGTCCAGCGTGGCCCCGAATTTCTCACGGTCATGGATGGCCTCACGGGACGCGATATTTGCTCGGTCCCTTGGATTGCGCGTACTGCTCCCGAACACGTGGATGACTACAACCACTTTGCTTCGCGTAACCAGATCGCGCTTGCGCACCTCGACGGAAAGACGCCGTGCGTCATTATGGAACGCGGCACCTACGGCAAGATGATTGTCGATGCCTACCGTTATCGGGATCGCAAGCTGGAGCGTGTGTGGCGTTGGAACAACGAGTTCCTTTCACGCCGTTTGCGTGGTCAGGGAGATCATGCTTGTCTGTGCGAAGATGTGGACGGAGACGGATGCGATGAGGTACTGATTGGTTCGCTCACCCTCGACCATGACGGTACCGTGCTTTGGTGCAACGGACGCGGACATTCCGATGCGCACTACTACGGCGACATTGATCCCGTGCGCCCCGGCATGGAACTCGCCTTTATCTACGAGACACGCCAGCGTAACGGCGGTGGATTGCTGATGACGGATCCCGTTACCGGCGGCGAGATTTGGAAATTGCCCGAACCGACGCGCCACGTCCACTCTGGCGGTCTTTGCGCCGATATCGATCCCGTGTATCCCGGACTCGAATTCTACGGGCAGGAGGTGGATCAGACCGGCAATTCCGCCACCAACACCCATCCGCAGAGCGACAATCGTTGGCTCTACACGGCGAACGGTACGCTCCTTTGCTCCTACACAAACTGCTTCCGCTACGGCAATGCGCGCCCCAATCTCTACTGGGACGGCGACCTCCAGCGCGAGATCTTCACCGGACGGATCAAGGACCACGATGGATCTCCTGTTACGCCGCGGCTTCCTGAACTCAAACTGGTGGCTGACCTTTTCGGTGACTGGCGCGAGGAGTTTATCAGCGTACGACGCGGTGAGATTCGCATCTACACCACGGACATCCCCGCATTAGATCGCCGCGTCTCGCTCATGCGCGATCCCGTCTATCGTTCGCGCATCACGATGGCGACATCGGGTTACAACCAACAGCCGATTCTCTCCTACGTGCCATCTGCGCAGGCACCGAACCTCTCGCTTCGGGTGGCTCCCGACTTCCGTTCCTGCCGGATCGATGTCGTTGCACCGCTCGACAAACCGCTCAAGGGAACATTGACCTTCGACGGTCTGCCAAAGGAGTGGAGCGTGGACCTGCCGCCGCAGACGATTGACCTGCCGCCAGGTGGAGTCTGGACACGGCAGCTGAAATTTAAGCGTCCACCTTGTCCGAAAGGACGCTACGATTTCCGCCTGACACTCGCGCGTCCTGATGCCACGCCTCTCGTGCTGTACCACTCGGCGTGTCCCTGAAAGAATAATGAAGAATGAGAAGAGAAAAATGAAGAATTAGGGAAGCATAGGCAGCAGTGACGAGTGACGAGAGAATGGGAGGGCAACATCCTCGTTGCCCGCGACGGAGCGGACTGGCGAGACTTGTGGTCCTCCGTCTCCATTGTCCCAATTTTCTCCGCTTCTCAGCTGGCGCGAAGCGCCCGCCGCTACTGCCTACTCCCTATTGCCTACTGCCTTCCTCTGCTTAACACGTTTATCCCGCTGGGCGGCTTCGCCGCCCTCGCGAAGTGAAGAGATGCGTTTTTCCTTGTTTGCAAGGTTCGTTTTTGTTATTCTGCGTGTGTTTTTTGGGGTGAAGCAGATTCGAGAAAGCGAGGATATACCGATGATGAAAAGGATCACATCGAAAGGAACTGTGGTCGTACTTGTTCTTTTCGTTTTTTCCCAATGCGTGGCGGCACCACTGGAATATACCTACAGCATCGAAGCTCCGCAGAAGGTGGTAACGAAACCGGGCATCCTCCACGACGGTAGCACAAAGGACTTTGCATACTGGAAAAGCGAGGAAGGTGTTGTCGTATGCGAACTTCCCGCAACTGCCGAAATCGCTGAAGTGGTCGTGACGCTCCGGAAGGTGACAAACTGGTATTTGATGCACGAGGTGGAGGTCGCTCTCGACAGGGATGGTTCAGGCGAGTTCACCAAGCCGAAATCCGTACCTGTGCCGATTCCCATGTATGACGGTAAGTCACCAGTGGTTGATGCGTCTTGTACGAACCTTGCCATGCGTATTCCTGTCGGTGCAAAAGCCGTGAAGGTAAAGGTGGTGGTGAAGTCGCATGCCTGTGGCGCACTCTCGGAGATCGTGTTGGATGATGGGAAGCCGATCCCGACTTCAGCAAGGGCGGTGACATCGACACCGCCTGTAGTGAAATCAGTACTCGCTACCAAGTCTGACATCGCGGCGGATCGTGCCGCGCTTCCCGACAATCTCACGAAGGTGGAGAACCGCTACTATGAGATGCTGGTATCTCCTCTCGGCGGACGCGTGTTGAGTCTCCGTTCGAAGTTCCTCGACGCGGAACTTACGAACGTGAAGGCGAATGCGGGAACATTCACCGAGTCCGACTGGTCACGGGGCGGCAACAAATTCTTCTATCTCAACAAGCCGTTCACGCTCAAGCCGTTCGAGGGGAACGGAATCTGCGGATTGGAGGCGAAGGGGAATGCGCAGGGTGGAGGGACTGATTTCCTTGTGATCGGCAAGAAGTACACGCTCCACGATGACTCCACCGCGCTTCAGGTGGACTACGAGTTTTGCAACCTCGCTGACGCGATGAGTACACAGATATACGGGTTGCTCCTGCACACCACGCTGGGCATCAATGGACGGCTCTGCTCGTACTATTACCCAACGGATGAAGGCATTGTTGAAATTGAGCGTGACAAGCGTCCGCAGGAAAGGTGGATACACCATCCATCGCGAGGATGGATGGCTGCGGTAGATGACCTCGGAAGAGGCGTGGCGTTGACCATGCCGTTCAAGGACGTACGTGCATTCTACAGTTGGCTCGCACAGGATGCCGTACCCACGCTCGAATGGCGGATGATTCCGGTATCGATCGAAAACGGCAAGTCGTACCATGTGCACTCGGAGGTCATCGCCTTCAAAGGGCTCGGCAAAGTTTCCGGTGCGGGCGGCGGACTGGTGGGGGAGATTTCCGACGGAACGGTGAAGGTGTTCAATTCTCGCAGAGGCAAGGTAATAGCGCGAGTCGGCGACGAGACGGTGGAGCTGGATTTCGCGCAACCGGGTGAAGTGCGTTCCTTCGCGTCCAACGCCACTACCGTGCGACTGGAGAAGGACGGGAGAGAGGTTTGCCGACTTGAGGCGCCGCCGGCGAAGGGAGTCTGGTCGCTTGCGCATACGGAGGAAAGCCGAAAGAGCGACATGAAGAGTTTCGATCTTACGGGGTACACGAACTTCCCGCATCAAGTGTGCACAGCTTTCGCAAAACCTCTCGCGGTGAAACGTCCCCGCGTTATCGCCCTGACTGGTTTCGGCAACAACGTAGAACTTGGGTTCTTTGCGGACCGATTCGACTGCGAACTGATCACCAGTTCCGTAGGACTATCCCACTACATCCAGCGTCCCCAGAAGCGAAAGCTGGCGAATCCGCAGTACGACAATGGTGACTATTTCGGATCGCTCTCCACCGCAGATGTGGAGGAGAACCTGATCAAAACTCTGAAGAAAAATGCCGATGCGATTTTGGTGGGCGGTCTTCCGTGGGAAATCTTTCCCAAGACTGCCCAAACACTCATTCTGGAAAAGGTCAAGGCCGGTTGCGGGCTTGTCTGGATCGGACAGGATCGCGACGCCCCCGAGATTTTCCGCACAGGCTGTTTGCCGAAGATGGTGAAATCCGTTCCCGTGGCGGCAACCCGCGATTTTGCGGACATCCCGTTCGGATTGCTGGGGGCAGAGCCAGCCTACGTATTTGCGGCGGAGGGGGCAACAGTCCACGCCAAGGCGGGTGACGCACCGTGGCTCACTGAAAATGTTTTGGGTAAGGGACGCATCTTGCATCTGCCCTACGCGGCGATTTTCGGCAACCTCCATGTCGAGACGGGTATCACGCCGAATCTTCGAGACTATTATCCAGACCATGTCGCGCCGGTGGAACACTATTACTCGCTTATCGCGAAGTGCCTCCTTCGTGCGGCAAATCGTACGATGCCTGTTTCATTTGCGCATGTGGAGGTTACGGGCAAACAAGCTACGTGCGTAATTGCAGCGAGTGTTGCCGTCCCAAGCATCCTTCAGTGGACCGTACGCAACCGTTTCGATGTGGTTCTGGCAAAGGGCGAAATGGAGGCAGCTCTCAAGGATGGCGAGAACACGCTTCGTGTCCTCTTCCCTGAAGTCGGACAATACGCGGGATCACTTTCTTTCGATGCGATTCTGCGTGACACGGATGGACGTGTCCTTGCTTGGGGCGCATGGGAATTCCGGAACGAACCGAATGCCACGTTTTCCGCGTTCACCGCCGACCGAGATGCCGCCACGGGCGGTGCGTACAGAGAGGGCGAGATCGTGAAGTTGACGGCGGGGCTGGCGGGTGTTCTGACGGGGAAGTCGGTACAGTTTGAATTCCGCGATTCCTTCGGGCGTCTCTTGGACGAACGACAAGTATCCGCAGCCACAAACTTGGAAGTGACGTTCACAATCCGTAATGCGTTGCCCGCACGGATGTACGAGGTGACAGCACAACTTCTAGATGGGGGCAGAGAGATCGATCGCCTCCGAACAGAGGTGCGTATGCGTCCCGATCCGGCGAAATGGCCGAGGGACGATTTCCTGTTCGGCATTTGGACAGGCGAACGGGTTAGGGAGTACCTCTGGCCGGAATTCGCGCAGCTTTTCCGCAAAATGCATTTGCAGGCAAATATCGCGAATCAGTGGCGTGTGGCAATCGACTTTCAGTCACGCTACGGATTCGAGCCGACACTCCTCAGCGGGGCGGGATTGGAAAGATGTTCAGAACCGGAGGAATTCTCGAAAACGGGCGACAAGATGACGCTCGTGAGAAAACCGTGCCTCTCCGATCCGGCATTCTTCGCCAAGAAGGAAAAGGATTTCTCAGTACTTGCGAAACGAATCGCGAACATCGGTTTGAGATTCATCTGGTTCGGCGACGAACAATCGATTACCGGCTACGGCGGTACCCCGATTGATTTCTGCTTCTCGCCTCACTGCTTAACGGCGTTCCGCGAATTTTTGAAGCAACGTTACGGAACACTCGACAGGCTAAATACGGCATGGGAGACCGACTTTAAGGATTGGGACTCCGTACTGCCATTCACGCGGCAGGAGGTTTGGGCGGAGGGCGGCGAACGTCACGTCGCTGGATGGGCAGACCACTTGGAGTTCATGGACGGACGACTCGCGAATTCTCTCTACTACGCCGGCAAGCTTCTTCGGGCTGGTGACTCGAATATCTCCACCTCTATCTCTGGGACGCAACCGCCTACGGCATACGGCGGCATGGATTGGTGGAAGCAGGTTAACGTACTCGGAGGCGCACTCAGTTATGGCGTAGGTGGACAGTTCGATATCCACCGTTCGTTCAAACCTGAGGGCGAATTCATGCCGTGGAACTGGGGATATTCCCGCCGTGGCGCAGATGCGGTTGCGGGACTGTGGCTCACGGTCTTCAACGGTTGCAAAGGCATATTCGGTTTTCACGATCTCTCGATTATCAATCCCGATTGGACATGGAGCAACGGTTATCGCGACGTGAAGCCGCACATGGATCGCGTTGCCTCCGGCACGGGCAAACATTTGATGAACAATCTCGCGATGAAGTCGCAAGTTGCCATCCTCTATTCGCAGGCGTCGATACGTGCGTCCTTCTTTGAGAATCGGATGAAAGAACACAATGCGCTTTGCGAAAAGTACATCCAGCTCCTCCGCCACCTCGGATATGCATTCGACTTCGTTTCCTACGAGCAGTTGGTGGACGGCACGTTCAAATCGCGCGGTTACAAGGCCCTGATCCTCGCCGACGCCTGTGCAATGAGCGATGCCGAGGTTGCGGCTGTGAAACACTTTGCAGAGAAAGGAGGTATCGTACTTGCTGAAGGAATCCCTGCCCATCGCGAAGGCAACTGCCGTCCCCGAAAGGCGTCTCCACTAGTGGGATGCGTGAAGATACTCAACGAGAAGCCGTGCAACGATTACCTGAAAGCGCTCGACTATCCAAACGATACGGAGAATGCGGAATCCATCGCGAAAGAACAGGATAGGTTGGAACAGGCATTTTCCACTGCGGGCATCAATCCTCCACGCATCGTCGTGTCCAATGCGGAGACTGGAACGCGTTTCCGTCTTGCCTCGATTTGGCCACGCGAGGGACGGCAGGGTGAACTCTTCTGGGGTGTGATCTCCGATGAAAAACGAGCCTCGCGTTTGGTCGATGTGACCTTCCCCAAGAAGGGGCATCTGTACGATCTCGTCTCTGGTAAGAAGATCGGTTACGGAGACCGTTTCAGGTTGCCGCTTGCCAAGGGGACGCCATACGCATTCGAGCTTGTCGATACCGAGCTGCCTCCCCTTGCCGTTACGACGGAGGGCGCGACCGTCCGCATCGCCTGTTCTCCGAATGCAGACACCGTCGTACAGATGACTGTGTACGATCCTTCCCAGACAGAAGTTTGGTACTATTCTCGTAAGATCCTTGTTCGCAACGGTAAGGCAGAGATGACCATACCCTTCGCGAAGTCCGATGTGAAAGGTGCGTGGCGCATTGTCGCCACCGATGTACTCACGGGCGAGAGCCGAACGGTGAAGATCAACCGCTGACGCGGCAATGAGAACTGGGCAATAACGAATGACGAGTGACGAATGAAGGTAAAGCCGCCAGTCTCGCTAGTCCTGCCAGTCTCACCAGTCCAACACGATATGTCGCGTGTCATTTGTCGCGTGTCATCGGTAGCTATCGATTGCAATCGAACGGGAGGGGCATGCTTGTCGTGGCTGTTTTGCCCTGAAAGGACGTCACCTATACAGACGGGGGTGAGCGAAGCGTAACCCCCGGTAACGTCACACCATGGGAAA
>JAFYDR010000228.1 GCA_017544725.1 Kiritimatiellia bacterium
CCAGGAAGCCCTCAAGGCGCGCACCGGCAAGAAAGCGGCGCAGGCGCTCAAGGAGGCTTCCGAGAAACTTGAGAAGATGATCCGCAAGGCAGTGGGGAGTAGGCAGTGGCGGCGGCAAAGCCGCAATGAAGAATGAAAATGACGAATGACGAGTGACGAATGACAAATGAGGGCGGCATGTCGCGTGTCGTTTGTCGCGTGTCGTCGATTGCTATCGAATGCAATCGAACGGGAGGGTAGGCATGTCGTTATGAAGATCCGCCGTCTCGGCGGCTTACCCCCGCAGTTACACTTGGTCTCGAAGAGACACTTAGTCCCGTAGGGACATTTAGTCTCGGGGAGACACTTACTCCCGCAGGGACACTTAACCTTAGCTTAAACCGGTCGCAGCATGACCGACTCGCTTTACAGGTCGAAGAGGAGTTGGTTGGAGGGTTCGTCTTGTTGTTTGCGGCGGGCGGTTCGCGCGAGTTTGGGGAACCCGTTATCGACTTCACCCTCTTCGAGGTTGTGCAGGATTTCCTTGGAGCGGGCAACCACTTCGCCTGGCATTCCCGCCAGACGCGCGACTTGAATGCCGTAGCTCTTGTCCGCCGTGCCAGGGGCAATGCGGCGCAAGAAAACGACGGTGTCACCGTGCTCCCGTACCTGTACCGTGTAGTTACGGACACCCGAAAGCGTTAGCGACAGGTCTGTCAATTCATGGTAGTGTGTGGCGAAGAGCGTCTTCGCTTTCACAGCTGGCGTGTTGTGCAGGTACTCCGCCACCGCCCATGCGATGCTGATCCCGTCGAAAGTGCTGGTGCCGCGTCCGATCTCGTCCAGCACGATTAGACTTTTCTTCGTCGCGTTGTTCAGGATATTCGCGGTTTCCTGCATCTCCACCATGAACGTGCTGCGACCGCGCGCCAGATCGTCTCCTGCACCGACACGTGTGAAAACGCGGTCGAGCAACGGAATCTCCGCCTCGCGTGCAGGTACGAACGATCCCATGTGCGCCATCACCGCAATCAGTGCCACCTGTCGGATATAGGTGGATTTTCCAGCCATGTTCGGTCCCGTGATCAGCATAATTTGGTTGGCGGTGTTGTCGAGCAGGGTGTCGTTCGGAACAAATGGTTCCGCATCGGGTAACTGCTCAATCACGGGATGGCGTCCGTCCTTGATCCGCAGGGTGTCGCCGTCCGTCATTTTGGGACGGACATACCCTAGCGCCAGAGCGCGGTCGGCGAAGGCGAGCAGCGTGTCGAGTTGGGCGATGGCCTGCGCGGTCTCTTGGATTTCCGCAGTATGTTCCGCAATACGTGAACGGATTTCGCAGAACAGCTCATATTCTAGCGCCTGCGACTTCTCCGTCGCACCAAAGATCTTCTGTTCGTACTCCTTCAGGTCTGGCGTGATGAACCGTTCACAGTTCACCAGCGTCTGCCGCCGTTCGTAGTACGGCGGAACGAGCGAGAGTTGCCCCTTCGACACCTCGATGTAGTATCCGAACACCTTGTTGTGCCGCACCTTTAACGTCTTGATGCCGGTCTTCTCCATCTCGTCCGCCTGATACTTGGCGAGCCAAGCGTGACCCTCCGAGGCGAGCGTACGGAATTGATCCAGTTCGGCGTGATAACCCGAACGAATGATGCCTCCATCCTTCAATGTCATCGCCGGATCGTCGCAGATCGCGGCGTGGATCAGATCGACCAGTTCCGGCAGGCCGTGGAGGCTTCCTGCGATTTCACGAATCAGGCTGGTTTCGGCGAATGGTTCGAGTTGGTCACGGATGGACGGCACGGCAAGCAGGGAGGCGGCGAGCGCGTTCGCGTCACGCGCGTTGCCGCGTTCGCTGTCGAGCTTCGCGATCAATCGTTCAAGGTCGCGTACCTGCTTCAGTTTGTCGCGCAGCGCACCGAGCGTGAGGCGTTCGCGGGTGAACAGTTCCACCGTGTCCTGCCGCGCTCGGATTCCATCCAGCGACCGCAGGGGACGCAGGAGCCAGTTCTGCAAGAGACGCGCCCCCATCGGCGTACAGGTGTTCCGCAACACGCCCAACAGCGAGGTCTCGACCGAGTTCTCGCGTTTGGGAATCATGTCCAGGTGGAGGCAAGTCGTTTCATCCAGAACCAAAAAGGCGTCGCCGCGGCAGACACGTAGATTCCGGATGTGACCTATGGCGTGGTGCAGTTCCTCGTGTACGTATTGCAGCAACGCCCCTGCGGCACAGATTAAAGACGGTTCGTTCTCGCACCCGAATCCTTGGAGGGAGTGGACTTGGAAATGGCGCAGGAGCAGTTCGTACGAGGCTTCGTATCCCATCGTCCAGTCATCGACGTTCGTCACAGATCCGGTTACGCCGGAGGTGCAGACGGCACGAATGCGGTCGTCCTGCGCCTGTTCCTTCCCGACCAACGTTTCGCTGGGCGCATAGCGGCGAAGCAGTTCAATCATCGAGAACTGGTCGGGCGTAGTCTCTACCGTGAACAGTCCTGTGGAAAGATCCAGCAGGGCGAGTGCGAGGCATTTCTTGTCCGCATAGACGGAGGCGAGGAAGTTGTTCCGCGCCGAATCGAGAATCGTGTCCTCCGTAATCGTGCCCGGCGTGACAATCCGCGTGATTTCGCGGCGGACGATTCCTTTCGCCAGTGCAGGATCTTCCATCTGGTCACAGATGGCGGCTTTGATTCCCGCGCGGAGAAGCTTGGCCAGATAGGAGTCAAGCGCGTGATAGGGGACGCCGCACATCGGGTAGTCGGAACGATGGGTGAGGGTCAATCCGAGCACGGGGGCGCAACGGATCGCGTCCTCAAAAAACATCTCGTAAAAATCTCCCAGTCGAAACAGCAGCACGGCGCCTTCGGGCAACTCCTGCTTCATGCGGCGATACTGCCTCATCATGGGTGTCAATTCGTCTCCGGCCATGTGGCATCCTTTCTTCTTGACGAAAAGTATAACAAAAAAAACGCCATCGGTGAAACCGAAATGAATGCGAGCTTTTATAGCTTATAGCTTCTAGCTTGTAGCTGTTAGTACTCCGCCCGCACCGTGCGCGGGAATGTTCATGGGGAATAACTTTCGACAAGCTCAGAAGGGCAAAGCGGACGCGACGGAGCGCGTCCCTCCCACTCGATTGCATTCGATAGCTCCCGATGACACGCGACAAACGACATACGACACGCCGCACCTATTCGTCATTTGTCATTCATCATTTTCATTCTTCTTTCTTCATTATTCATTGCCACTTTCTTCTCAGCCTCTCAGCTTCCCCGCTTCTCAGCTGGGCGGCTTCGCCGCCCTATAGGCAAAGCAGATGGAGACGAGCAATGCGAGGAGCAGGAGGAGGGGATAGTGCAGGTGGCAGATGAGGTCGATGGAGGATAACTGGACACCTGCCGACTTCGCCAGCCCTGCCGCGATCAGGATCTGCGCACCGTAGGGAATCAGTCCTTGGATGACGCAGGAACCGCTATCGAGAATGCTCGCGACGCGGGAGGGAACGCAATTGAATCGTTCTGCCAACTCCTTCGCGATCGGTCCTGCAATAACAATTGCTACCGTGTTGTTGGCGGTGAAGAGGTTGATCGCGCAGATCAGCAACAGGATTCCGAACTCACATCCCCGCGCAGACGAGACGGTCCGTTCGATCCGCATTAACAGCCAGCGGATGCCGCCATTCTGTCGGATGAGCCGCAGCAATCCTCCTGCCAACAGCGCGACGAAGAGCGTTTCCGCCATTCCTAGGGAACCGTCCCCAATGAATTTCAGGGCAGACCAGAAGTCCAGTTTGCCGATGAGAATTCCGATTGCTGCGGCCATCACGGTTCCGCAGAAGAGAAGCATCATCACATTCATCCCGACAATCGCCAGTACGAAAATCAGCACATAAGGCAGAATCTGCCATAGGTGATTCCACGTCACGCTCGGCAACGCGGAAGAAATAGCGGGGTTGCTGCCGATCAGGACGTACAGGACGGTTGCGGCGATTGCGCTGGGAATCGCGATGCGCACGTTGGCGAGAAACTTCTGCCTCATCTCGATTCCCTGCGTCCGCGTGGCGGCAATTGTGGTGTCGGAAATCATCGACAGGTTGTCGCCGAACATCGAGCCGCCGACCACGGCGCCGATCATCCACGCGGGGGAGATGCCGAGCGATTCAGTCAAACCAAGTGCGATCGGCGTGACGGCGGCGATTGTCCCGCAGCTTGTTCCGATCGAAAGGGAGACGAGGCAGGAAATCACGAACATGCCGGAGAGCATGAGGCGCGGCGGGATGACGAGGCGCGTCAATTCGACCGCGGCCTCGACGGCTCCCATGCCTTTTGCGACGGAGGCGAATGCGCCCGCTAGGATGAAGATCAGGCACATGATCATGATGTTCGTGTCGCCCATCCCCTTGGCGTAATCGTCGATTTTTTCGGACAGTTTCCGTCGCCTGTTCTGGCAGACCGCGACGGCGGAGGCGACGAGAAACGCGAGCGGCATCGGGACTTTGTAGAAGTCGTTCGCCCACAGCGAAAGTCCCAGATAAAAAATCAAAAAGACGAGAAATGGGAGGAATGCCGAAGCGCGGGGAGTGGCGGAAGTGTCGTCCATCGTTATCCCAACAGTTCTTTCCGCCAGCCGGAATCCAGTGTGTTCTCGGCACGATCCGTCAAGATCGCCTCGAGATGGTCACGCGAGATGACCAGCGGCGGATCAATGTGGTAGGGGGCGCAGCGGAGAGCGATCTCCTCCAACTGCTGCTTGCATTTCGTACGCAACGCGTCCCGTTCCGCGATACTGAGCGAGAGGGAATTCCATTGCGGAGCTTCCGACGGATCTCTCGCCACGCCCGCCTTCACGGCCTTCAGCAACCCCTCTAGAATATCGGGGCGGAAGCGTCTCGTGCAATTGGGGAGGCGACTGAATGCGACCTCGTTTTGGGGACAGTAACGGGCGATCTCGATGAGGAGTTCGTCCGAGATGATGAAGTGGCGGGGACGATCATGGTCGCGCGCGGCTTCTTCCCGCCACGCAGCCGTTTCCTGCAAGACGGAGAGGAAACGTCCGCGTTTCGGTCGTTCGGTCTCCATCAGTGCCCGCGTAAAACCCTTTACGCGCGTCCACATCGACATTGGATCCTTTCCTCGATATAGCTCTTCGCTTTCGTATTTCCGGTTTTCCTCTGCCATCCAACGCAACACCGTCGGTGAGGCACATCCCCGCATCAGCCTGACGCGGAGTTCGGGCAGGTAGAGTACATCGTCACTCGCGTACTCCAACTGCATCGGCGTGAGCGGGCGGCGCGTCCAGTTGGAACGCGTCTCCGTCTTCTCCAGCCGGATATTCATCACCGACTCCAGAAGTTTCTTCAGGGAAATCGTGGAGGAAAATCCGGAGAAACCTGCGGATAGTCGCGTGTCGAAAATATTGCGAGGCAGATAAAGGGCTCCGGTCGTGCGCTGAATGCACTGAACGAGAATCGTCAGATCCTGCAGCGCGTCATGCAGGATTTTGACCGAGTTTTCCGAAGCGAGAATTTCGCCGAAAGGCTGCAACGTCGGCAGCTGAATCGGGTCGAGTAGCCAGCATGTTCCGTCCGACACCGCGACCTGCACCAGTCCGAGAATCGGGTAGTAGGTCCGTTCCCAAAGAAATTCGGTATCGACTGCGACGACAGGTTCCGAGCGAAGCCTGTCGCAAACGCGCTGCAGTTCCTCCGCAGAGGTGACGAGCTGGCTCATGGATTAGTCCAACACCTTGATTTTGAGATTCCGGTATGAGACGTGATCCGTGTGGTCTTGCAGCAGGATGTGCCCTTCCTTCTGCTCTCCCCAATTCGCCCATTTCTTGAACTTGCTCTGCGAAACAGCCTTGCGGAATGCCTCGGAGCCACGTTCGAACTCCAGCACCTTCTTTCCGTTCAACCAGTGCTCCACGTGGTTCCCCTTGGCGATGATCACCGCGTGGTTCCACTCGCCGACGGGATTCACTTTGGCGCCGACCGCAGGCATGACGTCATAAAACGAAGCGACCGTCCGGTTCCCATCACGTCCGAGCTTGGCATCGGGATGGGCCGCGTCCAGAACCTGATACTCCAACGTCGTACCGCCGTTGAGTTTTGGATCGAAGAAGTATTTGATTCCGCTGTTGGCGGCAGGCGTTAACTTGAAATCGATCTTGAGCGCGAAGTTGGCATACCGTTCCTTCGTGATGAGGTCGCCAGGACGCTTCGCCTCTTCCTTCTTGCTCAGGATGGTCAACTCGCCGTCGCGAATCACCCAGCCCGTGGCGGGGAACTGTTCGTTGCGGACACTGCGCCAGCCTTCGCCGCTCTTGCCGTCCCACAACAGTTTCCAACCGTCGGCGCGTTCCGCGTCCGACAGCGTGTTCGGCGCAGCCTTGCAGCCGCAAGCCAGACAGGCGCACGGCGAGCACGCACATTTCGCCTCGGCCTTCGGGGTCGAGCAGTTGCCGTTTTCGCAAGCGGCGAAAACCGAAGTTGCCGCCACGCAGAGGGCGGAGAACCATACCAGTCGTTTCATGTTTCGAACCTTCCTTTCTTTGTGTCTTCGTCAAAATGATCAGATGGAAAACCATTCGCTGGGCGTGTCTTGTTGCAGGGTCTCCAGCCGCACGTCCATGCGATTGATCGCGTGTAATGCCTCCTGCATGGTCTCGCGCGCCAGCTGGTGCGTATTGCACTCGCCGCTGATATGCGCCAGCAACAGCAGACGTAGCTCCGGTGTGATGGAGCAACGGACAAGTGCGGCGGCGTCGTCATTCGAGAGGTGTCCGCTATCCCCCTTGATTCGTTGCTTGAGCGACCACGCGCGTTCGGATTCCATCAGCATCTGAACGTCGTGGTTACTTTCCAAAATTGCGGCCGTACAACCCTGCAACTTCTGTTGGACAAGAATGGTCGCGGTCCCCAAGTCCGTGGCATAAAAGAGTCGCGAGTGGTCATCCTCGATCAGGTATCCGACGGGATCTGCGCAGTCGTGCGAGACCGAAAAACTCGTGATCTGGAAGTCGCCCACCGCAAAGGACTGCGAGGTCTCGAACACTGTCCAGGGCAAATCCTCTTGAGACAACTGATTGATCGCGTCGGATGTCCCCATGTTGGCGAACAGCTCCGCCTGCTTCAACTTGTGGGAGAAGACGCGTGCGGCGCGGCAATGGTCAATGTGCTCGTGGGTGAACAGGATTGCCTGAATCGCGAAGGGATCGACCTGCGCCGAAAGGAGGCGTTGCTTCAGTTCCTTGGCGGTGAATCCGGCATCAATGAGCAAGGTCGTATTCCCCGACTTGATGCAGGTGCTGTTCCCGCCACTTCCGCTACCCAACACGCAGATTTCCATTCGTCACTTCCTTAGGTATGCGCTTTGTCGTCCATCACCAGACGGTAATACTTCAGGAAGCACGCGATGACATCCTCCTGCGTCACGTCCTTGAGCGGGTAATTCTGCGGATCGTCCCGTAACATCGACTCGTACTTCAGCGTCCCGGACGCACCACGGTTGATCCGGACCTCCGCACTCGGCAGGATACCAGTCTGCACGTATTTCTTCATCACGCTGAAAGCGATCTCCTCCGTCTCGCCGGCGCGAACCTGAAGCTTCACGGATGCCGGTGCAAGCCGCACCTGCGCGTCGCGGTCATGCTTGCCCAGCTCAACCGCCACCTCTTCCAAGGCAGGCTTCGCCACCTGGTTCAAGAATTCCTCGAACTCCGCGTTTTCCTGCTCCGCGCGCGTCATCCGCGTACGGCCACTCATCAATCCGTTTAATTCGCTACGCCAGTCCACCGCACACCTCCTCTTTCGTGCTAAAGGAAACACTATCATACCACAAGAATCCAAACCTGTGTAGAACAAATTATATTTAGCTCGCTCTGGCTCGCTTCGCTCGCGGTTGGGAGGTTGGGTAGTTAGGAGGTTGGGTGGTTGGGTGGTTGGGTGGTTGGGTGGTTCTGCCGCCCCTTCAGGGCCAAATGGTCACGATAAGTGCGGCCCTCCCAAGGTGGACTTTGCCGCCAGCTGGTTAAGCTGGGTAGGCTAGTTAAGCGTGTTAAGCAGAGGCCTGACTACATGGCGATGCGGACGCACAGGAGCTTGTTCCTCCCGTTCGATTGCAATCGATAGCTACCGATAGCACACGACAAACGACACGCGACATGTCGCCCTCATTTGTCATTCGTCATTCTTCACTCTTCATTGCCGCCCTTGGCGGCTCGTCTCTCAGCTTTCACGCTTCTCAGCTGGCGGCGTTAGCCGCCTCGCTATTCCGCTGCGAAAGCTTGGACACAGGCGAACCATTCTTCGGGTGTCTGGAAACGTCCGGCGCCTGTCCAGCCCGCGCCGATCCAGTAGGTGAAGGTCGCGGAGGGTTGCAGCAGATAGATGCACCCTTCGTTGTCGGATGCGATCTGCATCTTCGACTTGTCGCCTTTGAACAGGATTGCTGAGAGGATCGAACCGTTGTCCTTACCGTCCACACCATCCGGTTCGAAGTTCGCGATGAATCCGTTCTCAAGATCCACCTTGAGGATGCCGTTGTGTTGACGCTTCGCGGAGATGTCGAGACCAGGACCGATCATGCGCGCGGGCTGATCGCCCTTCGGCGTTACGTCGAACCGCATGAACGGCGTTCCAGTCGTCACCGTGCCGCGTACGGTGTATGTCTCGTAGTCCAGCTCGAACACGGCCTTTGTCGCCGTCTTGGAAATGATGCGCTGTGCCTTCCAGTTCTTCTCGTGGAACCAGCCGTTACTGCTCAGGGCACCGATACCGCCGACGCCACGACCGGTCGCAACCTTGTAGTTGTCCATGCCCTTGCCGTGGTTCTTGTGATAGGAACCTTCCGAACCGTGGAGCCACTGCTCCAGCACCGGATACGGCACGCACTTGTTGAACAGGTCGAATCCGCTCGACACGAGGCCCTGCCCCTTCGGCGCGGGTTCCATGATTACCGGACCGTAGGCGCGCATGCCCCAGTGGTCGTTCTCCCAGTAGAAGTCGTCCATGCGATAAGGAGCGTAGCCGCAATCGACCGCCGCTTCCGGGAAAGGTGCCAGTTTGCTGAAACGGATGAGCGCCTCCAGGAAATAGTAGTCGCCGTAGTTGAGCGGTACATCGACTTCGCTGTTGCCAGGCTTGTGGCCCACGCCATGCATCAGGAGAAAGTTTCCGTTCTCGCCGACCTTCGCGAAGTAGTCGGGTGATGCCAGCGAGAGCAGTTGCTTCACGGCAAAGGCGCGATAGACCGCGCCCTTCGCGCTCGGTGCGAATCCCGACAACTCCAGCAATGCGCTTGCGGTAATCGCGGCGGCGGAGGTATCACGCTCCTCGTTCGGGATGTTCGGTGCCTTGTAGTCCCAGAACAACACACCGTCGGCGGGGAGGTTCGGTGCAGACAGCATATAGTCGGCGCACTTCAAGGCGCGCGTAAGGTAGGCAGGATTCTTCGTCTCGCGGTACATCATGGTGAATCCGTAGAGTCCCCAAGCATGGCCGCGACCCCATGTACCGTCGGCAGAAGCACCCTGTCCGGCGCGGTACTGGTTGATCTTGCCAGTCTTCTGGTCGTAGTTGAGGATGTGGAACGCGCTGTTGTCGGCACGGAAGTGGTGGCGGTCGGTCATGTCGGCATGCGACTTCGCAATTGCGTCGAACTTCGCATCGCCCCCGTTCTTCGCCGCCCATTCGAGCAGTTCCAGATTCATCATGTTATCGACGATAACGAGGAAGTCCTTCTGTTCCCCGATCTTGCCCCAGCTACGAATGAGTCCAAGTTTCTCGTTATACCTTTTCGAGAGAGCCTCTGCGCCATCCAGCAGGATACCCTTGTACTCCGGTTTCGGCGCGAGGCGCAGGGCGTTGCCCACGCTCGTCATCAGCATGAACCCGATGTCGTGGTTGCCGGAGTAGTGGCGGATCTGGTCTTGGATTGCGGTGAACTTCTCGGCGGCAGCTTTCAGGTCTTCCGCCTTCGTGAACTCGTAGAGGTACCAAAGCGAACCGGGGAAGAAGCCGCTGCACCAGTCCTGCGGCTTTATCGTCACGAGCTGGTCATTCTGCCACCGCTTGGGAAAGCAGTTCTCCTTCCCTTCCATCTGTTTCACGAGACCGCGATACTGTTCCGCCGCGCGCGAGAAGATCGAGGGCAGCTGCGCCTTCAACGCGGCCTCGTCAGCGGATTCCGTCGCCGCCTGCGCAAAGAGCGCGGAAGCTACCAAAAGTGTAAGTGTCATCAGTTTCTTCATGAGTCATTCTCCGTTTGTTGTTGCCAAAAAGTGTACCGCCAAATGGCATTGTCCGTCAACCGTTTTCCGTAGCCAGAAGCGATGGTCTCTATCCTTGCTTCGCAGCTTTTCAGCCTTTCAGCTTCTCCGCTTCTCAGCTACCGCCTTTCTTTCTCCGCGTTGGGCACGATGCGGCAGCGGAGGGTTAGCGGGCTTGTTCCGCGCACCTCGTAACGGCGGTAATGTCCGTGGCGATTGCCGTAGAGCTGCTTGGTGTTGATTACCTTCCCGTTCGTTTCATACAGGCAGGTCCAACCATCGAGCGAAACGGAGACGGAGGATGCCTTTTCGTTTACCTTGGTCTTACGTTCACCGTCGAACTCGAAGACCGGCACGGTCAATGCCAATTCGCCTTCGCCAGTAAGTGTGATCGCGACATCATCGTTGCTGACATCACACGCCAACCGCAGATATGGCTCGAACTTCCGCACAACGTCAACCGACAGATGCGCTTTACCGTTAGCGGCGTTCGCCGTCAGGTTTGTGTACTTTCCGCCGTAGGAATAGACCCAATCGCCGTCTCGCGTCCAGCCGGGCAGAATGGCGAGATTCGACGGATTCTTCAAATCCAGTTTGTATTTCGGATTCTTCGCGAACGGCACCGAGAGTGCGAGCATCGGGGGCGCACCGCGACGTTGGATGCGTCCGATGCCGCTACCGTCGTAGTGATCGTCTGCCGGTGCGTCGAACTGCGCAATGTAGTCGCCCGCCTTCAGAAAGGTCCTGTGGAAATCGCGGGTGGTGGTGAACACGGTTGCCGCCGCGTCCTCCGGGAGATCGGAATCGGGGATGCTCTCGTCCGCGAAAAGGTAGCCCAGGAACGCCCAGGACCCCATCGTTACCATGTACTTGTCGAAGTAACCGTATCCCTCGCATCCGTAACGCGTGTCGCGCGGAAAACGGTTCTTCACGTGGTGCAGCGGTTTCGAGCGCGTCCAGTAGTCGAGGCTTTCGACAGCCCGCCGCGCAGCCGCGCGGAACCGTTGCGCCTTATGCAAGTCACCGCGTTCTTTAAACCAACCGGCATACCATTCACAGAGTGCGCACCAGAAGGTCTCGTTGTGCAGGAACTGATTGCTCCGTCCACCGAAGGGGATTTCGCCCGTCACGGACTGCATGAGAAGCGTCGGTTCGGCGGAGCGAAGGAACTGCTTTTCCAGAAAGGCGCGTGAGGGGCCGTCGTATCCGTAGCGGAGCGCTACCATGAACTGGAGGCGCGTCACGCCGTCATAGACCATTGGTTGGTTCGGGTCCTTGTACATCCCGTTCGCGTCGAAGAAACGGAGTTGTCCCGCGAACTGACGTTCGACGAAAGCGGGAATACCGCCGAGTCCCGCGTGGCATCGCAGTTGCTCGCTCGCACCGGAGAAGATCGCCCAGTTGTGGGAAATCGGATCGGTCGGGGCGGGAATGCAACTGTAGGTGTCCTTCGGAACGATCTTGGACAACTCGGCGCGCCATCCGTCCGTCACCTCTTTCGTGAAGAGCTTCGCACGTTCGACCTCATAGAGGCATAGGATGATTTCTTTGACCGAAAAATCGTTTCCAACTTGCTTCCCGTTCTTTGCCTTCGCTATCGGAATCTGGTGGCAGCACTCATTCATCATCGTTTGGAAGAGAGCCTTGTCATGCGGTGAGTTCCGCCGTCCTGTTGCCAGCAACACACCGAGATTGGCTGTCAGGCGCGGAAAACCGTGCTCTGCCAAACCATTTGTCTGGACATTCTTGAGGTAGGATTCCATGTGCTCCTGTGAATAGGCGGAGACAGCCATCTCGACCAGATCGAGATACTTCGCTTTCGAGACGGCATTCCCTTGCTGCGTGCCCAACAGGAATGCGCCAAACACTGCAAAACAAAACCGACTTGTCATTCTCATACGAGATTCCTTTTTCGTACCCAGGTTCTCCCTCGCGGGTATCCGTTCATGTCACGCCCGATAGCATACTACAAATCCACCGCTTTTGAACACTCTGGACTAGTCCACTTTTTTCGGCTCGCGGTGCGGGCGGGTCGCCTGTATGGAACGCAGACAAGAATGTCCCGCACGGAACTTGGCCGATGTTAGCCGTCCGCCCTTAAAAGCGAACAGCTGATAGCGAAGGGTTGCTTAGGCTTGTTTTGCAGGGATATTTCTGATACAATGATTCCGTTGTTTGTCGTAGAATTGTTGGTTTCGGAGGATCACGGTATGAACACAGAAAAAAGGTTGTACTCGTTGGATGTCCTGCGTGGGGCGGATATGTTTTTTATCATGGGGGGTGCTTTGTTGATCAGGCGTCTTTGCATTTGGGTCGGTGCATCCGACTGCTGGCTCGCGAAGCAAATGGTGCATGTGAATTGGATTGGATTCGCCCAGCACGATACGATCTTCCCGCTCTTCCTGTTCATCGCGGGGGTTGCTTGGCCCTTCTCCTACGCGGCACAGCGCGAGAAGGGACGTTCGAACGGGATGATCGCCTTGCGTGTCTTGAAACGCGCCGCGTTACTGGTCTTTCTGGGATTGGTTTACAGCGGTTTCTTCAACTTTGATTTCGCGCACCTTCGCTTTCCGAGCGTGCTGGCGCGTATCGGTCTCGGTTGGGCGGGGGCGGCACTCCTGTACATCGCTGTGCGCAAGGCATGGATTCGGGGCGTCATCGCGGTTCTCTTCTCGGTCGGTTACTGGGCGATACTGCGGTTCCTGATCGCGCCGGACGCTCCGGTGGGCGCAGACTCCTTCTCGCTTGCGGGAAATTATGCGGGATGGATCGACCGTGTCGTTTTCGGAAAGAACCACCTGTACACGATTAGCGATCCGGAGGGATTGATCTCTACCATTTCAGGAGTTGTCACCGCCATGCTTGGCGTGTTCGCTGGAGAGATCGTTCGCTTGGAACGTTTCGCGCTGTGGAAGCGTGCTGTCGCTCTGGCCGTTTCCGCTGTTATCCTGTGCGGACTCGGTTTCGCTTGGGAACCATGGTGTCCCTGTATCAAGAAACTGTGGACGCCGACCTTCGCGCTCTTTGCGGGTGCCTATTCGTTTGCGGCGCTTGCCCTGTTCTACTGGCTCTGTGATGTGCAAGGGTGGCGTAAATGGGGATTCTTCTTTCAGGTGATTGGACTCAACTCAATCACGATCTACATGTTGCAAAGGATCGTGAATATGGAATCCGTTTCCAAATTCTTCTTTGGCGGATTGGCAAACCTCCTGCCCGACGCTGCGGGAAAGGTTGTGCTTTCCATTGGTTACATTCTGGTCTGTTGGCTCATCCTCCTCTTCCTCCACCGCAAGTGCACCTATCTCAAGGTCTAGGGGTGGGCGGCTAACGCCGCCAGCTGAGAAGTAGCCGCCGATGGCGGCAAAGATGAATGAAGAAATAAGAATGACGAATGAAGGCGAAATTGCCCGCCCCGCCAGTCCAGCGCGGCATGACGCATGTCGCATGACGCGCGTCCAATGCGTTCTTTACACGCCACGCTTGTCATGGATTCTTCCCTTTGCTATACTGGTCGTATGAAAACTAACTTTGACAAAACCTTGCGTCAGGGTTCTGTTGTGACGCACCTCGCCATTGCGCTTGCCTTGGTTTTCTTCTGCGGTTGTTCGACCGTTTCCCATCTTACGATGCCCGCATCCAATCCAGGTAACTTGCCGCCGCTCAAGGTGGGCGTGTATGCGGACAACGGACCGAGCGGGATTGGAGCCGTCGAATGGTTCCGCCTGATCAATGGGTCGCCAGAAATGGAACTGCATCTCTTGGACGGTGAGGCGATCCGCAACGGCAAGCTCGACGGACTCGATGTGCTGGTCATGCCGGGCGGCAGTAGCGCAGACGAATACAGGACCCTTCGCCCGGAGGGCGTGGAAAAGATGAAGGCGTTCTTCCGTGCGGGCGGCGGTTACATCGGTACCTGTGCAGGATGTTCGCTCATGACCGATGATGTCAAAGGGCGTGCGTGCGTGATGCCGTGGAAGCGTGTGGCATCTGAACCTGCCACCATGTTCCCCACCTTCAACCTGAACGAGAAAGGTGCCGCCGCGCTTGGTTTGAAAGCCGGTTCTCACGTCTTCCGGTATCATGGCGGACCGTTTCTGGAACCCAGTACGAATGTGATCGCTGATGCCAAGATCGAGGTGTGGGGAACGATCGACGCGGAGGCGACGATGAAGGGGAAGGTCAAAACGGAAAAGAAGATGTATGGATCGCCCGCGATTCTTGGTGGCACCTTCGGTAAGGGCAAGATGTTTATCACTTCGGGACACCCCGAGTATTTCAACGGTACGATCTACATCGTTGTCGCGGCGTTCAAGTACGTCACCGGGCGCGACATCACCTTCCCGGCGCGCCCGCGCAATCCGCGTTCGATTGCGGTGGGCTTCCTTGCCTCGGGCATACAGGGAGTGGAAACGGCCGCGACCGCACTTGACATCGATGCCGAGAAAGATTTCGACCTCGTGCCGATCGACATGGACGGCATGCGTCAGCGCCGACTCGACCACCTCGACGTTCTCGTGCTTGCGAGTAAAGCTCCGCTGAAAAACAAACCCATGCAGGGTTTCATTCGGGAATTTGTCGCTCGCGGCGGCAAGGTCGTCGGCTTTAATGCGGGTATCAAAGCACTTCCTCCGGGGGGCATCGCTTGTGAGCCGCGCAAAGGAACGGTGGAAGCCATCCGCAAGTTCTTCCCCCAAATCCAGCCGGGAAGCTGAAAAGCCGGTTAAGCTGGTTAGGCGAGATAAGCTGAGAAGAAGGTAGTAGGAACGGGACGCGCCAGTTCTGTGCGTGGGCATATTATGCCCGCGTTTGCACAGCAGTTCGGACTATCGACCGCTCCCTGCACTCAAAACTACGGTGTAGCTGCCTGGAAATCGCGGATTGAATCTTGTGGGGCGAAAGAGTAAAATGGTGGCTATGTTACACGATGATATTTCCAGACGTGAATTTATCCAGCGTTCTGCCGCGGCGGCGTTGCTGGCGGGTGTTCCGTTGCTTGGCGGCGGTTGTTCTCGAGACCCGGCATCCGATGTCGCTGTTTCCATCTTGATTATCGGAGGTGGTTCTGCGGGAATCTCCGTGGCGGCGAGACTTCGCCGTCGGCTGAAGCGTGCGACAATCACGCTGGTCGATCCGGCGGAGAAACATTTTTACCAGCCCGGATTTACGTTTGTCGGGGCTGGTGTTTGGCAGCCGAACGATATCTGGATGCCACAGAGTGATCTCATTCCCAAGGGGGTCACGTGGATTCGCGATACCGTCGAAGCAGTAGAGGCAGACCACAAGGTCGCCGTGCTCGCAAGCGGGAAGAAGCTCACCTATGATTTCCTCGTCCTCTGTCCGGGACTTCAGGAAAACTGGTCGCTTGTCGAAGGGATCAAGAAGGAGAGCCTTGGCGCAGGGAATGCGCATTCGATCTACGATTTCGAAGGCGCCTCCAAGACCTGGAAGGCAATCGACGAGTTTACGCAGAAGGGCGGGAAGGGACTCTTCACGGACACGTGGACGAAATTGAAGTGTGGAGGTGCGCCGAAGAAGATCTGTCTGTTGTCTGAACATCTAGCGCGTAAGCGCGCCGCGCGCGCGTCCTGCCAGTTCCAGTACTACACAGCGTCCAAAGAACTCTATGATGTGCCGCATTTCACGCCGCGTCTTCAGGAGATTTACAAGGAACGGAATGTTCCGATCTCGTTGAACTGCCGACTGACGGGTGTGGACACCTCCGCCAAGAAAGCGCATTTCCTTGATACCTCCACCGGACGAGCTTTTGTCGAGGAGTATGATTTCCTGCATTTTACGCCACCGCAGTCCGCACCCGATTTCGTGAAGAAGTCGGGATTGGGATGGACGGAGGGAAAACTCGCCCGCGAGTCATGGGTGAAGACCGACAAGAAAACGCTCGTTCATCTCGATCACAGCAACATCATTTGCCTCGGCGACGCGGCGGGAATTCCCACTTCCAAGACTTCAGCCGCGATTCGCAAACAGGCTCCGATCGCGGTCGCGAACCTCTGTTCCCTGATTGCGGGGAAGGAACCTGCGGTGGAATACAATGGGTATGCGGCATGTCCGATCGTCACGGATTACGGACATGTGATTATGGCGGAATTCGACTACGAAAAGAAACCCGATTCATCCTTCCCGTTTACTTGGATGGATACCTCGCGCGAGTTGCGAAGCGCTTGGTGGCTGAAGGCGTATGTCCTGAAGCCAATGTACTTCCATCTGATGTTGCGCGGTTGGATGTAAGCGGACGGATGCGCCGTCAGCGGTAAAGTGCGGACAAAGTGCCCGCGCAACTTAGAGTAGGGAATAGGTAGCAGGGAGTAGGCAGTAGGGAAGCACACAGAACCTTGGCGCATCCCTTTTCCTTACTCCACAAAAATGGTGACATCGTCGCTGTGAATATACGCTTTTATCCAGGGGGCTGGTAGGATTATTCAATCAAGAGAGAAACAACGCCTTTGTTTCTCAAGACAGCGCTTCCATACCCGGTTCCATCGATGACGATCCCATTGACGGAAAATTTATTCCGAATGAGTTTGCCTTTTGATACCGAATAGACGGTGAACGATCCTTTGAAAAGACCGGTCTTGGGAAGGAAAGATAATTTCAAACCCGATATGTTGCTGCCATTTACAGAAACCGTTCCGCTTTTATACATTACCTTTGCCGCCTTGCCTGCGTTCCAAGCGGTCTTTCCTGTTACGTTCAGCGTGACTTCGGAAGGAGTCTGTGTAATGGCGGCAGGTACTAGGTGATAGAGCACATCGGAATCCAGCGTGACGGTTTTGAGACCGTTGGCAAGATGACTGCGTGAACCGAACGCGACTGGAAACCAGTCGGCCTCGAACACCGGTTTGACAACTTTTCGCCACGTGGTCAGTGCGGTCAGGTCTAGAAGTTCGAGCGTCTGGCGATCAAACCAGACTGTGAATCCGAAACGGCTTTTCTTGGAATAAAGAATGGGGATACAACAGGTGTCATCACCTACCGTCAACTGCGTGGAGATTGTCACCTTCGTACCATCTGCCAACACTCCCATTACCTTTGCCTTTCCTTTGGTAGAAATCGTAATCGACAAGATTGAGAATCCGTTTGCGAATGCGGAACCGGTACCGTTCACGGAATCGGTTTCCAGTGCGATTCCGTAAGACCGCCTGTTGAACTTCGCAAGTGCGGATAACAAGTCGGTACGTTTGGCTTTACCGGCATCGATGCCCCCTTCGATTTCTCCGATTCTATCGATGACTCCCCCAACTGCCGTTGTACCGACCAAGATGCCGGATAGCATTCCCGTGCCAGTTCCTGTTTGGAGATTGATCGTGCCGGAAAATTTAGTACGTTTGCCGGTGGTAAGTGCGGTGAAAGTCACGGTTGCGGCAGTGGTTGTAGCACCTTTTTTCGGTTTCTTGACCAGTAACGTGAAGGTCCCTGTGATGTTCCCGTTATTATCCACGGCATAACCATTGTACTTGCCGCCTTTGTACACGGAGGGGATTTGACCATAGATGGGATCGGAATACAATCGGTATGCGGATGATCCGCCGTCGATCCAATGCGCATAAATCGTCATGTCATCCGTCACCTTGATCGTTGTCCGAATCCTTGTGCCGCCTTCCGGATCGGTGTACCAGCCACGGAAACGGAATCCCTCCCGTTCCGGTCTGGGCAAGGTTCCGATCTCTGTGTTGTAATCCCGCAGGAGGGGCGGCACTTCGGAACCGCCAGCCGTGTCGAACGTGACCGTGTAGGTATTGATCCGCCAGTGCGCGTAACAGGTCAGGCTCTCCGTCACAGGCGTTTCGGCTGTCACTTCGTTTCCCCCTGTTGCCTTCGTGAACCAGCCTAGGAACGTGTATCCCGTCCGTTTCGCATCCGGCAGTTCGCCGATCGCCTCTTCGTACATCCGGGTGAACGTGGTCGCGTCCGTGCGTCCGCCCCACGCGTCGAAGGTGACGGCCAGTGCGGCGGGAGTCCAGACGATCTGGTCAACCCAGCCGCAATCCGGCTGGATGGAGAGTGCCTCGTCCTTTGTGTAGTTCCAGCGCAGCGCATGGTCGCCGCCGGTCCGGATCGTCACGCTTTTCTGCTGCCAGACTGTGTTCGTTCCGCCAATCCTGGCCTGCTGTTTGCCGTCCACAAGGAATTCCAGATAGTCATACGGAATTCCCTCCGAGTGTACGTTCCACCTGAAGGAAATCGTTCCGGGGCCGCGGACGGTCGTTTCCAGCCACGAGTTCTGCTCACTTCCGATTGACCCGCTGCGCACGAATCCGTTTCCGTCGGACGGGTCGGACTCCTGCCCGAACCACGGGCTGTCTCCACCTGTCGTGAAGGTCAGCGAGTCGGAAGGGAGCGCGGTTTCCAGAGGGATGACCGGTTCCCACACGGCGTAGAGCGAATAGTTGGAGAGCAGGCTGACTCGTTCCCCGTTGGAAAAGCCGGCCGGATCAGACGGGGATTTTGCCCAGCCGACAAACGCATATTCCGGTCTGGTGAATGTGCAGGGGGTGATGTTTTGCGCTACGTCGTAGAGAAAATTCTGCGGTTCCATCGTCCCCGCGCCCCCGTTCGCATAGAATGTCAGCGTAAAGGTAAGAGGCGTCAGCTTGGCGTAGAGCGTGGTGTTCAGCGGAGAAGCGAGCGTAAGCGAGGTCACGATGTTCGCATAGTCCGGCGTGGTGTACCAGCCGTCGAACCGGTGCCCCGGCTTGACTGGTGTCGGCAATGTCCCGTACGGATAACCGATCAGCGAGGTCAATTTCCCGTCCGCATAAGGAGAGGGAAGCGTCCCTCCGTTTGTCTCCAGCTTCGCGGTAACGGTATCCTTCAGCACGGTTCCGTCCGAGCGAAGGCGGCAGACCGTCATGCGACCGCCCGTGACGGGGACGGGCTGTGCGAGGAAGGACTGGATGTAATCGGCTTCCTTTGTAAGAAGCCGGTAGTTTCCTACTGGAAGTGTCCCGTAAACCATCTCGATGCCGTAGGGCTGGGATTCCGTATCGCCCGCACCGTGTTCCAGGCTGTCCGCTATGATCCGCTGGTTCTGCCCGATGTGTACATAGGTCGGTACAAGGGCGCTGGTCGAGGTGGAATAGGAAACGGAATATCCGCTGGTGTTCACAATTTGGAAGAAGATGCCGCCCTGAGATGTCACGGTAGCTGGCGGTGTATATCCTATTGATGATTGGGATAGTATCATTCCATTTAGCAGAAAATTTTTCACAAGCCTGTACACAGGATCGGATTTTCCTTCGGAACATCGGTAGATAATGGCTCCAGGAACATTGAACGAATACTTTGAGTGGCATTTATAGACATAGCGACACGGATCATCTGCAAGAGAAGCAGACCAAGAATGGACAAGCCCGTCCCAGTACGATTTGCGGTAATTTTCCTGGTGGTAGTCAACAGTACCGGCAATACATAGTGTCTGGTCAATTTTCTTCCCCTGAAAATGCCAGGCGTCCGCCAAGTCCCACAAGAAAAGAGAGCCGTATTTCATCTGACTTGCCTGTTTCCCTACAAATAACCAGGAGATGATATCACTTTCTATGTTCTGCCCATAATGGGGTGTCGCGAGCGTGATGAATTTCCCAATATATTTCCGATCAATGAGATTATACGTAAGCATTGCACGGACAATCAGACCGCCCATACTGTGTCCGATGATGTCAACAGGACGTCCCGTATTTTGAGATAACTCTGCGATTTCTTTTGCCACACCTATTGCGACTTGCTCGATGGGTGTTGATGTACTGTATCCAAAATAACTTTTGTAGTAAGAATACGCCCGTAACGCATTTGAGGCATAACCTGCATCTGAAACAAGCAAAGTCTTCATGTCCGACCAAATTGTGCCGTCGCTATCATATCCGTGTAAGAATACAATCGGATTTCGTGCAAACGACGCAAAAGCAAGGAGAAGGCAGGTTAAGAGGACGGAGATACGTTTCAAGGCGGTTTTCTGGTTCATGCTGTTCATGGTCTGTCCTTTGCGTTCGTTTCAAGTTTCGCTAGCCATTCGGCGGCCTGTTTGCGGGTAGGAGGAACCATCCCGTTTTCGGCGAGTTCGTGCAACTGGTTACGTTCGGCTTCGCCTGCGGTTCCGTTCCGTACCGCGAGGCTGCACCGCAGAAGCGTCAAATCTTCTTTCTGGTATCGTTTCTCCGCCATGCGTTCGAGTTCCGGCAGGGCATTTGCGACGGTCTCAAAATCGCCGGCCTCCTCCAGGAATTTGACGCTGCGGTATTTGATGGCGTAGGTGCCGCCCGGCGCGGCGAGCGCGTCTTTGGCAAAGGCGGTTTTCATCGCGTCCCAATTCTCATTCCGGGCGATTTCGGAGCAGTGCAGCAATTCGTGCGGATCGCCTTTGGCCATTGTTTGCCCCACTTCGCGGAAATCGCTTTCACTTTGGCTCTTGGCGTACAGCCGGAGGAGGTCTGCGGAGAGCGCGGCATCCTCGTGGTCGCGCAGGTATTTGCGGGCTTCGCCGGGATAGTGCTCGTCTCCGCGTTTCCGGAGCGTCAGCAACCGCATGATCTCACGTTCCGTCCCGGTACCTTTCAGCTCGATTTCCCGCGCTAGAGAATCAAGAGTTCCATCCCGTTCCGCCTTGTCCAGAAATGGCCCGTACAACTGGAGGAAACTACCAAAGTCCCGCGCCTGCGGAAATTCTTTCCCGCCGGTTCCCTCGTTCACGTTGACCTCTCCCCGTTCCGCCAGAATTCCCGGTATTCCCTGCATCCCGTTTCCCGGAGCGGAGACGACACGGGACGATTTCGTTTCTCGGTCGCTCCCGCCGTCGGGACGGGAACAACCGAGAACCATCAGAAAAAGGAGGAAACATCCGATTATCGTTGGGGCTTTCCCATTCATATCGCTACTGCACGAGGATGGTGACATCGCCGCCGGGAAGGATTTCTTCGGCGCGGACGAGCTTGTCGCCGTCGAAACGGAGTTTCCATGTCCGGCCGCCGTCGCGGGCGTACGTCCATTCGGCATCCGTCTTCGTCTTGGGTTTCCCGAATGCGTCTTTCACCGCCTGCTTCGTCATGCCTTTCGTCAACGGCGGCTTGCCGACGACACCGGGATTCTCCGCCAGCGATTTCGCATCCACGCCGTAGCCGACGATTCCCAGCTCCAGCATCTTCTTCGCCTTGTCGAGACGAATGGAGAGCGTCTGGCTCTTCTGGTTCGGACGCGCCCAGTCGGTGAAGATCGTGGCGGTGACGGTGGCAGGTCCGAAGACGGTCTGCTGGTGCGAAGCAAAGTAGTGGGCGCGAACCGTGTAACCACCTTTCTCTGCCTTGCGGATCATGTACTCTTCAGGACCGTATCCGTCGGTGATGTCCTTGGAGACGAAACCTCCCTTGCGGGTAAGGTGCCGCCCATAGAACGCCTCCTCGCCCGAAGGCTCGGTGACGTGCAGGTCGATGTCCGTTTCGTCGGCATCCCACGACATCACGACGCGCATGTCGCAGTCGAGGACACCCTGCAGACGCTTGTCCAGCTTCTCCAGTTTCGGTTTGCCGACCTTTCCCCAGTCCTGCGCGTCGCTCCACGCGATCAGCGCGTTGTATTCCTCCACCGCGAAGATCGAGATGGATTCCGGATGGCGTTGCCACGGGGTCGTCACCAGTTTACGGTAGAGCGCGCTTGCCTCTTCCAGCATCTCTTTGGCTTTCGCCTTGTCACCAGCCGCGAACGCTTGGCGGCCAGCCTCGTCCAACACGAGGGCGAGGTCGCGGTAACTCTGTGCATCCTCGCCGCGCAGTTTCATCACGCGGCGCAGGGTGGTGATGGCGAGTTCAAAAACGCCAGCCTCGCGCAGACGCCACGCCATGACGCGCAACAGGGCGGCATCTTCCAGTTTCATCTCCGAAAGATTGGAAATCACGCGCTCGCCCATTTCCTGATCACCGGCGTGGAAGAACCATCCGGCACAGTCGAGGAAGAACGCGGGCGTATTCGCGTACTCGGCGCGTTGCGCGAGATAGGCGTCGCGCGCGGCTCCCTTCTCCGCACCTTGAAGTTTCGCCAAGTAGGGGACGTCGGGCGACCACGGCCTGACCGCGATGGAGGCGGCAAGTGCCGGTTTGGAAGCGTTGGATGCTGACTTCGCAAGGGCGGCACCTGTCGGAGCTGCGGCGCGGGGGGCCATCATCGGGATTGGAGCGGCTCGCTCCGCGGCAACCTCATCCATCGCCATTGCCGGGGCTTCCATATCCATCGCCATTCCGTCTTCGTGTACGGCAGCGAGGTTCCTCCGGAAGAGAGATCCCAAGATACCCCTGCCTCCTCGCACCTTATCACGCGGATCGATAAACGGATTCTTGGTGTAGTCGCGCTTCCACCATTCTTTCCGTTCCTTCCACATCTGGATTACGGTGTCGAGGTGACGTTCCGCCTTTGCGACATCGGTGAGATTGTTCATGCGACCCTTGCGCGCCTCCGCCCAGCGTTGACGCATTTCGGGAAGGGTGGCGGGCGGTTCGATGTCGTACTGCAACCACTGGCTGAGTGATTCGAGCACCAGCAGCGAGGTCGCGGGGCTGACGACGCCGAACTTGCGTCCGAGCGACAGCAGTTCCTCCGCGTTGTCATCGGCGCGGGGCGCGAGGCGTGTGACGCGAAGGGAAGCCCAGGCGGTCGCGAGCGTTTCGCCGCGCAGCGCATCCTTTTTCGACAGGCTGATCGGGACAGACTTGCGTTCCGTACCGCCCGACTGGGAACGGATGACGAGTTCGGCGGTATCGGCGGCGAGGCGTCCCATGACGGTGGCGCGTCCGCTGGCGTCGGAACCGATCCCCTGTACGTCGGCGATTCCGGAACCATCGACACCAGTCACGCACGGCAGACCGTTGCGAATCGTGTCGCGGATGGTGGCGGGATCCACACGCAGCAAATCATACACCTGTCCGCGGCAAGCCTGACGCACCGCTTCGAAATCGCGCTCCGCGCCGGAGATGATCGCCGAGACGCGCTGTTTCGCGTGGAACTCCATCGGTGTGCCAGAGAGCGTATCCACACCGTCCGTAAACAGGACAGCGGGAGCATCCAGCGAGGAGAGCGAAACGTCGAGCGAGGCGAAGTCCGTACCGCCGTCATAAATCGTCTTCTTCAGGTACTCGATGAGCGCATCCGTCGTGTCGAACGTTTGGATCGGTTCCGGGCGGTTTCGGAACATGAGTACGCGCTTCGCCTCCAGCGCACGAATCACAGGCCATTCCTTCTCGTGATCGCCCGCACGACTTCCAGATGCGTCCCACACCACAACGGGAGGTTGGGTTGCGGTCGCGGCGGCAGCTGCCGAGGATTGCGTCTTGACAGAGGCGCAGAACCAGGCGGTGCCATCCTCCGTGGTCTCCACCGAGGCGATGGTTTCAGGCAACTGTGGCATCGCCACAAGGATATCCGAACGGACGGCGAGATTTGTCTCCGAACTTGACACCCGCCAGACCCGTTCCGCCTGCTCGAAACGGCGGTCGCCAAGTCCGGCGAGGATCGGCGCGGTCTGCACGTTGTCGGCGACCTCGATGGTGACGGAACGTTTCGCCAGCGTGACATCCGGCATGGGGAGCGAGAGGGCGGCACCGTCGCCGGAGACGATCAACGGCGCGACATAGGAGACCTTGACCTTGCGCGTCCCGTTAGCAGGGATGGGATAGACACGAGTCCGATAGACATTTCCTTTGACGGATTCAACGAGTCCAGGATCCACACCCTTGCGTTGTTCCGTCTCAAAGGCGACGCGCGCCTTCTCCTTCGGAACGACTACGCCATCTACCATCTGCCCGTTGATTTCCAGCGCGTAACCACAGACGGTACCGTTGTCGGGCAGCGGGAACTGGAGCGGGCAGGAGATCACACGCCCGTTTGGATTGCGCAAGGTAATGATGGTGTCAACGCGAGAGAAAAGCCCCTTGACCTTGGCGGTCACCTCCAGCGAATCCACCGTGCAGGGCTTGTCGTTGTTTTCTTTGGGAACCGTGTCGATCCACGGAATCGGGTGCCAAGGGATTTCCGGGGGCGGGATGACCTGAGCGGTCGCGCCTAGCGCGGAAAGCGTCAACGCAGAGAGGATTGAAGGAACAGAATGGTTATTCATAGCAAAGCCTTTCACATAAGAAATACAAAAAACAAACAGATTGTACCAAGAACATATTCGCGTCGCGAGAATGATTTTCCAAAGTTTTTTGCAGGGTACGGTTTCCGAGTGCTCTCCCATTCGAAATCAAAACTTCCCGACCGTCCTGTTCAACTAACCACGGAATACATGGAATGCACTGAAAATCGCGAGTTTCCTGAAAACCATTTCCGCACGTTCCGTGTATTCCGTGATTTTGGAATTACCCCGAACCTTAAAGGTGGCTCGAAGATTGATTTGACGGCTGAAATCTTGTATGATACTCATCGAAAGGAAACATGATATGAAGAGTGATTTGAATCTAGTGGCAGTCTTATGGTTGGCGGCGGTTGCGATTTTTGCGGTACCCGCATACGCGGCGAAGTCACGGGTGGTGGTGCTTCATACCAATGACACGCACACGCATATTGATGACGGGCGTGTGGCGTTTTCCGAGATCGCGGCGGAGAAGGCGCGTTTGGAGGCGGAGGGGGAGAACGTGATTCTCGTCGATGCGGGTGACTATGTGCAGGGGACGGCTTTGGGCGGTTTCGACTCTGGACGTAGTGCGATCGACATCATGAATGCCACTGGTTACAAGGTTGCGACGCTTGGTAACCATGAGTTCGACTACGGCATTGAATCAATGTTCGAAAATGCGCGGCACGCCACGTTTCGGACGGTCAGTTGCAACTTCATCCAGCGGAAGTCGCCCGATGATCCGGGGCGTCTCGTCTTCCCAGCATACACGGTGGTAACGAGCGGCACGATTCGTGTGGCTTTTGTTGGCGTGACTACGCCTACCACACTTGTCGCAGCCAAGCCCACTACCTTCCTCGACCCGACCGGCAAATGGCACGCATACGACTTCATTGCTGGAGATCGCGGTAAAGATTTGTACGCTGCTGTGCAGAACGCCGTGAACGAAGCGGCTGCCCATGCGGACTACACGATCGTGTTAGGCCATCTGGGTATCTCGCCCGATTGCCTGGACTATCGGTCTACTGATGTGATTGAACACACCACCAACTTCGTGGCACTTATTGATGGGCATTCTCATTCGGAATATACTGGTTCACGTGTATGCAACGCTGCCGGAAAGGACGTGATTCTCACGCAGAGCGGTAGTTACCTCGGACTGCTCGGATGCCTAACATTGGAGGACGGCAAGTGCGTCATGGCAGGTACGATCTACACGCGCGGCGAGAAGGACGCGAAGGTCGCGCGTATGGAGAAAAACCTCTCCAACGCCGTGGAACGCCAGCTCGGCGTGAAAATCGCTTCGGCACCCGTTGCCCTCTGCTCCTACCTTCCCGGCACGAACGAACGACTGGCCCGCAAAGAAAGTTGTGCGGCAGGCGATTTCGCAGCCGACGCCGTTTTGTGGTACGCCAACGAACGAGAGGGTCGTGCCTGTGATTTGGCGATGATGAACGGTGGAAACGTGCGTGCCGACATCCCGCAGGGTGCGGTCACGCTTAAGGCACTTCGCACCGTCCAGCCGTTCGGCGGTGACATCGGTATCGTGGAGGCAAACGGACGGCAGATTCTCGATGCGCTCGAATTCGGCGCTCAAGCGGTCGGAAACGGTGAGTTCGGAGGATTCCTCCATGTTGCAGGGCTCAAGTACACGGTTGACACAACGGTTAAGTCCAGTTTACGTGTGGATGCCACGGGTACATGGATGTCCGGTCCGTCGAACGGTGTCTATCGCGTGAAGGATGTTCAGGTGTACAGTGCCAAGAGTGGTACATTCTCGCCGCTGGATCTGAACGCCATCTACCGCGTGGCGGGCAACGCCTTTACGTTGGTGGACGGAGGCGACGGTTTTGCCATGTTCCGCAGCACGAAGAAGATTGAGAACGGTTTGGCGATGGACTATCTCGTCCTGTCCGAGTATGCCAGGTCGTTCCGGATCGATTCGACCGGGATGCCCTCCATCACTACGGCAACTTCTCCATTGAGATCGCTCGCCAATTACCCAATCAACTACGAGAATCCGCACGGTTCCGGACGCATCGTGATTAAGGGACAACCGCATTGATGTGAGGGCGGTGGCAAAGCCGGATAAGCGTTGTTAAGCCAGTTAGGCGTGTTAGGTTGGGTAAGCGTGTAAAGTGAGGCAACGGGGACGTTGCCCCTCCCCATTCTCTGCGGCCTCATACGAACCTCTGCGTGAAATTTCTCTCGTCACTCGTCATTCGTCACTCGTCACTACTTCGTTTCGCCGGCTTATTAAACGCTCCTCGCCTGACCCAGCAGCTGTTACACTCGCATCCGTCTTCGACGGGGCGTCCGCACGTACCGTCGATGTCGTGGTATTTCGAATTGATAAGCGATGCGCGAATCAGTTTCAGGAGGCTCTCTCGGTCTTCGGGTTTCGTCAACCAGAGAATGCGGCTCTTTGTCTCGTCCCCGCGATTAACCAGAGCCTCGAACGGTTGTTGGGCGATTTCTTCTCCAACCCGTTCGCGAATTGCTTCCCGCAGATGTTTCTCGCCGTTCGGATCGGTCTTGCGTAGTTCGGGACGATTCCAGCTGTAGCCGCCGCCAATGTTCCACTCCGTCACATTGAAATCCATCCAAAGAATCAGCGTCTTCCATTCCTCATCCGTCAGTTTCACGCCGCCGTGTCCCGCTTGGAGCCGTTTCGTGAGCGGACTCGGCGCGGCGAAGTAATCGTAGGGTTTGGAGTCGATGGTTTCTGAATAGGATCGCGCTATACTTATCTGCTCGTCCTTCACCAGACGACGGATTCCGTTCGTTCCGATAAAATCCGGTGCCTTGCCGAGTCCGTGGCAAGAGATGCAGTGACGGTCGAAAATCGGTTGGACGCTACGGAGATAACTGAACGGTCCCACGTATCCGAGATCCACTTCAGGTTTCGGATTGTGAACGGGACGTCCCGTGCCTAACTTTGCTGGTGCTACACTTGCCATCTTGTTTTCGTGACATCCCGTACACCCCTGTATCTCACCCCGCTGCGCATAGATGAACGATCGCATGGTGTAGATTGCCATGCCGTTCTTGTCGAGTGCTTGGAGCTGAATCGGGGTCTCGGCGGGGATGCGGAACGCGGCGGAACCGTCGTCGGCTACAGGCACCGTTCCAAGTGATTCCTTGTAGATGTCGAGGTCGCCGCCCTGATTCAGCGACCAGTGCCGGACCGGACCTTGATTGAAGAGCTTGTTGATGCGCAACGCCTTTACACTTCCCTTTGGAAGTTCTACACGCGCATCATAGACATTCTCTACATAGCATACGCCTGTGTTCGGTGCTTCTTTCCTCGGTCGCAGAGTAGAAACGAGTGCGGGCGGTTTCGGACGCTTCACGAGCGGAATCGGATTGAACGTACTCCATTCGGGGTCTTGATAGATGAGTTCGCGTCCGCCGAGCGTATCGACGAGCCACACGCCAAACGAACGAGGATCGGGCCACGCCGCAGTCCAGCTGTGTGAGTGGAATCGAGGATGCCCTTCCGGATACTGCGTCGTATCTGGCGAGTACGATGCAAAGAACAGCGTGTCGTTTACCGGCATCGGTCCGCACCACAGCCCGCTGCCTTTCCAGCCCTCCGCTTCCGGGAAGGGACATTCTGGCGTGATGCGCGTCAACGGTTCCTCGCCGTCCTCGCCCTTGCGCGTGTCGATCAGGACGAGCGAACCGCAGGAGAAGAGATGGTGTGATGCTGCCGTCGCCACCACAAGGGGCGACTTCGGAATCGGCTTCACCTCGGTGGTGGTGAAAATCGTTTTCGAGTAGTTCCCGTAGTAGTGTCCCACGGCGGTTCCGTCCGGTCGCGTCGTCCAAAGGCTGGAGAACCAGACCGCATGACGGTTGATGTAATCCCAACGCGTGTAGCAGAGTCGCCCGTCATTCAACACGGCAGGTTCCCATTCGTTCGCCTCGCCCCACGAGAGTTGACGGATGTCGCGTGCGCAAGACTCCCCGTCTGGCGGCAGCTCGGCGCGGTAGAGAAGCCACGCGGGCACATACCGTCCGCCGTGACAACGCGCGATTGTCTGGCATCGCGTCGAGTTGAACACGAAGCCTCCATCTGGCAGATAACACGGATCCGCATCTTCCAGCAAGATCGTTTGCCGTCCCTCCCACGTGGTCATCGGGTCTCCGGGGCATCCGGTGAGTTGCCTCACCCAACTGCCGTCCGCAGCCGCCTCGTAGATGAAGTAGCGGTGGTGCATGACGGAGAACTGACCGTCCGGCGAAGCGAAGTTCGGGTTTCCCGGATCCACCCTGTGAAGCCACTCAAGCCGCTGGTCTTGCAATTTCACGACCGCCGGTGCGCCGCAAGCCTTCGGATCCGCTTCAGGTTTGCGCGTATCGTCATTGAACGCGAAGAGGATACGGTCTCCGTTCCAGTGGAGGTCGGGATTGAGTACGGTTCCACGCGGCAGCTTCCCTTCCAGCAACACCGTCTTGTGCGGAGCGGACTGCCAGTTGTCGAGCGCGATCAATCCCGGCCCCGGTCGCGCCCAACGTCCGGCGTACTGGTCTGTCGTGCCCGACTCCTGCGAGAACGGAAGTCCGCGCTGCACGGCGAGCAGTCGCGAGAAACGCAGATCGGGATGCTTGAACAGAATGCGACGGCGTACGCTCCGCAATTCGCGCAAAGCGTTGCGCATTTCGCGTTCGTCGTTCTTCCCTTTCGCATCCGCGTACCACTGTTCATCTATCTCCAGTTCGGATTTCAACGCCGCCAGTTCTTCTGCGGAAACGCTCTGCGCGACGTAGTCGTATGTCCGATGCGCGAGTGCGATTACTTCTTCTGCCGTCTTTGACGGCATCGGAATCGATGTGCCCGATGCGATGCTCGATACACATACCGCAACTAAAAAGAGAAAAAGTGTTTTGAATACCATGTCCGTCCTTTCGTCGAAAGCGAGGCATCTGGCTAACACCCGTTACCTTTCGCTGAAAGAGTCTCGCAAACAGCCCACAGGAAGTCAAGCCAGCTTTTAGGGGGCAACGGGGACGTTGGTTCCTTTGAAATGGTTAAAAGGTAAATCGCCGCTACGCGGCTTGAAATTGGTGGCCATCCGAACGTATTTGTGTATTCCACCGTCGTCTTTTGAAAATGAAAGCAACAGAAACAACTTGTTTTTAGAACACGGGCTAACTCGCCCGCACCGCGCACGGGAATGTTTACGGGGATAACTTTCGACAAGGTTAGAAGGATCAAACGGTCACCACAAGCGCACTCCTCCCCATTTGAGGCAACGAGGACGTTGCCCCTTCCGCTTTCATTCGTCATTACGGGCGAAATGAGGCAATGGGGACATTGCCCCTCCCCATTCTCTGCGGCCTCATGCGCCTCTGCGTGAAATTTCTCTCGTCACTCGCCATTTGTCATTGCCGCCGCAAGGCGGCGCTTCATTCTGAACGAAGTGAAGGGGCGAAGGTACACAGACGGGGGCAAGCGTAGCGCAGCCCCCGGAATCAAGTAAAGGCACGTTAGCCCTGAAGGACGACGGAAAGCGACGTGGTATGTCGTGCGGTGGTGCATTGTTCCGTCACCCTTTCAGGGCTTGGCTGATACTGGTCGTACTGCCGGGGGCTACGCTTCGCTCACCCCCGTCTGTATAATTGATGCCCCTTCAGGGCTAAACGGTCACGACAAGCGTGTCGCGTTCGATAGCAATCGATGGCACTCGATAGCTACCGATGACACGCGATATGCCACCTTTATTCTTCATTTTTATCTTTTCATGCTTCATTGCTTCCGCTTCTCAGCTGTCGGCTTCGCGAAGCGAAGCCGACTTGGGCGTTTACGCTTGACTATCGGCGGGGGTGGTGGGATAATGCTTGCGTTATCTGTTCGTCTCTCGTTGAAGGTTGACAGAATGGATAGGTTTGGCGGTAATGTGAGACTACGACCTAGAACTCGGAACGCAGAACTCCAAAATGAAAGCAGGTATCATCCAAAAAGTGATTTGCGGCGCAGTGGTCGCGTGGTTCGCGTTTGGCGCACAGGCAGAGTCGATCCTATCGGCTCAAGTAATTGGTCGTCCCGTTCCCAACAAGGCAACTGCCGAGACCAAAGCGGACTCGAAACATTATGGTTACTGGCTGTTCAGCAAAAACATGAATCTGGTCGATCTCAATGCCTTGAAAGAACTCGGGGTGACGGATCTTTTGTTACATGATCAAGCCCTTACCCAATTCGGTCAACCCGCAGTCGAGGCTTGGATCGAAAAGGCAAATGCGGTTGGAATCAAGGTCCATATTTGGTTGCAGGCATTCTATACCGGGAGGTGGGTGAATCCCGTCAAAAAAGGGGCGCCCAATCTCGTTTTGTTTGGAAGGATATTGGCTCACGCGAAACAATGTGCACGAATTCGCGGAGTCGGCGGAATCCACTTTGATTACATGCGGTGCGGAGGTTTGGCCTATAAAACCCCTGGTTCAACAGAAGCGATTACCCGATTCGCCAAGTATGCCGTTCAACATCTGCATCAGGTGAAACCGGATTTGATTGTTTCCGGGGCTATCATGCCGGAAACAACTGAAACTCCGCGCTACTACGGGCAGGACTATCCGGAACTCAGTCGATATTTGGATGTGGTGATCCCGATGATTTACAAGGGAAACTTTCATGCGGACTCACCGTGGATTTCAAAGACGACAAAGTGGTACGTCCAGCATTCGAAAGGTGCCAAAGTCTGGGTGGGGCTGCAGGGGTATCGAGCCATGAAAAATGTGACTCTGCTTCCGCCCGATGAAATGAAAGCTGATGTAGATGCGACACTGGAAGCCGGTGCAGATGCGGCGATCATATTTCGTTGGGGGTTGACCAATTTTGTGAAGCCCGGTGGTGAGCCTGCTAAGACATCAGCGGAAATTCCCGCGACAACTGAAAAGCAGAAAAGCGGGGAAGCCAAGAAGTGAAGGTAACAATGGGAAAAAGGAGACAGCAGATCATGAATCGGATGTGTTTGACTGTAACGGCAGTTCTGTTAACGTTGGCTTGTCGGGCGGCGGATGCCTCCGATGCCTTTGCGGGACCGCGTGCCGAATTCGCGAAGTACTATCGCCAGATCGTGGGGAAGGAGGTGCCGCAGGGTGCCGTCACGTTTGCGATCGACCCGAAGGTATCGGCATCTGGCAAGGACGCCTACGCGATTACGAGCGAGGGCGCGGGGGTGAAAATTACTGGTTCGAATCTGCGTAGCGTCTTCTACGGCGTGTACGATCTGCTGGAACGGCGTGGCGGTTGTCGCTGGTTTTGGGATGGTGATATCGTGCCGAAAAAAGGAGCGTTCGACCTTTCAGGCCTGAATGTGAAGGAGGAGGCGCACTTCGAGTATCGCGGCATTCGGTATTTCGCCCATCGCGGACTCACGCGCTTTCAGGCGGAGCATTGGGGACTGGAGGACTGGAAGAAAGAGATCGACTGGTGCCTCAAGCGTCGCCTCAACGTGTTCATGCTACGCATCGGGCAGGACGATCTTTTCCAGCTAACCTTCCCGGAAGTCTGCGCCTATCCCGATCCCTCCAAACCGCTCCCCGGACACGGGAACGGCTATGACGACCGTTCGCTCTTTTGGAGTCTCCAGTATCGCGGCAAACTGCGCAGGGATATTCAGAAATACGGGTTCGATCGAGGACTGATGGTGCCGGAGGATTTCGGTACGATGACGCACTGGTACTCGCGTACTCCTGAGGACTTCCTCGACAAAATGAAGCCGCCTTTCCTGCCGCAGACGCGCGGATATACTGGGCGCAATGGACTGGTCTGGGACATCCGTGACAATAAGTGGGTGGAGGAATACTGGAAGATGACGAAGGTCGCCGTGGATGCTTACGGCGAAGGGGCTGCCAAGCAGCAGCTTCTGCACACCATCGGGTTGGGCGAGCGGATGGTCTTCGATGACCGTAAACAGAATCTCGATCTCAAAATCGAAGCGCTGAAGAAATTCCTCACCTGTGCGCACCGCGACTATCCCGACACGAAGGTGCTGATCGCCGGATGGGACTTTTACAACAAGTGGAGACCCGACGAGGTGAAGGCACTCCTGCCGCATCTTGACCCGAAACGCGACATCATTTGGGACTACGAGGCTGACGTGGCACCGATTGGGCACAAGAACAACTTCACCACCTGGGGGGTGATCGGAAACTTCCCCTACACCTTCTCTATCTTCCTTGCCTACGAGAAAGCGCTCGACGCGCGCGCCAACTACCCGATTATTGAGCAACGCCAGAAACTCGTGCAGAACGATCCCGCTTGCGTGGGTTATATCTTCTGGCCAGAATCGAGTCACACGGACACGCTTTGCCTGCGCTTCTTCACGGCCAACGCTTGGTCGAAGTCGCCTGTGCTGCACGGTGATGTGTTGGACGAGATGTGCGCGAGCCGTTACGGCGAACACGCCGCACTGATGAGAGCTGCATGGAAGGCGGCGCTTCCGGCGTCGTATCTCCGCGACTGGGGAGAGAACTATTCGCACGCCTCGCTCGGAATCGGCAGTGAGGTGGGTGACCTCTCGCCGAGGATTACGAGTTGGATGAAGCCTGTCACGGAAGCGCAGGAGGTTTTCGGTCTCCTCTCTTACGTACCGTGGAACGATCCGTTCATCCAGCGCGACACAATCGACATTGCGCGCATGGCGCTTGATCGCGTGATCTCCCTGCGTATCTTTGAGTTCAGTCGCGATTTCACCGCCTGGCGGAAGGGAAAGCGCGATGGTGGTGACCTTCCCGGCCGTGCGGGGAAAATCGCGACGCTTGCCGGCAAGATGGCCGATTTGCTTGCGCTCCACACCGACTATTCGCTCTGGGAGTCGTACCAGCGGCTCGACGCCATCGAGAAGGTAACCAACCCGGAGTTCACCAAGACGCTCTTTGAGAATGCTTCATGCGGATACTGCCGTAGCCACCAATACGAGCTGGCGCGCTATTGGTACGCCGCGCACATCAAGGCCGTGGCGGCGAACCTTGCAAAGGCGATAGCGGCGGACGACCGCAAGATCACCGTTTCCATCAACTCGGAACCGGAGCGTGTTGCGCTCAAGTCAAAGCCGCTCGAATCGCTGAAACCAACCTTGCCGCGCACGGAGGAGAATTTCCGCAAGGTGATGCGCGAGATTCGAGAAATCGCTTCTGGTTTTTAGGGGCGGCTAACGCCGCCAACGACGAATGACGAATTACGAATGAAGAATTGTAGCATTTCATTTGTGATAGCCGCCCCGTGAGGGGCAACGTCCCCGTTGCCCGACACGGAACGGACCGGCGAGATTGTCGGCTAAACACCCGTCCCCACCGTCTCCATCGTCCCCGTTCTTCAGCCGGCGACACGCCGCCCTCATTCTTCATTTTTCATTGCCGCCGCAAGGCGGCGCTTCATTCGTCGTTCCGAACGAAGTGAGGCAACGCTCCTTCTTTCTTCACCCCAGATACTATGAAACTCTGCGGAAAATCTATTTTAATTTGATTTTCAGCAGAGTATAGCGCGAAAAATGTATCAAATCTTCATTTATTTAGCTAAAAATCAATTTTCAGTTTACATTCCGCAGAGTATAGTGGTATAATTTAGTTGTCTTTTCAAATAGGAAAGGGGTAAGCTATGTTGATAGGACGCGACATGGAAGTTGGCGTACTGAAGGCTGCGCTTGCAAGCGAGGCATCTGAATTCATCGCCGTTTACGGGCGTCGCCGCGTTGGCAAGACGTATCTCGTACGCGAGGCGTATGAAGGTCGTTTTGCGTTTTACCATACCGGTATTGCGAACGCGGCTAGAAAAGTACAGCTGGAGAGGTTTGCCAAATCCCTTCAGAAACAGGGGCTTTTGATGGGAAGAAAGCCCTCCAACTGGTATGCTGCGTTCGATATGCTGGAAGCCGGGTTAGAGAGACTTGGACCGGGGAAAAAGGTTGTGTTTATTGACGAGTTGCCTTGGATGGATTCGCAGCGGTCGAACTTCGTAAGTGCAGTGGAGGCGTTCTGGAACGGATGGGCGTCCGCGCGCAAGGATATCGTGCTTGTGGTGTGCGGTTCGGCGACCTCGTGGATGACCGACAAACTTCTGGGGGCGCGAGGCGGTCTTCACAACAGGCTGACGCACCGCATCAAGCTGGAACCGTTCACGCTGGCGGAGTGCGAACGCTTCCTGCAGGCACGGGGGATCGTCGCCACGCGACTACAGATACTCGAATACTACATGGTCATGGGGGGCGTTCCATATTACTGGAACTATATCGAAAAGGGACGGAGTCCGGTACAGAATATCGATGCCATGTTTTTTTCGGCTTCTGGCGAACTACGCGGAGAATACGGGCATCTCTACGCCTCGCTTTTCAAGAAGCCGCAACGTCACATCGCGATTGTCACGGCACTCGGTGTGAAGAAAGTCGGCATGACACGGGAAGAACTGTTGAAGGCGACACGGCTTACGGACAACGGCTTGTTTAGCAAGGCGCTTTCAGAACTTGTCGAATGTGGTTTTGTGAGGCGTTACCGTGTTCCGGGGAAGAAATGGCATGAGTCGGTTTTCCAGCTGATCGACAACTTTACCCTCTTCTATTTCCGCTTTTTGGCGGACCTTGGCGAGGATGAGAATGGAGGCTGGACAGAGATGCAGAACACCCCGACGATAAACGTATGGCGTGGATTATCATTCGAGCGAGTCTGTCTGGCTCATGCCGAACAGATCAAGCGAAAGCTCGGAATTTCTGGTATTCGAACACATCTCTACGCTTGGCGTTCTCCGCATTTGGACAAGACTGCTGGAAACGTCAACACGGAGGCGCAGATCGACCTGTTAATCGAACGTGCAGACTATGCGGTCAACATCTGCGAGATGAAGTATTCCTCCGGCGAATATGTGATCGACAAGGAGGAACACCGCAAAATGCTGAACCGCCGTAACAGGTTTGTGGGCGAATGCAGATGCAGGGGCGCCGTGTATCTGACAGTAATCACGACGTGCGGTATCGCGCACAACGTCTATTGGAACGACATCCAGTCCGAAGTCACGCTCGACGACCTGTTCGCCCAATAGAAAAGTCGCCCTGCGGGCTTTAAGTTGCCCGACACGGAACGGACCGGCGAGATTGTCGGCTAAACACCCGTCCCCATTGTCCTCATCGTCCCCGCTCCTCGCTGGGCGGCTTCGCCGCCCGAAGTTATAGGCAAGCGCCCCGCCCGCGCCGCGCGCGGGAGCGTTCATGGGGATAACTTGCCGGTTTCGACGACGCGGGCATCGTCGTTACGCAATCGGACGCGACGGAGCGCGTCCCTCCCATCCGTCACTGCAACCTCTGGTTGCTTACTTCTCAGCCTCTCAGCTTCCCCGCTTCTCAG
>JAFYDR010000229.1 GCA_017544725.1 Kiritimatiellia bacterium
CGATTGCGTAACGACGATGCCCGCGTCGTCGAAACCGGCAAGTTATCCCCATGAACGTTCCCGCGCACGGCACGGGCGGAGCGCTTGCCTATAACTTCGCTGTGCGAGGCGGCGAAGCCGCCCAGGGTGATAAGCGTGCTAAGCTGGTTAGGCTGAGTCGTTTCGCGCAGTGACGGAAAGCCCTGAAGGGCGGCACCTATACAGACGGGGGTGAGCGAAGCGTAACCCCCGGCGGTACGACCGATATTTGCCAAGCCCTGAAGGAGTGGCAGAACAATCTACCGCCACTCGCCATACCGCGTTGCCTTCTGTCACCCTTTCAGGGCTTTTCCAGCACTCGAAGATTTCATTTTCAGCAAAATAAAATTCGTCCCAAATCCCTCGGCTCCATCTGCGTTTTTCGCCATCAGTTCAGCCTTCGTTTGAAACAGAAACAACTTGCCTTTTCTCATGGATACACATCTGAACAAACAAGAAATCCCCGAAGTTTCACGATGGCTGAAAGCGAAACTTCGGGGAATGGGATTCGGGTTATGAACTAGAAGCTACGCATGAATCGTAGTTTAGCGGATGAACAACATCTCCTGATAGGTCGGCAATGGCCACAGCTCGTCAGCGCAGACATGCTCGAGCGCATCCGCGTAGGTACGCAGCTCGTTCATCACAGGGATGATCGTTGCCACGATGTACCCGCACTGTTGTTCGAGCGAGAGGTTGGACGGCATCTTGATGACCTCTTCAAGATTGAGCATGGCCTTTTGCAGATTCGCGAGAATCTCATCGATCTCGTCAAGCGTAGTCGTGCAGGTGTTCTTTCCGAGGGCGTTCAGTTCCGCAGCTGTCTGGGCTAGGATATGCTGATATTTCACGCCAGCGGCAAAGATCATGGTGCGAGCCATCGAGACACAGAGCCGAGCTTCAATCATCAGGTCCTTGATATACTTCTCCCGATAGATTTCAAAACGGCTGGAGAGTTCGCGCTCGCTGAGAACCCCGTATTTCCCGAAGATATCGTATGTCTCCGGTGTCTCCATCTGCTTCAATGCTTCGGGCGTGCTGGTCGCGACTGCGAGTCCGCGCTGCGAAGCCTCGGACAGCCACTCTTTCGTGTAGTTGTCGCCATTGAAGATGATCCGACCGTTTTCACGGATGATTTTCTGCAGAAGCTTTTGGACGGTGGCATTGAATTTCTTCGGGTCTTTCGGAGCCTTTTCGAGTTCTGTTGCAACATAGTCCAGCGATTCTGCCACGATTGTATTCAGGATCAGGAGTGGCTTCGCAATGGTCTGGCTGCTGCCGACTGCGCGGAACTCGAAACGGTTTCCCGTGAACGCGAAAGGACTGGTACGGTTCCGGTCCGTTGCGTCCTTCGGTAGTTTCGGCAACGTATCCACGCCAACGTTCAGCACATCTTTTTTCTTGGAAGTTGCCTTGGAACCGAATGCGATCTGTTCGAACACATTGGTGAGTTCCGCACCCAAGAAGATCGAGATGATGGCGGGCGGTGCTTCGTTCGCGCCTAGACGGTGGTCATTCCCCGCATGAGCGACAGATGCACGCAACATCTGCGGATGCAGGTTGACGGCACGGATAACCGCCGCGCAGAAGACGAGGAACTGCATGTTTTCCTGCGGCGTATCTCCCGGTTTCAGCAGGTTACCCAGCTTACCGCTTCCAAGTGACCAGTTGACATGCTTACCGCTTCCGTTGATTCCGTCGAACGGTTTTTCGTGCAACAGACAGGCCAGATTGTACTTGGGGGCGATCCGTTGCAGGGTTTGCATAATCAGGTACTGGTGGTCGGTCGCCAGATTCGCGTTCTCGAAAACCGGGGCAATCTCGTACTGTCCTGGTGCAACTTCGTTGTGTCGCGTCTTGACCGGTACGCCGAGCTTGTAGAGTTCGACATCGACTTCCTGCATGAATGCGAGAACCCGTTCCGGAATTGCTCCGAAGTATTGGTCATCGAGTTCCTGACCTTTGGGTGGGTGCGCACCGAAGAGTGTACGTCCTGCGCTCAAGAGGTCGGGACGAGCGTAATAGAAGGAACGGTCGATCAAGAAGTATTCCTGTTCCGGACCCGCAGAAGCCGTAATCAAGCCGGGATTCTCATGACCGAAACATTTTAGAACTCGCAACGCTTGTTTGTTCAGTGCTTGCATGGAGCGGAGTAGGGGAACCTTCATGTCGAGCGCATCACCTGTCCAAGAACAGAACGCGGTCGGGATGCAGAGGGTCAACCCGTTTTTCCCCTCAATCAGGTAGGCAGGACTCGTTACATCCCACGCCGTGTATCCGCGCGCCTCAAAGGTGGCACGAATACCGCCGCTCGGGAATGAGCTGGCATCCGGTTCTCCTTGGATCAATTCCTTGCCGCTGAAGTTCGCGATCAGATGGCCGTGATAATCGGGATCGTAAAACGAATCATGCTTCTCGGCAGTCAGTCCGGTGAGAGGATAGAAAACATGTGCGTAATGGGTTGCACCACGTTCCATTGCCCATTGACTCATCGCCTGGGCAACTGCATCCGCGACACTCTCGTCCAGCGGTTCGCCGTTTTCAATCGTCTTCTGTAGCTTACGGAAAACGGTTTTCGGAAGACGTTGACGCATCCGGTCAATACCGAAAACATTGCATCCGAAATACTCCTCAACATGACTCTCCTTCACAGTCGCCGTATCACTCTCATGATACCCAATGGCTGACTCGATCGCTTTCTGTCTCGTAATGCTCATAGGCACCTTTCATTCACGGTTTGATTGCTAACAAAAAAAGCACTTTTATTATCGCATATCGAGTGCCAAAAAGCAAATAGAATCGTAATATATGAAATTGCAATAGGTTGCAATTTATTGTGAGAATTTGTAAGGAAAAATAAGGCCACTTTTGTTTTGCAGATTTACAATCTAACAAAAATGTTATACTTGAGTCTAGTTTCATGACACTATCAGGAAAACCATCAAAAATGAATGGCGATTTAAGCGTGTTAAACTGGTTAAGCGTGTTAAGTATGTCATTCGATAGCAGTTGATAGCAATTGATTGCAGTCGAAATCGACGACGGGGCGTCGTCATTACATAGCACTTAGACAAGCACACCGCCCGTGCTATGCGCGGGAATATTCATGGAGAATAACTTTCGATAAGCCCCGAAGGGGCGAAGGTACACTGATGGGGGTGCACCCCCCGCATGATGGATCACACCCCCTCAAGCCGCGTAGCGGCGACACAGATTTTCGACTGCGAAGGCACCGGCACAACAACGCTCTTGTCATCGAATTTTGTGTCGCCGCTACGCGGCTACTTCGCATGGGGTGGCGTTACCGGGGGTTACGCTTCGCTAACCCCCGTCTGTAATCTGTCGCCGCTACGCGGCTTTGGGCGCGCTTGTCGCGATAGTAGTAGGACTTCAGACCTCGGACTTCAGACATCTGCTTGACACGCTTAACACGCTTATCCCGCAGGGCGGCTTCGCCGCCCTGCCA
>JAFYDR010000230.1 GCA_017544725.1 Kiritimatiellia bacterium
CCAAAATGGAGGAATCGCGATCCTTGCGCAACTGATCCAGTTCCTTTCGGAACGAGTCAATCTTGTCACGCAACTCGTAGAAATGAAAGTCCTTCAGTTTCCTGCGGATGTTCTTTACCGTCATCGCGTGGGGAATCGTGTGCTGGAAGTGGTCGGCGCGCGCCATGCCGGGATGTCCGATTTCAATTGGGTCCATCGTGACCTTGTGCATATCCAGTACGATGTCCGTTCCGTTGGTGAAGACGAGCGTCCGTTCAGCGCTGATCACCCGCGTTCCCTTCGGATTGGAGAGGTCAAAGATGCGCAGGTCGTACAACCAGTTGCCCTCCTTGCGGTCAAAGAAGATCTTGACCTTCTCGAAATCGTCGATCATCTTGCGCGGCTCCAGCAAGTCCAATCCGACATCTACGCTGATGAGCGACTTGATGTTCTGCTGCGTCTCGTGGCTGCGCGGAACGATTTCGTTGTTCACGTACACGCATAGACCCGTACAGAGAAGTCCGACCAGAATCGGCCACCGCATAATCTGCAGAAGATTGACGCCGCAAGCCCGCATCGCCGAGACCTCGCTGTCCGCCGACAGGCGACTAAACACGAGCAGGGCACTGACCAGCAACCCGATCGGGATGGTGAGGAAGAGCGTCCCGGGGAAACTGACCAACACGAACTTGCCAATCGCCTCCGCCGGCATCCCCTCGATCATCAGCTCGACGATCTTGACCAACAATCCGATCGTCAAGACGAACGAGAGAATCAACCAGGAGAGGAAGAAGGCCGTCAGGAAGGATTTCAGAACGTATTTTTCGAGAATCTTCATGCGTGGAGAGTGCGCTACGACCTGTGTGTCGGGCGTACCGAGGAGACCGGAAATCTACTCGGCACGTCCGAATCCAAGACCGTGCGGCACTAGTGTTTGAAGCTCCGCTGACCGGTGAAGACCATTGCGACGCCCGCATCGTTGCAGCAGTCGATCACATCCCAGTCGCGAATCGCGCCACCGGGTTGAACGATCGAGGTGACGCCTTCGCGGATTCCGACCTCAGCTCCATCGCGGAAGGGGAAGAACGCATCCGAAACCATCGCGGAACCGACCAGTCCACCATGCGCTTCGCGGGAAGCCTCGTCCACCTCCTGCTGCCGCTTCTTTCCTTCGTCACCGAACTTCAGCACCAGCTCGTTGTAAGGAGTTTGCCATTTTTCCCACGCCAGCCAGTCTGCGTATTTGCGATACGCCTTGTCGCGCGCGATTTCCGCCACGCCCACGCGATCCTGTTCGCCCGTTCCGATACCGACCGTCATACCATCCTTGATGTACAGCACACTGTTGCTAGTGACGCCCGCTTCCACAAGCCAACCGAAGATCAAGTCCTCGTACTCCTTCTCCGTCGGCAGACGCTTGATTTTGTGGACGGTTCCGTCCTTCGTCGTGCACTCGGCGGGAATCAACTGTTCCGGCTTGCGGGCAAGCGGCAGGAACGACCACTGCGCCACGATACCGCCATCGATCAGCGACTTGAAATCGATCACGCGCGTACTCTCGTACTGCTGCAGACGCGCCATGTTCCCGATGCGCAACACGCGCAAGTTTTTCTTGGCCGCGAAAATATCCATCACGCCCGGCGCAAATTCGGGGGCGACGACGACCTCCGCATAGTTCTCGGCAATTAGCTTCGCCGTCTCCACATCGCATTCCCGGTTCAAGGCAATGCATCCGCCGAAGGCCGCGAGACGATCACACTTGTTCGCGCGGAAGTAGGCATCCGCGAGCGTCGATCCTTTCGCAACACCGCAGGGGTTGTTGTGCTTCACGATAATCGCACAAGGATCGGCGGTGAGATAACGCAGGATATTCAGCGCATTGTCCGCATCGGTCAGGTTCGTCTTGCCGGGATGCTTTCCGGACTGGAGCAGCTCAGGCTCCGAAGCGAGAGGAAGACCAGCTTGGATGCAGGAGACCTCGCCCAGTGTGAGGTTGCCGTTCGTCAACTTGTACATCGCGGCTTCCTGCCCGGGATTCTCACCATAACGAAGTCCCTTGTGAACCCCGTCGATCACCCACGTCACCTTCTCGTAGTGAAGGGTCTGGCGGAAATTGCCGTCGATAAAAGAAATCTCCATCTCGGACGGGAAGTGGTCGTCCATGATGGTCCGGTACGCTTGTTTGAGATCTACTGCCATAGTGCGTTTCCTCTTGTTGAAGGTTCTATTATGCCATATTTCCCAGCCGTTTTCTATCGGAAATTTTCAGATCCTTCGCCCCCACAAGGAGGGCGAAGGCAGGTTGAGGGGACGCAACTAGCACCGCATTTAAAATGAAATGGTTAAATCGCAGTCTTCGACTGCTTTCAATCGGGCTTCGCCCTTTAAATGGATCGCGCCGCCAATTTCAAGCCGCGCAGCAGCGATTTAACCTTTTACCCATTTCATTCGTCAACTCCGACGGTACAATCCGTGAGCCTTGATATATTGGGATACGGCGGACGGAACAAGGGAATCAATCGGTTCACCATTCTCAATCCGACTGCGGATTTCGGAAGAGGATACATCCAAGAACTTTCCACGTATGACATTCGAGAGGAGCCGCTTTGCAACCGCTTCAGGAAGATACAGCTCCTGCCATGTCGGCAGCTCCACGCCGGGGCGTGCCAAGGTAATGAACTCGCAGAGTCGCAACAGTTCATCCGCCTCCTTCCAGAGATGTACCCCCAGCAGAGAATCCATTCCGACGATAAAGAACAGTGCGGCATCGGGGAACTGGGTCTGTAAGGTGCGTACACTATCTACCGTGAACGAGACACCTCCTCGTTCCAACTCGATTCCGCAATAGGAAAAAAGCGGATCGCCTGAAATCGCCAGCTTTACCATCTCGGCCCGATCCTCCGCCGACGCATACGCGAAGCCGGGATCCGTCTTGAACGGGGAAAGAAAGGCGGGCATCATCAAAACTCGTTCGAGCCCGAATGCCTCCGCCGCCGAACGCCCCATTTCCAGATGCGCCCGGTGAATCGGATTGAAACTTCCTCCCAAGATTCCAATTCTCATCTGCCGATCTATCCTCATTCCCATTCCTTCCTTGCGTCTTCCCTGAACACGCAATCCAGTATAGCACACCGTTCCCCAATCGAAAACACGATTTCCCCATAACTCTTTTTGCTTGGGCAAATGACATCCCAACAAAGGGCGCATCTGCATTTTTCACCATCGTCTTTTGAAAATGAAAACAACAGAAACAACTTAAAAAAACAACTTGTCTTTAGAGCGCAGGCTAACTCGCCCGCATAGCACACAGCGGTAATATGGAGAGCTACAAGTTATAGGCAAAGGAGAAGCGATGCGCGGACCGGTTGGTCCGCGCACCTCTTTCAAATGTTGTCTTCAAGTTGTTCTGGTTGTTTCCAAAATCTGCTCGTGCGTACGGAATGGGTGAATTACGCAGATGCGCCCCCAACAAATTTCCGCAAAAACACGCTTGACTGATGGTGGGAAAAAAGGTATAG
>JAFYDR010000231.1 GCA_017544725.1 Kiritimatiellia bacterium
GGGCGGCGAAGCCGCCCAGCTGAGAAGCGGGGAAGCTGAGAGGCTGAGAGGTAAGCAACCAGAGGTTGCAGTGACGGATGGGAGGGACGCGCTCCGTCGCGTCCGATTGTGAAACGATGACGCTCTCGTCGTCGAAATCGACAGGATTTGCGATAGCATGATTACGGAAGCCCTGAAAGGGCGGCAACTGTACAGACGGGGGTGAGCGAAGCGTAACCCCCAGCGGGACGACCAGTATCCGCCAAGCCCTGAAGGGGCGGCAGCACAATCTACCGCAGCCCATCATGCCACGCCTCCTTCTGTCGCCCCTTCAGGGCTAGCGTGCCTTTGCCTGATTTCGGGGGCTGTGCTACGCTTGCCCCCGTCTGTGTACCTTCGCCCCTTCGGGGCTTACCGTATGGCGGCTTCGCCGCCAGCGGGGTGCTTCGCGCCAGCTGAAAAGCTGAAAAGAAGGCAGTGGGCAGTAAGGAGTAGGCAGTAGCGGTGGTGGGTGGCTTCGCCGCCAGCTAAAAAGTTGAGAGGCTAGAGTAGAGCTGACGCCACCAGTCACGCTGGACTGCGACCACTCGTCCCTTTTGTCATTTTCGTCCTTTATGTCCCTTCCCCGCCTCTCAGCTTCCTCGGTATGCACGGAAATATCGTGAGTTTCCTGAAAACCATTCCGTGAGTTTCGTGTATTCCGTGGTTTTGAAATTACCGCCTTTCTCTAGCTGGATCTTGCAAGTCGCATCAGCGGGGAAGTTCGGGGTGTTTGTGGCGGTGTTCCATTCCGATGTGGTCGATGGCGGCTTTCACACGTTCGGAGAGGTTTGTGGTGGGATTGGGTCCGATGCGGATGAATCCTAGTTCCTTGAAGTGGTAGGATTCGTGTAGTCCGCCCCAGAATGCGCAGTATTGAGAACGCGGAGGCACCCCCGCCTTCATCCGTTCTTTGAGGAGCGACAGGTGATCGGTGTAAACCGCGCGTGGCGTGCAGGACTTCTCCTTGCAGATGCCGGCGGCCATACCGACGACCTCGCCCAACATCCCGAGGGTCTTTTGGACGCGAACGGCTGCGAAGGCGACATGCGAACAGCTGATGTCGCGTCCCGCAAGGAAGAGGTTCGGGCAGTCACGCGCGTAAAGGCATCGATAAGGGACTGCCACCGGATTGCCGTAACCGCGATGGAGGGCACAGGATCGGAACGGTTCCCCAAACGCTTTCTCGTTTTTGGGGTCGGGGAAATGGAGGTCGATGTCCCAAGTGATTACCGCCGTGCCATCGTCGAACTTTTTCTGCCCTTCTAGGTCGTTCTGTGTCATTACATAGTCGCCGACAACCCTGTAACTTTCACGCTTGCCACCGATGGGGGATATCCATTCAAAGGTACGCTTGCTCCACTGTGCCTTGCGCTTGGATTTGTTCTTGAGGAAGTTCCAGTTGGAGAAGATGGCGAGCAAACCGTAGTCGCGGATGATTTCCGTCTCCTCTGCCATGTCACGGTACTGCCCCGCCTCCTGTTCCCAGGAACCGCCGGTCACGTAGTTGACCGTTTCTTCGGAGATCGGCAGTGTCCAGTCGATATCAGGGAAGGGAACGGGCGCAGACTCGTTACGTGTCGTCCATTGGATGGAGTGCCCCATGACTTGTCGATCCGCTTTTTTCGGTGCGTTTGGTTCGTTGTAGGCGTCGCGCCCTTCGCGACCGTACATGGCGGCGCAGCCCGCCAGTCGCGCGATTGTGCCGTCTCCCGTGGCATCGCAAAAGAGCGAAGCTTTTACGCGGATCTCCTCACCGGTATGTGTATCGCGGTAGAGGACGGCTGTGATTCGTCCGTTCTCGCCCTTCTCGACGGCATATACATATTGGTTCAACACGGCAAGAATCGGTAACCCATGTGTGTGGAAAGCCATCTCTTTCCGTTCGTCCTCATAGAATTGGGCAGGGAGTGGGGAGTAATCGCCGTGAATCGGCATGATTTCTCGTAGGACATTTCCGAGCGCGGGGTAGGGACCCATGTTGATGGCGCCGCCGGCGGAGACACGGACTTCTGAAGAGTTGCAACCGCCCAGTACGGGGCGATCTTGGAGCAGCAGTGTCTTTACACCGTAACGCGCCGCCGTCTGCGCTACGCAGATACCGGAGATGCCGCCACCGATGACCACTAGATCCCAGCTTCTGACCGCATCGCGGAATCGATACTCGCCCCGCGCCTTCTTCCAGGTGCGCAGGGCATCCACATCATTCGGGGGGAGAACCTGTGGATCGAGGGAGAACCAAAGCGCATCGCAACGACTGTTGAAACCGGTCAAGTCATGCAACCGGATCTCCACCGGCTTATTTGCGGGAATATCCGTGTGACCGGCAAGTTGCCACTCCCAATCCTTTCCGAGCGTTCCAAGTTCGGCTGAGAGTGTCTTGCCGTTGATGACGAGCTGGAATCGTCCGGCGGCACCTTTCGTCCAAACCGCGTTCCAGTTCCTTGTTCGCGCCCAGACGGTGTAGCGTCCGGCGGTGGAGAAGGTTACCGTTGTCACTGCATCCCGTACAGGTTTCCCGTATCCGTGCGCCATCACGTAACTGGAACCGATCTGGTTCATGGAATGCGGATCGACAATCCAACCGCCGAGGTCGCGAAAACTTTCGCATTCGATGAATTGTCCTTGTTTCGGTGCTGCAAAGGTCGCTTCTGAAAACGCCATTGCCGCCAAAATCACCATTGCATACTTTCTCATCTCGTTCTCCTTTCTGAGGTAATTACAAAACCTCTCGACAATCCTTCATTCATTCGTCTGTGCGTTCCTCATTGCTTCGTATCCGTATCGACCGGTTCATGGCGGTGTTGCAGACCGATCTTGCGGATCGCGTCGCGGACGCGCGGCGTCAGCGGACGCGGTTTTGGCCAAATGGGGAAATGCCCCGTGTCCTTGAAGTGGTAGAACTCATTGTCGCCGGAACAGCCGCCAGAGTGGTACACGCCAAGCTTGGGTACTCCCTTGCGCATCAATTCCTTCAGTTCGTTGAGGTGATCGGTGTACACATCGCGAGGAAGGCAGTCGTGTTTTTTACAGATGGATGCGGCCATGCCGGTGACTTCACCCAACATGCCGAGTGTACGCATCACGCGGACGGCCGCGAAGGCGACGTGTGAACAACTGATGTGCCTCCCCGCCAATAACAGATTTACACAGTCTCTCGCGTAGAGACAACGGTATGGAACGGCGTAAGGTCGTTCGTAGTGTCTGTGGTAGGCGCAAGACCGGAACGGCTCCTCGAACTTCGCCTCGTTTTCGGGATCGGGGAAATGCAGGTCGATGTTCCACGTGATTGCGGCGGTGAGGTCGGGATAGTCCACATGGTTCTCGATGTCGTTCTGCGTGAGCACATGGTCGCCGACCACGCGGTAACTCTCGCGCTTGCCGCCGATGGGCGAGACCCATTCGATGCGGTCGTTCGCAAACTCCGCCTTGCGTGTGGAACGGTTCTTGAGGAAGCTCCAGTTGGAGAAGATCGAGAGCAGTCCGTAGTCGCGGATTGCCTCCGTGTCGTCTGCCATGTCGCGGTACTGCCCCGCCTCCTGCTCCCAGTCACCCGTGCGCACATAGTAGCAATTGCTTTCGGTAACAGGTAACCCCCAGTCAATGTCGGGGAAAGAGACGGGCGCGTCCGTCTGCACGGCGTACCACTGAACCGAGTGTCCCATCACCTGGCGGACGGGCTTCTCCGGTGCGCAGGATTCGCCAAAACTCGCACGTGCTTCGCGTCCGTACATCGTCTCGCATCCGGCCAACCGCGCCAGCACGGCGTCGCCCGTCGCATCGCAGAAAAGCGTGCCGGAGAAACGCGTCTCGTGTCCCGTCCGCGTGTTGCGGGAGACGACGGAGCGGATGCGGTTCGTCTCCGCCTTGTCCATTTCCACGGCGAAGACATGTTCGTTGAACTTCAGCGTGCACGATTGTGTCGTGCGACGGAAGACGTTCTCCTTGCGCGTGTCTTCATACCATTCTGCAGGGTAGGTTTTGTTGCCTCCGAACGCTGGCGCGAATTCCTCCACCAGATTGCCGAGCGCGGGATAGGGCGGCTGGTGGATGAGTCCGCCGAGGCTTACGCGGATCTCGGAGGAGTTGCAACCGCCCAGGACGCCACGATCCTGAAGCAGAAGTACACGCACACCGAGGCGCGCCGCGCTCTGCGCCACACAGATGCCGGAGATGCCGCCACCGACCACGATCAGGTCGTAGGATGTCTTGTCGGTCACCGTGGAGAAGTGGCGTTTCTTCGGACGGTACGCCTCCAGTTCGTGCGTGTCGTTTGGCGGTAAGTCGTTCGGGTCCTTCGAGAAGTACACCACGTCGCAGCGCGCGTTGAAACCGGTTAGATCGTGCAGGGCCACCGTCGCGTTTCCGACGGGCAGTTCGACCTCGCCCACTCGCTGCCATGCCCACTCCCTACCGTTTGTTCCCAGCACGGCATTGCCCACGGGCTGACTGTTGACGAGTATCTGGAAGCGACCGGGCGGCGTACCGCGTCCCTTCCGCCATTCCGCCGACCAGTCACGCGTACGCACGTGGACGGTGTAGCGCCCCGCCTCCGCGAAGTGGACGATCCGCGTGGCGTCTTTTACGGGCGTTCCGTACCCGTGCGCCATGAGATAGCTCGACCCCATCCGCTTCATCGAATGCGGATCGACCACCCAACCGCCGTAGTCCGTGAAGGTCTCGCACTCGACAAACCGCGAGGCGGGCGCGGCGAGGGCAGTACATGCCGTCCACGCAAACACTGCAATGGTAACTCTCCACGTTTGCAACAATGTTCGTCTCACACTCACAGGATTACATCCTCGTCTTTCTCGAACCGTTTCCGAACCGCAGCATCGAAATAAGTTGCGTTCCACAAAGTTACGGCAGACTGGTCAGGGGGAAGAAGGAATCTGCGGACATCCTCCCGAACCTTCGCCCAATCCATCTCTGCGATCCTATTCCGTAGCAGGAGTCCACATGACAAGTCATCCGTTTTTTGATGCTTTCCCATCCATGGTCCGACTTGATCCAGTGCGGAGGAAAGCAACACATGGTTGACCGGGGATTTGCGCGATAGATACCAAAGAAGGTCGTACCAGTCACGCCCCTTGACATATTCTCGGCAAAGCAAGGCGTGAAGTTTACCTGCGAAAAGACTGGGAAGGTCAAATGTACGTATCGGGACGAAGAAAGGAAACGTGACGGTTTTTCCCTCATACGTGGCACCGTCAGGGGGGCACGTGTCCACTTCAAGTTTGATTTTGATCGTTCGCTGTCTCCCCGTGTGTCCGAGATACTGTAAGCAAAGCAGATGCACGATGGAGTCCTCTTTTAGAAAACCTTTCTTGATGGCGGAGTCGGCCTTGGACTTGTCTTCCGTCCTGAAGTTTAATCCGTACGCCGTCAACTCATTCCGTATGCTTTTCAAGTAAGGGGCAAGGTCAAATGAAGGATCTTTCTCCAGCAACGCGAAATCCATGTCTTCGGAGAAACGATGAAGCCCGAAAAAGATACGAAGGCAAGTCCCTCCTTGAAATCCGGCGAGCGAGAAGAAGTTTGTACGTCCCAATGCGGCCAGAACCGTTTCCTGAATAATCTCCCTCAGTGCATGGTCTTCTTCCAGGGCAGAATTGCATGGGTACTCTTTCAGGCGCTGCTGGATCATTGTCGGCAGTGTCATTTTCCCAACTCCTTTCTCAACCCCTGCAGAAAACGGACGGTTCCCGCGTTCGGGTAAACCGCCTCCATTTCCCTGAAAGCCCGAGTGGGCAGACTTTCCAACGATTCCGGTTCAATACGGAGACTTTCCATCAGTGGTCGGGCGGATTCCCATTCCAGTTTGCGGACTGTCACCAAATCTGCAAGGGCTTTCAACGGGGTCGCGATGGGAACGGAAATCCCATTTTCCGTCACGTATTGAACGCCCGCAGCCAGTTCTCTCATGGGAATCCTCGTGTAGGTGAATATGCCTAGAGGTGTGGGGAATCGGACTGATCTGCCTAGGCAAACCGAGTCGATCGAATAAACCGCCTCCGGGATCCATCTAAAATACGAAAGTGCCGTCTCAAAGCTGATGTAACTCGGACCATACAATAGATTGGCAAGCGTAAAGGGATTGGGAAGCTCCTTGCGGTAGCATTTTTCGAGGCAGTAAACGCCTCTGTGGACTCGAATGACCTCCTTTGATCCGATCGCGCGTTTGATCAGCGCACGGATCGAATCAGGGGTGTTTTTCGGGAACCACACCCTTACCTCCGTGAGGGTAAAGACTCCCTCACATTGATGCCGAATAGCCTGTTCCGTAACCTTTTGCATGGAATGATTATGTCATAAAATGACACTTTCTTGCAAGCGTATTTTTCTGCTCGTGGTAGAACGGGTAACTTACCCGTTCCGCAGGTACGGCCGAGACAGCGGCTCCCCATATTTGAGTTGCATGGTTCATCAATGTGCGGTGACGGGAGCCTTGATGCGTGCGCCGGTGTTCGCTGTTCGTTGTCCTGGGGCACGATGGAAACGACGTTGGGCGCGACATTCGACTGGCGGATTACAGGTGCTGCCACTGCGCACCACGATCTGACCTGTCGATCTGTCCATACAGATTTCCCCGTTCAGATTTCGGCGATCTTCCAGATACCAGTCCAACGTCCATTCCCATACGTTCCCATTCACGTCGTAAAGGCCGAAAAAGTTTGGTTCGTAGCTACCGACTTCGGCTGTACCTTGTTCGGTCGTCGCATTCCTCAGCGTCGATAGGTCTGTGCTTCGCCCCTGCGGGTCTAACCAGTTGTCCCATGTGCGTCCATGTGCAATGATGGAATTCGCTGACATGCTGGGATCATCACTAGGCAATCCGGTGGTTGCCGCAAACTCCCATTCCGCTTCTCCGGGTAATTCGAAAGCAACTCCCGTGCGAGCGCGAATCAATCCGAGAAAGGAGTTCGATGCCGGTGGGTTGGGGTAACGGAAATCCATGTTGTAGGTGTTATTGTTGGATTCATGGAGGTCATACCACGAGATATTCTCCATCGGACGCGTTGCCCAGTAGGCGGTGTTGGTGGCATTCGCCGACGCATTGACAATCCCGCCTGCAATCAGGTCCCATTGGTACTGCGTCAACTCAAAGACGCCAAGATAGAAATCCGACTGGAGCGAGACGACATGCGGTGACTCGTTATCTTTGCTTTCATTCTCGGCGTTGAAGTAAGTGTTCTTGTTACGCCCCATTACGAACTCGCGTCCGCCGGCTGGAATCCGCTTCAGGACAAGTAACGAGGTCTTGCAGCGCTTACCTTTGAGCCCACCTTCTGGGAGTGCGTCCACAGAGGCGAAGTACAGCACGCGGTTCGTCATCGAAAGATCAACCGCCATCACGGGCGGCGGGTCGTTTGTCAACCACGCCGTCACCGTCACCTGTGCGCCGGAGTCAACGCGGAACGCTTCGTCCTGCGCGGCGTTGCGGTCGGGCAGCCAGGTGAACGTGTGCGGTCCGTCCGTACGGATTACTTGGTGGATGTCGCCATACGTGCGCGAGATGTATGCATCGCTGACGGGAACGCCGTTCGTCGTCACGCCCGCCGTCACGACGGCGGGGCCGCCCGTGAGCGTGTAGTTCACTGTCACCGCGCGTGTGGCGGGATCCTGTTCCATCTGAATGTCGCTGATGACAGGGGCGGCGAACGCGCTGCCCATCACCAGACCACAAACGATTCCTACTAGAGTCATTCTGAAGTTCATCGTGTCGTCTCCTTTCCCTTATTGTGCCGTTCCCGGTGCGCAGAGGCGGAACCCGATCGTATCACCGGACTGGCCCTGGTCGCTGAAGGTCGGTCCTCGAACATGGGCGCCTTGTATCACTGTCGCCCACATATTCCAGCGGCGCTGCGTACGGCAGGTTTGCCAACCGCTGGTCCAGCGTCCGCCACGGCAGGCCCGACCGGGATTATTGGCGTCCATGATGATGTTGACAGCTCCATGCGCATCGCCGTCCGGCATCGTCGTGCGGTCCTCGATGAACCAGTCCAGCAGCCACTCAAACGCGTTGCCGTTCATGTCGTAGAGACCAAAATCATTGGGAGCGAAAGACCCGACGTATGCGGTACGCGCACCTGTCGGTGTCCCGACTTGCTGCGTACGGTTGAAGCGGGCGAGTGCCTTGAGGTTCGCCTCGGTCTCAATCGTACCGTTTCCCCAGTAGCGGTCGGGATGTCCGGCACGTGCGGCGAACTCCCATTGTGCCTCGGACGGCATGTCGAAGGCGAAGCCGCCCGCGAGCGTCCGAAGCTTGCCGAGGAACGAGTCGGGATGCGGCGCGTTGGGATACTGGTAGGCGACATCCTCCGTGTTCGCGTCAAACGCAGATTCGCGAATCTGGCAGTAGGACACATGTTCCACCGGGAGTGAACCGCGCGCTTCGGGATCTGTATTCCAGCTTGGATTGTCGCCCATCACGAGCTCCCACTGCCGCTGGGTTACTGGATAGACGCCGATGTAGAAGTCGTTCGTGAATACGACCGTATGCGCGGTCTCCGCACCCTCGATCGTTGTGTTCGTCCGTTTGTCGGTGAGAGAGCCCATCGTCCAGGCGATGCCGTTCGCGTCCATGCGCCTCATCAGCAGATAACGTGTCTTGTACGCGTCGTTCGTGACGGCGCCGAATGGTAGCGCCTCTTCGCTCGCGTAGTAACGCAAGGCACCACCCTGCTCCAGATCGAAGACCATGAAATCGGGCGGCAACTCTGGTGCGTAGGCGGTGATTCGCGCCTTTACGCTGGCGGTATCGATCACGATATCGGGCCACTCGGTACGCGGTTTCCAAGTAATCGTGCGGGAACCGGCGGGAACGAGACGGTTGACGTCTCCTGCCAGACCGCGTAAGTTCTCTGCGCCGATGGAGACACCCGCCGTTTCGAGCGCGTTGGTCAGGATATCCGCCGTCACCACGGCGGGAGCCGAGAGAATGTATGTGATCGTTACATCACGCGAAAGTATGTTCTGGGTGAATCGGACGTCAGACACTTCCGGTGTCACTGCCGAAGTCGAAAGTAGGCAAGACAGGAATGCCAAGGTACAGATGATTCGTTTCATTTTGATCCTCCTTTCTACTTGATGAAGATGATTGTTCCTGCGAGGGCGTCAGACCGGAATGGGATACTCATGGAGTCAAGCCATGTTCGGACGCGCATTTCCAATGCGTCCGCGTTCGATTCCTGTGCGACTACATCCTCTGCCGTCTGTAACGCAATGCTATTTGCAGACACGACCGTCGATTTACTGAGTTCCGTGGGGGTTAACCCGCCTTCACCGATGTGGACGGAAACGCGGAATCCGAGTGTGTCAGAGTTGTTGTTCCCCCGATAGGTAGGGCCTTTCGAATCCGTCATCGCCCAGCGGTACTGGCTGCGCGCGTTCTTCCACGGGCTTGAGTAACGGCCGCCACGCGCCACACGCCCCGAACCGGTCGTGTTGACCGCACCATGCGCGTCGCCATCCGTCATCGTTGTACGGTCGGCGACATAACGGTCGAGACACCACTCCCACACGTTACCGTTCATGTCGTAGAGACCGAAGGCATTGGGTTTGTAACAGCCCACGACAGCAGTTGCGGTATTCGGAATACCGGTCGTGAAGGTGCTGGCGATTCGTCCAAGCTTCTTCATATTCGTCTCGTTCGCCGCACTGCCGTCGCCGAGCTTGGTGTAATCGTATCCGCAGTTGGCGGCATACTCCCACTCCATTTCGGAGGGCAGGTCGAAAGGAAGTTGCGATTCGCGGCGCAGGATGCCGAGCAAGGATTTCGGATGCGGATTGTTCGGATACTGGTAATCCGGATCTTCCGCCGAGGAGTTATCGTACTTCGCCTCGCGGATCATGACGTAGGAGACGTTCTCCACCGGACGCGTCCCGCCTGTTGGCATCGCTCCCGTCTGCCAGGCGCAATACGAAGGCGTAGTGGGTGCCAGAAACTTCCACTGCCACTGCGTGAACGGGAACACCGCCATGTAGTAGTCGTTTGTCAGCGTCACGTTGTGGACGACCTCGTTGGCGTTGTAGCCGCTTGAACCGGACTGCCATGTCACGCCCTTTGCGGCGATCTTCTTCAACACCAGCTTCTGCATCCGATAAATGTCATTCGTCAATCCACCCTCCGGCAACGTGTTCGTGGAGACGTAGTAACGGACACTGTTCGAGCAAGTGATATCGACCACCATTACATCTGGCGGCGTGAGCGTGTCCCACGCCGTCACATGCGCCGAAAGCGCTGTTGCCGAATGACCGCGCCACGCGGTGTCCGATGCCCAGCGGATGATACGACGTTCCGAACCGTCCGTCGCGGGCACCACGCGGTTCACGTCGCCGTTCGCGAACGAGTCTGCGTACCCGCCGACAGGTTCACCGTCCGCCTCGAATTCAACCGTCACAATCGCCTCGCGGTCCAGCGTGTAGGTCACGTTCACCGTGCGGTTCGTCTCGTCTAATCCGATCTGTACATCCGATATGCAGGGGGGGGGACTACCCGTTACGACACCTGCTACCAACACACCTGCCAGTATCAGGATTCCATCCTTTCTCTTCATGTCGATTCTCCTTCTCATGCTTGTACTCCTAAATTCGATAGGCAAACGTGCCTTCCATCACTTGTCATTCGTCACTCGTCATTCGTCATTGTTTTGTCATTCGTTACTACTCCGTGTAGCGAAGTGATCAGTAAGGTCGGGCGAGTCCAAGACGATTACGCCACTGACGGAACCATAGGTTTCCGGATCATGGAGCGTCCACACGACCTTTCCCGTTTCGTCGAATTCAATCACCTGCCAGCCCTTGCGCGAATCTTGAGCACCGTGCCCGGTCCAATTGGCGATATACACGTGACCGTTGGGTAATTCCTGAGGCTGTGCGTAAAAGACGCTTTTCAATCCGTCTGCTGGCGGTGCCTGCCAGACGGAGACTACGCTTCCGTCTTTCGCGAAACGGACGAGTTGCGCTCCGTATCCGGTACCGGCCCAGTAACCGTTTCCGTCACGAGCGGGTTCTACCTCAAAGAGGTTGCGTCCCGCTGGTTGCTTGAAATTCTGCAGGATCACGCCATCGCCATCTCTGTCAGGCAAACGTCCGCGGGTGAAACCGTGTTCCTGTGCAAGAAGGAGCTCGCCATTGTTCAGCCTGGTCATGGATCGGGCGTAGAAGATTCCTCGGAAGGGATGGGAGGAGAGTAACTTGCGGTCCTTGGAGAAACGTAGCACGAGAATCGCCTTACCCTTCAGTTCCCCTTCGCGCGGGTTGACTGATGCGACGAACCCGCCGTCCGGTAGATCGCAGATAGCGGTTACTTCGTCTAGTGCCGGATGACGGAAGGTTTCGATGACCTTCCGACGGGGCAGATCTACAATCATGAACCCCTTGTGGCAGACGATGCGATACCTGCCGTCCGACACGCGCTTTAGATCCCAGACCGGTTTCTCGACGGCAATGGAAAAACAGGCGGACGGAGCATTGGAATCGTAGTAATGTACCTTGGCACGCGACTCGTCAGCCAGCACCAGTCGCCGAAACGGTTTCGTCTTGCCATTCCCTTCCGCAAGTCCACAGGAGGAGGCGGCGAGAAAAAGAATTGCAACTGTCCAAAACTTCAGTGTCATACCATTTCCTCTCAAGATGCCACTATTATACACAAAAAATCCACCCCTGTGTAACTTGTACGGACAACTTTTTACCAAGGTAGCTTTTAGCTGTTAGCTTTTAGGAATGTTGCCTTGCCTCACTTCGTTCGGAATGAAGTGCCGCCTTGCGGCGGCAATGAAGAATGAAGAAATATGAATAAAAACTGAAGGGCGGCAAAGCCATCAGCTGAAAAGCTGAAAGGCTGAGAAGCTAAAGTAGAGCTGACGCCACCAGTCACGCTGGACTGCGATCACTTGTCCCTTTTGTCATTTTCGTCCTTTGTGTCTCTTTTCAGTCTCCCCGTTTCCCCGCTTCTCAGCTGGCGACCTCGCCACCTGTCACTACTTCGCGCAGCGAAGTTATTAGACAACCCCCCGCCCGCGCCGTACGCGGGAACGTTCATGGGGATA
>JAFYDR010000232.1 GCA_017544725.1 Kiritimatiellia bacterium
GATGACATTCCGAAGTTTATGACGAATCCGAGACGCTTGTCAAGAAGTCTGAGATATGTGAGGCATTGTTTCCCGAACACTAATTCGTTACGGTTCACGGATTTCAATTCCACCACAATCGTGTCATCTACCAGCAGATCGACTCGGAACATGTTCTCGTACCGCGTTCCGTTGAAAACGAATCCGCAGTTCTTTTCCTCTTCGGCGATATGCCCAAGTTTGCGCAATTCAGTAGCCAGTATCACGCGGTAAGCCTTCTCCAGCAGACCACTTCCAAACTGCGTGTGAATCGCAAACGCAGTGTCAAGAGTGTCTTTTCCTATTTCTTCGATTTGCATTCTCTCTTCTCCTTTGCGGACTTTGCGCACTTCGCGTGATGTTTTTCCTCTTTTTACCTCACGCAAGGTTCGCGAAGTTGATTCATGGTCTTTTTGGTCTTGAGTGCTGTCAACTCAAATCCTCCTTCGCGGACTTTGTGTACTTCGCGTGAGATATTCTTGCCTATAACTTCGCTGCGCGAAGCAGTGACGAGTGACGAGATGCGGTAGTTTTCCAAGTTATCCCCTTGAACGTTCCCGTGCGCACCGCGATCGGCGGGCTTACCAGCGCGCTCCGATCGGTCCACCGTCCGTTGCGCCGGTGGTTCCGACGGTGCCAGGACGCAACCGATAGTCACGGTTCGCCGCATCGACGAATTGCGGTTCCGCGAAGATGGATCCGTGATCCATGCCCATCTCCTTCTGGTACTTCGCAAATTCCGACGGCTTGTAGATGATGTTGTTGGTCTTGCTGTGGTACTGGTAGAGTGTCTGGTCGGCCTGGATGTAATAGAGGTTGTTCTGCAACGTCAGACCGTACCGCCAGTCGTTGAACATCCGCGTCGAACGGTTTGTCGTCCGGTAAAAGATGTTGTTCCGTACCACGAAGTTGGTTGTGGGGGCGGAGTTGTCGTAGAACATCAGGTGCGCTCCGTTGGGATCGGGACGCTGTGTGTGCGCGTAACCGAATCCCGCGTCGATACAGGTGTTGTGTTCGAAGAGGATGTTTCCCGTAAAGCTCCTTGGGTCGTGGTTCCAGTACTCGAAGGAATACTCAGACTGCCAGATCACGTTGTCCCGGTAGATGATGTTCGTCTCATGCGCGTCGGGGTCGCCGGAGGTCTGGTTGGTCAGCGCCGCGTCATAGACTTGCCAGACACGGTTCTTCTCCACCAAATTCCCATCGGCCTTTCCCCAGAACTCGATCGCGTTACCGAAACGCACGGGAAACCCCTTCTGGTGCCAGTACTGCAGACCGCCGCCAATCCAGTAGAGGTCGCAGTTACGGATGGTGATACGTTTGGTGTTGCCGCCGCCGATTCCGTGAGCGCCGCCGTAGCGGATGGCGAGACCGTCGTAGATCACATCGTGCGATCCGCCTTCTTCAATGATGTGCTGGGTAAAGGCGAGCTCGATGCTCTTGTATTTTTCCGCCGGGTTTCCGTCACACCGGACAAACACCCGCTTTTCTTCGGGCGCATACCAGTAGTCGAGTGGTTTCTTCAAATCCTCCAGCTTCCACTTCTTGATCCCCCATGCTTCGCCGTGATTGAGAATCAAGATGCCGACGTCTTTGCGCAGTAACTGCGCGTAGGTGGAACGCATGTTCCACACGCCGAGTACTTGGAAATCGAAGGCGGAGTCCGACGGCAGCTGGCCGCCAAGATTCATGTGAAGCGTGGTCGCTTCGCCGACCCGCGCTGGATCCGTAACGAAGAAGTAGTCGATGGTTTTCCACTCCGTCGAGATGTTGGTATCCTCCGCATGCATCGGACTCCCTTCCGCATAGTGTGTCCATGGGGGGTGATTCAACATCACATGGAGTGGCAACGAATACTTGAATGGTTTGGACGAACGCATCTTGATGCGGACGATGAAGGTGTCTTGCAGGTTGGTGATGACCGGTCCCCAGAGCTGGAGGTGGTGTCCACGCTCACCGGAAAAGACGCTTTGGACACGCCAGAAACTTTCCGCGTTTCCATTCCCATTTTCCGTCAGTTTGCGGAACGTTCCTTTCGCCTTCTCTTGAAACGAGCTACCCCAGTTCGCGTCGGAAAGCGCATCACGCTGTTCGCGAATCTCCATGTGGAAGGGGAGCGTCGCCCAAATTCCGGGAGAGACTTCGAGCCAATCCGATTCACGGTCACGCGCAACTGAGTTCTGGATGATCGGTTTCGGGCCTTCGCCGTAGGCACTGTAGAGTAGAGGCTTGCCCTCTTCGCCAGAGCGCGCGCGGAAGTTGCCGCGCCAGAGACCGCCGCGTTTGAAGAGGACTTTGTCACCGGCACCGAACTTGACGCGGTTAAGCTGTTTCAAAGTTTTCCAGGCTGTCGCTTCCGAACGACCGTCGGCAACGTCATTTCCGCGCTCGCTGTCCAGATAGTAGGTGGTGGCTTGTGCGAGACAAACCTGCAACAATGCGATTCCGTAAAGTAGAATGAGTTTCATTTGGCGGCTCCTTCCTTTGATTCATTCCGTTGCCGTGTCGAGAGTGTCCGTTCTTGTTTCGGCGTCGAAAAATTGAGCAGGGGTACGACATCACCCATCAGGTAAACCGGCAGTTTTCCGTCCCACTTCATCACGGCTTCGTACAGCACCAAATCCTTGTTCTTCTCCAGCGCCTCGGCGCGCGTGGTCATCGACTTGGCTTCCGCCTCCGCCATAATCACCAGCTGCTTGCCCTCCTCGGTCTTCTGGTCGGTGATGTTTTTCGCCTTGATCGCGTTCTGCATGGCGACTTGTTTTTCTTCGACAGCCTTTTCAAAGGCGTCCGAGTAACTGATGTCCATGATGTTCACGGCGGAAACCTGAATCGCGTATTTGTCGAGTACCTGATTGAGAGTGGAGAAGATGAGCTTGGCTGCCTCATCGCGTTTGGCGATCAGCGAATCCGCCTCCCATTGCCCGATCACGTCCTTAACCGCGTTTATCACGGCGGGTTCGATCAACTTCTGCTCAAACGAGATGCCGACGGTCTGGTGGAGATCCGCGATCTTCGTGCGGTCCAGTGAGTAGTTGATGGCGAACTGGATCTTCGCGGTCTGGATGTCCTTCGTAAATACTTCCGTGTTACAATTCATACGCTGTTGTTTGGCATCATAGACGATGATGTTGCCGCCGATCGGCCAATAGAAGTGGAGTCCTTCGTCAAGGGATTGGCTCGTGATCTTTCCGAAGAACGTGCGGATTCCGACTTCGCCCGGATCGATCTGCTTGTAACATCCGCCCATAATCAGAAAGGCGACAACGAGAATAATGGCAATGGGAATAATACCCTTCAGTTTGTTCATTCTTTTCCTCCTGTGTAAAACGCTGTGCCAGTCTCTGCATGAAACAGGCAGCAACGTGAAAGTGCGATCGATAACGCAATCTCTTCCCCGGCACGGCACGTCGCATCGGGCGCGAGCCGTGCGGTTGCGCGCGAACCATCAGGCAACACGAGATGCACGAACGTTTCCGCGCCCATTGGTTCCACCAGTTCTACGCGCCCCGTGATTCGCGCGTGTTTTTCTTCTGCCGGTGGATTCGGGGAGACCGCTTCGGGACGGAATCCGAAAATCGCTTCAGCTGGCGGCTCTTTTTCGGGAAAGACCTCGGACGGCATCGTCAGCGAGACGGCACTCGAAGAAAGCTCGATCTCCTCCGCGCCGATTCGTTTGGTTTGGACACGGAGCAAGTTCATAGGCGGAGTCCCGATGAAACCCGCCACAAAGGTATTGGCGGGATGACGGTAAACCGTGAGCGGAGCTGCCGTCTGCTGGATCTTTCCTTGGTTCATCACTACGATGCGATCACCCATCGTCATTGCCTCGATCTGGTCGTGCGTGACATAAATCATCGTGGCACGCAACAGATCGTGCAGTCGCCGAATCTCCCCGCGCATTTCCACTCGCATTTTGGCATCGAGGTTGGAGAGTGGTTCGTCGAAGAGAAAGACCTTTGGTTGCCGGACAATCGCCCGCCCCAGCGCGACACGCTGACGTTGCCCGCCGGAAAGTTGCTTGGGGAGTCGCTTGAGGAAGTCGGAGAGATCCAGCGTCTGCGCTGTCTCCTGTACGCGGCGGTCGATTTCCTCTCGCGGAATCTTCCGCAGCTTGAGACCGAACGCCATGTTCTGATAGACGGTCATGTGTGGATAGAGCGCATAGTTCTGGAAGACCATCGCGATGTCGCGGTCTTTCGGCGGCACATGCGTGACATCGCGTCCGTCGATCAGCAACGAACCGGACGTGATCTCCTCCAGTCCAGCCACCATGCGCAGGGTTGTCGATTTCCCGCATCCGGACGGACCGACCAGCACCAGAAACTCGCCGTCTTCCACGGTCAGGGAGAAATTGTCAACGGCCAACCCGCCGTTCCCGTATCGCTTACAGGCATTTTGCAGAACCACTTGCGCCATTTGTTACTCCGGATATTCTTCCAACACGGCAGCCGCACTGCTGCCCGAACTGCTGAGCGCTGTGACGCACGCACGACGCGGGTGTTTTTTGTTGCCGCGCAACCACGGACGCGACTCGGTAAGCAAATAGAGCGGCGATCCGGTCATGAGTTGCGGATACGGACGTTCGATGGGTACTGACGGCGGGAACTGCTTGTGCGCAATGGCGAGGACCGTCTTCGCAATCCCGGCGGCGCTTGCCCCCCAAAGCGTATGCCCCACATTGCCCTTGACGGAGCCGACACCGATCAAAGGCTGTTTCTTCCCATCGCCCGCCAGTTCGCTGTAAACAGAGAGTTCCGTCTGGTCGGAGACGGGAATCCCGGAACCGTGGGCTTCGACCATTTGAAAACTCTCGGGAACCGTCCCCGCCTCGCGCAAGGCGCATGTGATGGCTTGCCGCAGACAGGCGGCAGTCGGTCCCTTATGACGCGCGTCGGGCAATGCGGTAGCCAAACCGACACTTCGAATGATCGCGTATATCCGGTCACCTTGCTGTTTGGCATCTTTTAACCGTTTCAGGACAAAGACGGCTCCGCCCTCGCCGGGGAGGGTTCCACGTGATTCACGCGAGAAAGGATGCAGGGACTCCTCCTCCGAGAAGGGAATTGATCCGGACAGTCCCTCAATCAATCCGCGAAAGAGAGGTTGCTGGACTGCACCCGCAATTGCCAAGTCGCAGTGGCGCAGGAAGAGGCTGTCCATCGCTTGGCGCAAGGCGATCATGCAGGAGAGAGAACCCGCATCGATCGAATTCGCAATGCCTGTCGCGCCCAGTTGCGCCGCAATCCATGATGTGGCGGTTCCGCTCAGCGCAGAAAGGAAGGAGACTGGTGTGGCACTCGGCAACACACCCGTGAGCTGTTCCTGCAACGACTCCAAATGCTCGGACGTGGCACCGGGGAAGAACTGACCGATCAAGTTGACGGTCTGGTCAAGCATGGACGTATGCATCAACCAGTTCTGCGAAGCTACAGAGAAGAGGGGGGAGAATCCGAGGTGGAACGACATCTTGTCGGGCGAGAGCAAGCGCGAGGAAATGCGACTGTCACGCAAGGCGTCCAACACTAGATTGCTGGCGAAAAAGAGATCAGGATTGTAGGGGGCCCGCTTCTCCTGTCCCCCCTTCGTTTCGGGTGGGATTGCAGCGGAATAGAGGTTGCCGAGTCGCGCGGCATGGGTGGGTAGGGGACGACCGAAAAGCGGTTTACGGCGAGGGGCAATGGAAATCTCGCCTTCCGGCAAGACGGAAAAACCGTGCTGCCGCGTCATGATTTGTTGCCAAAAACCTTCGTTGTTGGCAGCACCCGCGAAACGGCAGGCCATTCCAGTGATGACAATGTCTTCTCGAGAACTCTGATGTGAGATATGCATCCGCTTTCGTTCCTGTGTTGGTCTAGTTTACCACAGGAGCAACCGCAAATTCAAGCACAGACGTAAGGAATGACAGGCGGCAAAGCCGCCAGTTGAGAAGCGGGGAAGCTGAGAGGCTGAGAAGTGTCAAGTGACGAATGAAAAGGTTAAAAGGTTAAATCGCCGCTGCGCGGCTTGAAATTGACGGCGCGATCGATTGAAAGGGCGAAGCCCGATTTCAAGCAGTCGAAGACTGCGATTTAATCATTTCATTTAAGTGAGCCGCTTCAGCCGCTCTCCTCTCTTTTGGCTTGAGGGAGTACGAAAAATGGGGTACACTTTCACACATGAAAGCGAGTGACATTCCTGAAGTGAACAGGCTGTTGAAAGCCGAATTCTGCAAGGCGGAATCCCCGATTATCGAGCTGGTTGCCGCGCAAACCAACGACCCGTTTCACGTGTTGGTCGGCACGATTCTTAGTGCGCGGACGAAGGATGCCTGTACGGCTGGCGCGGTTCGTCGTCTGTTCGCGGAGATGTCTTGTCCGGATGACCTGCGGCAGATGACTGTCGAGCGGATTGAGCAATTGATTTTTCCCGTCGGTTTTTACCACGAGAAGGCAAAGCATTTGAAGGCTTTGCCCGATGTCCTGCAGGAGAAGTTCAACGGTGTTCTGCCGGATACGGTCGAGGCTCTGTGCGAACTGCCGGGGGTTGGACGGAAGACGGCGAATCTCGTCGTCGCGCTGGGGTTCGACAAGCCGGCGGTGTGTGTCGATGTCCATGTCCACCGAATCTCGAATCGGCTCGGTTTGGTTCAGACCAAGACGCCGTTCGATACGGAGATGGCGTTGCGTGCAACGCTTCCCAAGCGGTATTGGAAGACGTGGAACTCGTATTTGGTTTCTTTCGGCCAGACCCGTTGCGCTCCGCGCAATCCGCATTGCGAGGGTTGTCCCATCCAGAAGTTTTGCAATGAATTCCGAAACAAAAAAGAAGACAAGTAAATCCCCGCTGAGGCGCGAACTGAATGGCTGGTTCAGTCCGGCAGGGTTGCGTCGGTGGATGGGGAAGGTGTCGGGAGATGCCGACCGGATTGGCCGCGAGTGGCTGCTGACGGACGGCAAACGATTGCGTCCGATGTTGACCGCTACCGTGTACACGCTGTTGAAGCCCAAAGAGGATCCGAAGTGGATCGCTCCCGTGGCGATTGCCGTGGAGTGTTTCCACAAGGCGTCGCTGGTGCACGACGACATCGAGGACGGCGATTTGGAGCGTTACCAGATGCCGACCGTTCACGCGCGGTACGGCGTTCCCTCCGCCATCAACGCGGGGGACTGGTTGCTGGGCGAGGGGTATCGTCTTCTTGCCGAATCGCCTTTTCCTGTTCCCGTCCGGTGCGAACTGTTGCGGATCGCCGCGAATGGTCACAAGGAATTGGCATTAGGACAGGGAGAGGAACTGGCATTCTGCAGGGATCCGCATGAGATTTCTTCCAAAGATGTGTTCGAGATCTACCGGCAGAAGACGGGGGCCGCATTCGAAGTCGCCATGCAGTGCGGTGCGGCGGCGGCGGGTCTGGACAAAAAGCAGCGTGAGGCGTTGACGGCATTCTCGCTCAATTGGGGAACTCTGTTTCAGACCAATGACGACATGGATGACCTGTGTGGCGATATCGGACGGCGTTCCGACATCCTTGCGCTGCGTCCCACGCTCTTTCTGGCGGAGGCTTGCCGGAGCAAGGATGCCGAGGTCCGCCGTTGGATTTCAGCCGACTGGAAGACCGACAGGAAGGTGCGGGAGAAACTTCTGACGGCGATCCTTCATTCAGATATTTCCGAGCGGGTGACGGAACTGTGTCGCAAACACTTGGGGCGGCTTAGGAAGAATCTGCAAGGAATCCGAAACCGTCGGTTACGGGAGTTTCTCGAAAAGTTCATACCCAACTGGATGGAGGAGGTATGAAACGGACGAAACACGCCACGTTCCGGTTTGAAAGGGGAGAAGTAGGCGGATGGGGGCAAACCGTCTGGACGGAGGAATGTTCGGGATACGATTTCCAGAAATCGGGAGAGAGGTGAAACATGGGTTTGTTTTCACGCAAGAAAGATGACGGTGGCGAGCCTGTCGTGAGGCCAAAGCATATCGCGATTATTATGGACGGTAACGGACGGTGGGCGAAGAAGCGCGGGTTGCCGCGTCTGGCGGGACACAAGGCGGGATCGGAGACGGTTCGCCGCGTGTTGAACTGGTGCCGTGATACCGACATCCGTTACTTGACCCTCTATGCGTTCAGTACGGAGAACTGGCGTCGCCCGGCGGAAGAGGTTTCGGGACTGATGAAGTTGCTGGAGGGGTTCATCGAAAAGAACGAGGCGGAGCTGTTGGAAAAGAAGGTGCGGTTGCGTGTGATCGGACGGAAGGAGGATTTGTCCGAGGATCTGCAGAAGGCAGTCCAGAGACTGGAGGAGGAGACTGCCTCTTTCGAGCGACAGCTGCTCATCGCCTTGAGTTACAGCGGACGGAGCGAACTGGTTTACGCCGCACGGCGAATCGCAGAACAGGTGAAGGCGGGGACGTTGTCGCCCGACGAAATTACCGAGGGGACGATTTCTGGAAACCTCTATGCGCCGGACGTTCCCGATCCCGACTTGATCATCCGGACGAGCGGGGAACTGCGGATCAGCAATTTCCTGCTGTGGGAATGCGCTTACAGCGAATTTTACGTGACGGATGTGTTGTGGCCGGACTTTTCGGAGAAAGATTTCATGGATGCGTTGAACGCCTATTCGAGGCGAAACCGTCGGTTTGGCGGTGTGTAAGAATCGAGAGAGGATGGAACGGATGAAAGAGAAGAAGATTGCGGAGAAAACCATTGTCGGGAAGATCAATTCAGACGTGTTGGCGTTCACGGTCGGGGATGACCCTAAGCTGGATTTGAATCTCGTGGTGTGGGACTGTCTCGGTTCGGCCGCGCATGTCACCACGCTGTCGAAGATGGATGTCAAGCCACCCGTGATCCTGCCGAAGGAACGGGATGCGGTGGTTGCCGCGCTGGTCGATTTGATCCGCGAGGCGCAACAGGGTAAATTCGTGATTACCGAGGCGGATCAAGATGTTCACTTGGCGATTGAGCGCCGTCTAACCGAGCGTCTTGGTGACCTGGGACGGAAGATCCATACGGGACGCAGTCGCAACGATCAGGTGGCGGTCGATATCCGGTTGCACATCAAGGATGAGTTGCTGGGACTGACGGACGAAGTGGCGTCTCTCGCGGAGGAACTGGTCCGTTTCGGAAAGAAGCACCAGAAGTTGCCGATGGTTGGACGGACGCATCTGCAGCCAGCCATGCCCAGCACGGTCGGGTTGTGGGCGACTGGATACGGCGAGATGTTGCTGGACGACCTGCTCGGGGTCGAGGCTGCTTATGTTGCCAACGACCTCTGCCCGCTCGGATCGGCGGCGGGGTACGGAGTCCCGCTTCCGCTGGATCGGATTCTGACGGCAAATCTTCTGGGGTTTGCCCGCCCGATCCACAACGTGTTTTATGTCGGGTGTGCGCGTGGCAAAGATGAGGCGGCGACGCTCTCCGCCTGTTCGCAGATCATGGTGAGCCTTTCCCGGCTGGCGGAAGATCTGATTCTCTTCTCCATGCCGGAATTCGGTTATTTCCGTCTGCCGCGTGAACTGTGCACGGGAAGCAGTATCATGCCGCAGAAGTACAACCCAGATGTGCTGGAGCTGATCCGCGCCAAGGCAGCGAAGGTTCAGAGTTGTGTTGCGGCGGTCAACACGATTCTGACGGCGATGCCCGGTAGCTACAACCGCGATCTGCAAGACACGAAGGGGCTGTACATGGAAGGGCTTTCCGTGACACGCGCCTCCCTGCGCATCATGGCACTCATGATCCGTTCGCTGGAGGTGAATCCGCAGCGGTTACGCGCCGCCTTTGAGCCGGGTGTCTTCGCGACAGACCATGCGTTGGAACTGGTTGCGGGGGGGATGCCGTGGCGGGATGCCTATCATCAGGTGCGAGACCACTTGGAAGATCTGCGCACGGCAGATCCCGACGAAGTTGTCGCGAAGAAACAGTCGTGGGGCGATCCGTTCGGGTTGGATTTCGATTTCTACCGCCAGAAGATCCGCACGGTTCGCCAGTGGACGAAAGAACGTCGCACACACGCCTACCGCGCCTTCAGCAAACTGCTCGGCGTCCCGTTTTAGGAAGGGGCGGCGGAGCCGCCAGCCGCCGGAAGCGGCAATGAAGAGAGAAAAATGACGAATGAAGTGCCGCCTTGTGGCGGCAATGACGAATGAGGGAGGCAAAGCCACCAGCTGCTTCGCACGGTGACGAGTGAAGAGTGACGAGATGAGGCTGAGAAGTGGGGACAATGGGGCAGTGGGGACGGGTATTTAGCTGCCAGTCCTGTCAGTCCAATGCTGCGTGTCGCGTGTCGTTTGTCGCGTGTCATCGGTAGCTATCGAGAGTACAATCGAATGGGATGGACGCGCTCCGTTGCGTCCGCTTGTGTAACGGCGACGCCCTCGTCATCGAAACCGGCAGGATTTGCGATTGCATGGTTGCAGAAGCCCTGAAAGGGTGTCAACTGTACAGACGGGGGTGAGCGAAGCGTGACCCCCGGTGGTACAACCAGTATCCGCCAAGCCCTGAAAGGGCGACAGAATAATTTACCGCCACTCGCCATGCCGCGTCGCTTTCCGTCGCCCTTTCAGGGCTAACGTGCCTTTACTTGATTCCGGGGGCGGTGCTACGCTTGCCCCCGTCTGTGTACCTTCGCCCCTTCGGGGCTATAACTTCGCTTTGCGAAGTAGTGACGAGTGACGAGATGTGGTGGTTTTCCAAGTTATTCCCTATAAACATTCCCACGCGCAGCGCGGGCGCGGCACTTGCCTATAACTTCGTAGGGCGGCGAGGCCGCCCAGCTGAGAAGCGGGGAAGCTGAGAGGCTGAGAAGTAAGCAACCAGAGGTTGCAGTGACGGATGGGAGGGACGCGCTCCGTCGCGTCCGATTGCGTAACGA